>NZ_AP025637.1:600000-900000 GCF_022846615.1 Roseomonas fluvialis
CGCCGCCTTCTTCTTGACGCTCGCGAGCCTCACGGCGCTGCTGGTCGGCGGCATCGGTGTCGCGACCGGCGTGCGGTCGTGGCTCGACCAGCGGGCGCGCACCATCGCGACGCTGCGCTGCCTCGGCGCCGGGCCGGGGGTGATCTTCACGACCTACCTGATGCAGGTGCTGGCGCTGGCCTGCCTGGGCATCGCCATCGGCCTGGCGGCGGGCTTCGGGCTGACCATGCTGGGCGCCTGGGCCTTGGCGGATGCGCTGCCGATCCCGCCGCGCATGGGGGTGTATCCGGTGCCGCTGGCGCTGGCGGCGGTGTATGGGCTGCTGACGGCGCTGGCCTTCGCGCTGTGGCCGCTCGGCCGCGCCATGGAGATCCCCGGCGCGGCGCTGTTCCGCGACGCGCTGCAGCCCTCGGGCGCGCGTCCGCGAATCGCGCTGGTGGCGGCGACCGTGGCGGCGGGGCTGGCGCTGGCCGCGCTGATCATCGCGACGGCGGAGAACCGCTTCTTCGCGATCTCCTTCGTGGGCGGCGCGGTCGGTACGCTGCTGGTGTTCCGGCTCGGCGCCTTTGCGCTGATGCGCGGCGCGCGCGCCTTCCGCGGCGTGCGGCGCCCGGCGCTTCGCCTGGGCCTGGCCAACCTGCACCGTCCCGGTGCGCCGACCCCGCTCATCCTGGTGTCGCTCGGCATCGGGTTGACCACGCTGGCGGCGGTGGCGCTGATCGAGGGCAACCTGCGCCGCCAGATCGCCGAGCAACTGCCCGACGCCGCGCCGAACTTCTATTTCATCGACATCCAGTCCGACCAGGCGCGCGACTTCGACCGCGTGGCCGCCGCGCAGCCCACGGTCAGCGAGATCAAGCGCGTGCCGTCCCTGCGCGCGCGCATCGTCGCCGTGAATGGCGTGCCGGCCGACCAGGTCCGCACCACGCCCGAGACCGCCTGGGCGCTGCGTGGCGACCGCGGCCTCACCTATGCCGCGACCCCGCCCGAGGGCACGCGCCTGGTGCAGGGCCAGTGGTGGGCGGCGGACTACAGCGGGGAGCCGCTGGTCTCCTTCGATGCCAACCTCGCCCGTGGCTGGGGCGTGGGCATCGGGGACAGCATCACGGTCAACGTGCTCGGCCGCGACATCCCGCTGCGCATCGCCAACCTGCGCGACATCGAATGGCGCGGGCTCGGGCTGAACTTCGTGCTGGTCGCCTCGCCGGGCATGCTGGAAGCCGCGCCGCATACCCACATCGCGACCCTGCGTTCGGCCACCGCCAATGAGGGCGCCGTGCTGCGCGCGATAAGCGAGGCCTTCCCGAACGTCTCGGGCATCCGCGTGCGCGATGCGCTGGAACAGGTGGCGGTGCTGTTGGGGCGCATCGGCACGGCGCTGTCCGCGACAGCGTCGCTGACGCTCGCCGCCGGCGCGCTGGTGCTGGCGGGCGCGGTGGCGGCGGGGCAGCGGCGGCGCGTGCGCGATGCCGTGGTGCTCAAGACCGTGGGCGCAACACGCCGGCAGATCCGCCGCGCCTTCCTGGTCGAATTCGGCCTGTTGGGGGCCACCGCCGGCGTCATCGCGGCCGTGGCGGGCACGGCAGCGGCCTGGGGCGTCGTGCGCTACATCCTGGGCGCGGACTGGGTGTTCCTGCCCGGCACGCTGGCCGCGGTGGTACTGGCCTGCACGGCGCTGACGCTCGCTTTCGGCTATGCGGGGACGGCACTGGCGCTGCGCGCGCGCCCTGCGCCGTTCCTGCGGAACGAATAGCGCCGGCGCTTCTGCCCGGCGCACGGGTCTGTTACCCTAGGGCGCCGGACGTTATCCGCCCCACGAAGGAAATCGCCATGTCCCAGACCCCCCGTTCGCGGCTGTCGCTCGCTGCGCTCGTCGTTCTGCCGCTTGCCGCGCTCGGCGCCTGCGCGCCGACCCCGCCGCCGCAGCCCGTCACGCCGCCGCCGCCCGCCGTCGTCTCCACCGCCAGCGAGGCCGTGGGCGTGGTGCAGAGCGTGAACGCCCGCACGCGCCAGGTGGCGATCCGCACGCCGGCCAACCGCACCGTGACCGTGGTCGCGGGCCCCGAGGTGCAGAACTTCGCCCGCATCCGCCGCGGCGACCGCGTGCGCATCCGCTTCGAGGAAGCCGTGGCCGTCCAGCTGACGCCGCGCGGCACCACCCTGCCGGCCGAGGTCGACATCGGCGCTGCCCGCGCCCCCGCCGGCGACCGCCCTGCCGGCGCGGTGGTCACCACCGTGCGCGACACCGTGACGATCAACTCGGTCGACACCACCGCGAACACGGTGACCTTCACCTCCTCGCGCGGGGTGCGCCGCACCGTCGCCGTCCGCTCGCCGGAGATGCAGGCCTTCATCCGCACGATCCAGCCGGGCCAGCGCGTGAACGTCGCGATCGCCGAGGCGACCGCCCTGTCGGTCGAACCCGCCGAGCGCTGAGTGGCTGCGTGAGAATGCGCCCTTTGGCGCATTCTCACCCCCCTCCTGCGCCGGCCCGCACCCCCGGCCCGGCCAGCCACTTCAGGACACTGATGCTGGTTGCCCTGGGCGGCGGGCGGGTAGGTGCCGGACCTGTCGGGCCGACACTCAGAAATCGCGGGGCGGCCGCCGCCCGCCGCCCCGGACGACCGTTGCGGATCGACGCATTCCCCCGTTGATCCTGATGAAGAAATCTCCATATTCAGCGTCCGCGGGGAATCCTCCCCCTACAAGGAGTTCAAGTCGTCATGGCCTTTGGTCCCGACACTCGATTCACGACGGGTGCGCCTGGCTGGGGTCGCACTGCGGCCGCCGACGCGGCCGCCGTCGATGCCGGGCTGCGGTCCTACATGCTCCGGGTCTACAACTGGATGGCCTCGGGGCTGCTGCTGACCGGCATCGTGGCGTATGTCATCGCCTCCACGCCGGAGCTGATGCAGCTGTTCTGGTCGGTCGGCCGCACCGCCTCGGGCGCGCGCGTCGTCTCGCCGACCATCCTGGGCTGGGTTGCGATGCTCTCGCCGCTGGCCTTCGTGCTGGTCTTCTCGTTCGGCATCAACCGCATGAGCAAGGGCACGGCGCAGCTGCTGTTCTGGCTGTTCGCGGCCGCCATGGGCGCAAGCCTGTCGAACATCTTCCTGCGTTACACCGGCCAGTCCATCGCCACGACCTTCTTCATCACCTCGGCGATGTTCGCGGGCATCAGCCTGTACGGCTACACCACGAAGGCCGACCTGACGCGCATGGGCAGCTTCATGATGATGGGCCTGATCGGCATCATCATCGCGTCGCTGGTCAACATCTTCCTGGCGTCGTCGGCGCTGGCCTTCGCCATCAGCATCATCGGCGTGGTCGTCTTCGTGGGCCTCACCGCCTATGACACGCAGCGCATCAAGTCGGACTACGTCGCCTACGCCTACGCCGAAGGCACCGACGAGGCCGGCAAGCGCTCGGTGATGGACGCGCTGGGGCTGTACCTCAACTTCGTGAACCTGTTCCAGCTGCTGCTCTCGCTGATCGGCAACAGGCAGGAATAAACGGCCCCGCGAAAGCGGAACGGCCAGGGCCCCGGGGAGTAATCCCCGGGGCCTTTCCTTTGGGCTTCATCCGGTTCCTGGCCGGACCGAAGCGCGCTATCGGGACGCGATGGACCGCCAGATCATCGTCACCATCGCGACCCAGCGCAGCGGGACCAAGTTCCTGTGCGGCTGCCTGAATGCCGGGACGCTGGTGCGCAGCGTCGCCGAATGCTTCCAGCCCGGCGAGCCGCGCCGGCTCTTTCCAACCTTCCTGGCCGGCTGGTTCGCGCGGCATCCGGAATTCGACTTCCGATCCGCACATATGCACGCGCTGCTCGGGGCCTTCCTGGACGAGATGCTGGCGCGCAGCGACCGCCCGATCCTCCATTTCGACGTCATGTACAACAACCTGGGCGGCTTCTCCGGTGCCTGGGCCTGGCCACCGCCGGGCGGGGGCAGCCTGATCGCCGCGGTGCTGCGCGCGCGCAACCTGCCCATCATCCACCTGGTGCGCGACAGCCCGGCCGAATGCCATGCCAGCACGCTGATCGCCGAGCACCGCGGCTGGCACCGTCGCACCGCGCTGGCGGAACCGGACGCCGCGCTGCGCCTGGTGGCAGAACCCAGGCGCGCCGCCCGCGAAATCCGCGCCATCCTGGACGCGCGCGACTTTGTCCGCCGCACCTTCCGCCGCCATCCCCGCCTCCTGGAACTGCGGTACCCCGACTTCATCGATGGGCAGCGCCTGGCGCCGGCGGCGCAAGCCGGCATCGCAGCGCTGCTCGGCCTGCCGGCCGACACCCCGGTGGCGGGTGCGGCGGACCTGCGCCCCACCGCGCCCGACAAGGCGCAGGTGATCGAGAACTGGGACGAACTGGTCGCGATCGAGGCGACCATCCGTGCCGAACGTGCGGCCCGGCGCGGCTGAACCGCGTCGGGCGCGGGGGCGCTACTGCCCCGAATCGTCCAGCGCGTCGGCCTTATCGGCCTTGTCCTCGCGCGGGCCCTTTTCGGCCTTGCCGAGGTAGGTGAGCAGCTTCTCGATCGCCGCCGGCTTGTCCGACTTGTCGATCGCCGCGACCTCCGCTGCCAGGCGATCCAGCGCCTGCTCGTAGATCTGCCGTTCCGAGAAGGACTGGTCCGGCTGGCCGGCATTGCGGTGCAGGTCGCGCACCACCTCGGCGATCTGGATCGGGTCGCCGGAATTGATCTTCGCCTCGTATTCCTGGGCGCGGCGCGACCACATGGTGCGCTTGATGCGCGCGCGGCCCTTCAGCGTATCGAGCGCCTGCTGCATGGCCGCGCCCACCGCCAGCTTGCGCAGTCCGGACGACGCCGCCTTGTTTACCGGCACGCGCAGCGTCATGCGGTTTTCCTCGAAGGTCACCACGATGACCGACAGGGAATAGCCTGCCGCCTCGACCGTCTCGATGCCCTGGACCTGGCCCACGCCATGGGTCGGGTAGACCACGTGGTCGCCGGCCTTGAAGTCCTCCTTTGGGCGCGGCGCGGCGCGGCTGGCGGCCGCCGAGGCAAGCGGCGAGGCGCTCGGCCGATGGGTCGGCGGCGGCAGCGAGACCGGTGCCCCACGCGCCATGGGCGGCGGCGGGGCGGGGGCGCGCGGCATCTCCGGGCGCGGGGTGGTGGTCGCGATGCCTTCCGTATGTGCGGGCACGACGGCAGGCCGCGCGGGGGCGGTCGCGGCCGGCTTCGGCGCCGCGGTCGCGGCTTTCGCCGCTGGGGCCTTCGCCGCCGGGGCCTTCGCCGCCGGTGCGGCAGCCTTGGGCGCCGGCGCCTGGGCCGCGGTGGCGGCGGGCTTGGGAGCCTCTGCCTTGGTGGCGGGGGCCACGGTCTCGCGCTTCATGGCCGGTGCTGCTGCTTTCGATGCTGCCGCCTTCGGGGCCGGGGCGGGCTTCGCCATGGGCTTCGGCGCGGTCTTGGCGGTGGTGGTCGTCTTCGTCTTCGCGGCGACGGGCTTTGCCTTGGGGGCCGGCTTCGGCGCGGCGGCCTTCGGCTTGGTGGCCGGCTTGGCCTTGGTGGTGGGCTTCGGGGCTGCCGCCTTGCGCGTGGGCGACTTCGCCGCCTTGGCCACCGCCTTCGGCTTCGCGGCGACCTTCGGCTTCGACTTCGCCGCCGGCTTCGCGGCGGCCTTGGCCTTGGTGGCGGGCTTGGCCTTGGCCGTGGCGCGGGACCTGCTCTGCGCCTTGGCGCGGGCGGATGCCTTCATGACCGGTCTGCTCCCAATTCCCGCCGCACTGCCCTCAGCCGGGGCCGCGACGCTGATCCAGCGGGCCGCGGCCGGGCGCACCACCAGGGCGCTGCCACGGTACAACCCGGCCATCTGTCTGAAACAATAGCAGAAAGATAGCCGCCCGTCACCCCGCAGGACGGGCGTGAAGGAATGCTCAGCCCGGATTGGGGCTGAACAGCTCCTTCTTGCCTGGCTTGTCCTTCCATTCATCCGCATCGGCCGGTGCATCGCCCTTGCGGGTGATGTTCGGCCATTGCGCCGCATAGGTGCGGTTCAACTCGAGCCACGCCGTCCCCTTGTCGTCGCTGTCGGGCACGATGGCCTCGGCGGGGCATTCGGGTTCGCAGACGCCGCAGTCGATGCATTCATCCGGATGGATGACCAGCATGTTCTCGCCGACGTAGAAGCAGTCCACCGGACAGACCTCCACGCAGTCCATGTACTTGCACTTGATGCAGTTCTCGGTGACGACATAGGTCACGGGCGGTCGGTCCCCAGGCTCAAGGCGTTGCGGCGCCTGCAAAATGGCCGCGCGGCCGCCAGGCCGCAAGCCACCCCCGGCACATGGCTCGGCGCGGCGCCGCACATGGCGGCGGCGTGAATGCCGGGCCGGGCTTGCGCCCGCCGGCGCGCCACGGGGCCCGGCGGTGTCCCGGCAGAGATGGGCGGGTGCAGGCGGTTGCTCATTCGTCCGGCATTTCCTCGAACAGCGTGCGGGCCTCGGGCGGCGGCCCGCGCCGGGCGGCCAGAGCCAGCACGCGCCAGACCAGGATCCGCCCACGCTCGCCCTGGCCCTGCGCGATGGTGAGCACGTCGCCCGGCCGCACCCGGGCATGCGCCTTGTCGGTGGGCTGGCGGTTGATGCGCACCGCCCCGGCTTCGACCAGGCGGGCGCAATCGGCGCGCGTCTTGCGCAGCCTGGCGCACCAGAGCCAGAGGTCGAGGCGCTGGGCCTCGCGCTCCGTCTCCGCCACGGGGCCGCGTCAGTCCTTCTTGAGCAGGCTGGCCAGCACCGCGAAGGGGCTGTCCGGGCGCGGCATGGAGGGCAGGGCCGGGCGATCCTCGCGCGGGCGACGTGGGCCGCGGTCGCGATCGCCCTGGTAGCCGCCGCCCTTGCCCTGGCGGTTCTGGTCGCGCGGCGGGCGGTTGTCCTGACGGGGCGGACGGGGGTCCTGGCGCGGCGGGCGCGGAGCCTCGGCGCCGGCCTCGGCGGGCACGGCCCCCTCGGCAGCCGGCGCATCGGCCGCCGGCTGGTCCGTCCGCGGGGCGCGGCGGTCGTCGCGCCGCGGACCGCGGTTCTGGCCGTCCCGCCGCGGGCCGCGGTTCTCGCCGTCCCGCCGTTCGCCACGTGGTTCGCCATCGCGGGCTTCCCCGCGTGGCGGGCCGTCGCGCCGCGGGCCGCGATGATGCTCGGGGCGCGCCGGTCGGGCATGAGCGATGCGCGCGGGGCAGGGCGGGCCGAACTGCTTTTCCTCCAGCACCTCGGTCGGGATCAGGCGGAAGCCCATCGCGTCCAGAACGGGGCCCAGCACATCGCCCTTCACGCCGAGCCGGCTGGCCAGGTCACCCGGCAGCATGGCCGGCGCGCGGCGCGTCAGGTGGCCGATCTCCCCGGCGATGCGTTCCGCCACATCGAGGCGCAGCAGCACCGGCCCGGCCGGCAGCCAGCCCATGGTCTCGGCGAAGCCGCGCGGCCAGTCCTCGCGCGCCGGCACGGCGATCAGCCCGCCGCCAGGCAGCTTCGGCGTCTCGATTCCGCGCAGCAGCGACCACAGCTGCGCACGCAGCGCCATGGCCTTGGGCTTCATCGCCTCGGGCACGAACAGTGCGTAGCGGCCGGCCCGGATGCCGATGCCCTTCAGCTTCTGGCGCAGGTCGGGGCGGATGTCGGGGTCGGTGCGGCCCATCGCCAGGCCGAGTTCCTCCCGCAGGCGGAAGGCAGGGCCACGCAGCGTGTTGTCCTCCGAGGCCTTGCCCTCGGCGGCGAAGACCGCGCCCAGTTCGCGCTTGATGAGCGCATCGAGCCAAGTGGCCAGGCGTTCGCGGATGCGTTCGCGCTGCGCGCCGTCCAGGTATTCGCTGGCCAGCACCTCGACCTGCGGCTTGGAAGGTTCCGGGCCGGGCTTGAGCTTCGCGACCTCGGCGATGTCGCCCAGGCCCGCGGGCATGTTGGGCGCATGCGAATAGGCCCAGGTGATGCGGTGGTTGGCGGTGATGGCGAAGGCGTCGTCCTTCGCCGCTTCCAGCATCGCCACGCGGCGCGGGATCTCGGCGGCCAGCGCACGGCGGGCGGCGCGCAGCACGACGCGGCGTTCCTCCTCCTCGACCGTCGCGGAATCGGGTTCGAATGCGAAGCCCTTCACGGTGCCGACCGGATGGCCCTCGACCACCACCTCGCCGCGGCGGGTCACGGCGGAGAGGAGTTCCTCCTCGGTGTCGTCCATCTTGCGGATCAGGTGGGCGGCGCGGCGGTCCACGAAGCGCGCGGTCAGCGTCTCGTGCAGCGCGTCACTGACCATGTCCTCGGCGCGGCGCGCATCGGCCTGCAGGCCCGGCGCGTCGTCGACCCAGTCGTTGCGCGCGGCGATATAGGCCCAGACCCGGATCGCGGTGATCCGCGCCATCAGCGTATCGAGGTCGCCATCGGTGCGTTCCAGCACCGCCAGCGCACCCACCACCCAGTCCCGCGGCAGGCGCCCGTCGCGCGCCAGGTGCGTGAACAGCTTGGTGCAGAGCGTCGTGTGGCTGTCATCGGCCAGCTTGCGGAAATCCGGCACCTGGCAGGCTTCCCACAGCAGCCGCACGCGCGACGCGGTGTCGGCCAGGTCGCGCACCTCCGGCACGCGCGACAGGGCTTCCAGCGTGATGTGGTCCACCGCGTCGTGGCCCTTGGCAAGCCCCGCCTGCGGCGGCGAGGCCGCGAGGCTGCCGAGCAGCCCGTCGATGCTGGTGAAATCGAGGTCGGAATTGCGCCAGGCGAGCTGCTGGATCGGCTCGAAGGCATGGGTCTCCACCGCCTCCACGATCTCCTCGGGCATGGGCGCGCATTCGGCCGTGGTGCCGAAGGACCCGTCCTTCATGCCGCGCCCGGCGCGCCCGGCGATCTGCGCGACTTCCTGCGCGGTCAGCGGCCGCGGCTGCTGGCCGTCGAACTTTTGCAGCGCGGCGAAGGCGACATGGTCGACATCCATGTTCAGGCCCATGCCGATCGCGTCGGTGGCGACCAGGAAATCCACCTCGCGGTTCTGGTACAGCGCGACCTGCGCATTGCGCGTGCGCGGGGACAGCCGGCCCATCACCACTGCGCAGCCGCCGCGGCGGCGGCGCACGGCCTCGGCAATCGCGTAGACCTCGTTCGCGCTGAACGCGACGATGGCGGAACGGGCGGGCAGGCGCGTCAGCTTCGCCGGGCCGGCGTAGGTGAGTTGCGACAGGCGCGGGCGCGTCTCGATCTCGGCGCGCGGCACCAGTCGGCGCAGCAGCGGCGCAATGGTCTCCGCACCGAGGAACATGGTCTCGACCATGCCGCGGGCATGCAGCAGCCGATCGGTGAAGACATGCCCGCGGTCGGGGTCCGCACAGAGCTGGATCTCGTCCACCGCGAGGAATTCCACCGGACGGTCGAGCGGCATGGCCTCCACCGTGCAGGCGAACCACTTCGCCTCGGGCGGGACGATCTTTTCCTCGCCGGTGATCAGCGCGACGTGCTTCTCGCCCTTCTGCGCGACCATGCGGTCGTAGTTCTCGCGCGCCAGCAGGCGCAGCGGGAAGCCGATGATGCCGGACGCATGCGCGAGCAATCGCTCGATCGCGAGATGAGTCTTGCCGGTATTGGTAGGGCCGAGGACGGCGCGGACCCGAGGTTCGAACATGGCGCGCAGGCGTTCCGCAATGAGGAGCGGGCTTCCGTCGCATGGGGCGCGCCACTTGTCCATGGCAGGACGGCGCGCGGGCATGGCGCGCCGGCCGCGTCTATTTCGGCGGCGACGCCCGGCGCTTGCCCCTGATGCCGTCCGCGCCGGTCGCCGCCTGGTCCGGTTGCGGCGTCGCGGGTGGTTGCGCGGGCCTCGGTGGGGCGCTGGCCACCTAGGGCGGCGCAACGGCCGCCGGGGCCCCGCCGGCAGGTGCTGGTGCGGGCGCAGGTGCCGCGCGATCGGCGCCGAATTGCCGCAGGACGCGGTCCGCCTCGCCCGAGATCACCCGCGGCAGGATGCGTTCGCCCAGGCCGAGCAGCGCGCCGCAGATCGCCGTCGCGGAGAAGCCATCGAGGATGCCCACGCTGGACAGCCCCGACCCTTCGCCGCCCAGGTTGAGCACGACCACCTGCTTGTGCGGCAGCAGGATCACGATGACGCCGACACCCAACAGCACGCAGCCACGGATCCAGGAATCGAAGGGCTCCGCGCAGACCCCGTCCAGCACGCCCGCATCGCCGCTGTTGAGTTGCTGCGCCGCCGAGAGCCAGGCGCCGAGGAACTGAAGGCCGACGCGATTGCGCGCATCGAGAAGTGCTGCCACGGCGGGCGCCCAGCTTGCGACGCCTCGGCGCCGACCACCAGGCCCCGAGCAGGCATGCAGCAGCACCATCGCGCCAGCGAAGAAGTCGCTCAGCGTTGCAAAGGCGACCGCGAGGTCGGCCAGCGTCTCCCGCCGCACCCGCGGGCCGTGCTCGGCGATCGCGTCCTTGAACACGGCGGCGAGGTGGCGTTCCGGCAGCGCGATCTCGGGCGCACGGTCCGTGCCGCCATCGGGCAACGCCATGCGCCCGGCGGCAATCAACGCGGAGCGCGACGTCTGGAACTGGTCCTCGGCCAGGCGTGCGGGCGGCTGGGCGGGGGCTTGCTACGCCACGCCGCCGCCCGGCGTCTCCACCGCGCCAGGCCCGTTGGCCTGCGCCAGCAGCGCGGCGTCGTACGCCACGCGCCTGTCGTCGATCCGCGCAAGGGCAAAGAGATCCTCGCCATCGGGCACGATCCTGTGGGTCGCGGGCATGGGCTTCCTCCGTTGGGCGCGTCCCGGCACAGTCACACGGCGGCCTCATGCGCTGCCGGGATGGTCCGATCGTGGAAAGAAGCCCTGCCCCAGATCAGAGAATTTCCGGGGCGGCGCCGCGCTTCGCGCTGCTGTTCGGCGCCCAGTTCGCCGCCGTGGGCGTGCTGCTGCCCTTCATCCCGCCACTGATGGCGGCCGCCGGGCTGGGCGCGGCAGAGGTCGCGACCATCCTGGCGCTTGGCGGGGCGGTGCGGCTGGTGTCGGGGCCGCTGGGCGGGCGGCTGGCCGATGCGCTGGGCCGGCCGCGCGCGGTGATGGCGGCCGGCGCGCTGGTCGCGGCCTGTGCAGCGATGCTGTACGGCGTGGCTGGCGGCTTCGCCGGGCTGCTGGCGGCGAATCTGGTCTTCGCGGTCGCCTTCGCCTGCGTCGTGCCGCTCGGCGATGCCATGGCGCTGCGCGCCGCCCGGGCCGAATCCTGGGATTACGCGCGGGTGCGCGCGGTCGGCTCGGCGGCCTTCATTGTCGCAGCTGGCGCGGCAGGGTGGGTGGCGGAACGCGCCGGGGCCGCCAGCGTGGCGTGGCTGCTGGCGGGCGCGCTGTTTGCCGCCGCGCTTGCCGCGCTGCGGCTGCCGGTGAGCGATGCCCCGACGCGCCGGCGGGGCGGCGCCTTTCGCGCCGTATGGGCGCTGCCCGCCTTCCGCCGCGTGCTGGTGGTCTCGGCGCTGATCCAGGGTAGCCACGCGGCGTATTACGCCTTCGGGTCGATCCATTGGGAACGCACCGGCGTGGCACCGAGCGTGATCGGCCTGCTCTGGGCCTGGTCGGTGGTGGCGGAGGTGGCGCTATTCGCCTGGGGCCGGCCGCTGGCCGAACGCCTTGGCGCGCGGGGGTTGGCGCTGGTGGCGGCCGGCGCCGGCCTGCTGCGCTGGGGCATCACGGCGCAGAGCGTGGACCTGACTGCGCTGGTGGTGGCGCAGGCGCTGCACGCATTGACCTTCGGGGCGATGCACCTGGCCACCATGCGGGTGATGCAGCACGCGATCCCGGCGCAGGTGGCGGGCACCGCGCAGACGCTGCTCGCGGCGGGGATCGGGGCGGTGATGATGGTGGCGACGCTGGCCGCGGGGTGGGGCTACGCAGCAATGGGTGGCGGTGTATTCTGGGGGATGGCGGCGATGTGCGGGGCGGGTGCGGCGCTGCTGCTGCGCGGCTGGCTGGCCGAGCGCGGCTGAGTCGGCGCGTGTTGCCGCGCCGCCCGCGCGCGGACCAGAGTGCGCGGGCACGGTGCAGGACAGGCGACGATGCGACGCAGGACGACGATGATCGGCACGGCGGCGCTGCTCGCCACCACGCAGGCCGTGGCGCAGCCGCCGCCGGCCAGCCTCGATGCCACGCTGCGCCCCACCCTCGCGCGCTTCGGCCTGCCGGCGGTGGCGGGCGCGGTGGTGCTTCAGGGGCGCGTCGTCGCCGCGGGGGCGGTGGGCACGCGGCGCGCCGGCGCCGACATCCCGGTCACGCTGACCGACCGGTTCCACATCGGGTCGTGCACCAAGGCCTTCACCGCTTTGCTCGCCGGCATCCTGGTCGAGGCCGGGCGCATCCGCTGGGACAGCAGCGTGGGTGAGGCCTTCCCCGACCTGCGCGCGGGCATGGATTCCGGCCTGGCGGGAGTGACGCTGGCGCAGTTGCTCTCGCACACCGGCGGCGTATCGCCCGACGACGACGCCATCATCCGCGTGCTGCTCGCGGCCTATGGCGAGGATTCTCTGAACCTCGACGCGATGCGGCGCTGGGTGATCGGGCAATTGCGGACGCGGCCGCTCGCCTCGGCGCCGGGGACGCGCTTCGCCTACGCGAACCTCGGCTACATGATCGCGGGCGCGATGCTCGAGGCCGCGGCGGGCGCGACGTGGGAGGAACTGGTGCTGGCGCGCATCGCCGGTCCGCTCGGCCTGGCCGGCGCGGGCATCGGGCCGCAATCGACCATGGGGCGCGTCGATGCGCCGCTCGGCCACGTGGTGCGGCCGGACGGGTCGCTGCTCGCGATGCTGGCGGGGCCGAATGGCGACGTGCCCGCGGTATATGGCCCGGCCGGGGCGGCGCATCTGTCGATCCTGGATTTCGCCGCCTGGGCCGGCTGGCACGCGGGCGCGGGGCGGCGCGGCCCGGCACTGGTGGGGGGCGAGACGCTGCGCCGGCTGCACACCCGCGTGGTCGAGATGCCGGCGCGCCCGGATGCGGCGCCGGGTACGCCTTCGGGCGGCGCCTATGGCCTGGGCTGGGGCTTCATCGAGATGCCCTTCAGCCGGGGCGAGGTGATGCTGCACACCGGGTCCAACAGCATGAACCTGGCGATGGTGATGGTGCAGCCGTCGCGGGACTTCGCTGTGGTGGTCGCGACGAACCGGCCCGACGGGCGCGCGGACGAGGCGCTGAAGGCCCTGCAGGAAGCGCTGTTCCGGGAGTTCGCCCCAGCGGGCTGACGGCGCGCCGCGCGCTTCGCGATGGACAGCCGCGGTCGGCCACGGGCATGATCGGCGCGCTTCGTAAGCCCAACCAACCAAATTGCGCGAAGCACAGCCCCGCATCCCCTGATGTCAGGAGAGATACGCCATGGTTGTGCACATGCCGCGCCCCGTTCCGCCGCGCCGCACCCACGCCGCCATCCATTACCTGCGCCGCCGACGCATGGTCGCGGCGGGCCTCATCGTCGCCGCCGCGCCGGGCGCAGCACGCGGCCAGGCGCCCTGGCCGGACCGGCCGCTGCGCGCCGTCGTGCCCTTCCCGCCGGGCGGCGGCACCCTGGATGCGCTGGCGCGCGCGCTGGCGCCGGCGCTGGGCGCGGTGCTCGGCCAGCCCATGGTGGTCGAGAACCGTGCCGGCGCCGGCGGCAACATCGCCGCCGAGGCGGTGGCGCGCGCCGAACCGGATGGGCTGACGCTGATCCTGGTGTCGACCGGGCTCGCCGCCTTCAGCCCGAACCTCTATGCGCAGCTGCCCTGGAAGCCGGAGGATTTCGCCTCGGTCGGGTTGATCGGGCGCTCGCCGCTCGGCCTGTTCGTGCGCGCCGACGGGCCAGCGGATTTCGCCACGTTGGCCGCTGCGGCACGGGCGCGGCCGGGTGCGATGACCTATGGCAGCGCCGGCAATGGGCTGCCTAGCCATGTGGGCATGGAGCTGCTGCGCCGGCAGGCGGGGCTCGACATCACGCATGTGCCCTATCGCGGTACGCCGCCGGTGGTGACCGACCTGCTGGCCGGGCGGATCGACATGGCGCTGGACAGCCCGCCGGCTTGGCTTGGCCAGGTGCAGGCCGGGCGCGTGCGGATGCTGTTCGCGACCTCGGCCGCGCGGTGGTCGGGCGCGCCGGAGGTGCCGACGGCGGCGGAAGCGGGTGTGCCGGATTTCGTCGTGGAGAACTGGCAGGGGCTGCAGGTGCCTGCGCGCACGCCTTCCGACCGCATCGATCGGCTGTCGCGCGCGCTGCGTGACGTGCTCGCGGCGCCGGAGACGCAGGCGCGCCTCGCACGGCTCGGCATCGATGTCTGGACATCGACGCCGGCGGAGATGGACGGCGTGGTGGCGCGCGAGCGCGCACGCTGGGGCGCGGTGATCCGCGCGGCGGGCATCAGGGTGGACTGAGGCACGGCGGCAGCGCCGTGACCACCGGCGAGATCGCGGTGACCGCCATCGGCTATGCAGCGGCCATCGCGACCATCATGGCGCAGCGCATGCGGACCATGATTCCGCTGCGCGTCGTGGCGATCGTGGCGAACCTGCTGTTCATCGCCTTCGGCGCGCTGGCACTGCTGTGGAACGTGCTGTTCCTGCACCTGGTGCTACTGCCACTGAACCTGCAGCGGCTGATCGAAATGCGCCGCTTGGTCGCGCGTGTGCGCGATGCCGCCGCGGGCGATTTCGTGGCCGACTGGCTGCGCCCCTTCACCCGGCGCATCGTGCTGCCGGCGGGCATGGTGCTGTTCCGCCGCGGCGATCCGGCGGAGACCGCGTATTACCTGCTGCGCGGCGCCTTCCGCTATGCCGAGACTGGCCGCGTGGTGGCGCCGGGCGGCTTCTTCGGCGACATCGCGATCTTCGCCGACGACCGGCGGCGCACCAACACCGGCATCTGCGAGACCGAGGTCGAGGCGCTGGAACTCAGCTACGACGAGCTGACGCAGCTGTATCTGCAGAATCCGCGCTTCGGCTTCTACTACGTGCGGCAGGTGGTGGGCAGCCTGCGGGAGCACATCACGCTGCTGGAGGCGGCGCGGGACGCAATCCGGGATCCCGACAACGAAAATGGCGCGGCCCCTGCGGACCGCGCCCTTCCCTGAAACGCCGCGGCGTTGGCCGGCTTACGCCGCCTTCGCCATCCCGCGCAGCACGTAGTGCAGGATGCCGCCGTTGCGATAGTACTCGACTTCGTCCGCGGTATCGACGCGGCACATCACCTGCGTCTTCACCTGCGTGCCGTCGGCGCGGGTGATCACCACGTCCATCATCATGCGGGGCGACAGCTTCTCCACGCCCAGGATGTCGATGGTCTCGTCGCCCTTCAGCCCCAGCGTCAGGCGGCTCTCGCCGTCCTTGAAGACCAGCGGCAGCACGCCCATGCCCACCAGGTTCGACCGGTGGATGCGCTCGAAGCTCTCCGCGATCACCGCCTTCACGCCCAGCAGGAAGGTCCCCTTCGCCGCCCAATCGCGCGACGAACCGGTGCCGTATTCCTTGCCGCCGATCACCACCAGCGGCACGCCTTCCTTCTTGTAGCGCATCGCCACCGTGTAGATCGGCGCCACGTCGCCCGACGGGTAATGCTTGGACACGCCGCCTTCGACACCCGGCACCATCTCGTTCCTGATGCGAATGTTGGCGAAGGTGCCGCGCATCATGACTTCATGGTTGCCGCGCCGCGCGCCGTAGGAGTTGAAGTCGTCCTGGCGCACCTGGTGTTCCAGCAGGTATTCACCCGCCGGCGACGCCTTGCGGATGTTGCCCGCCGGGGAGATGTGGTCGGTCGTGATGCTGTCGGCCAGCAGGGCCAGCAGCCGCGCGCCCTTCACGTCGCCGGTCGGCTTCGGGTCCATGGTCATGCCCTCGAAGTACGGAGGGTTTTGCACGTAGGTGGAACCGGAATTCCAGCGATAGGTGTCGCTGTCCGCATCGACGCGGATCGCCTGCCACTGCGCCGGGCCCTTGAACACGTCGCCGTAGCGTTCCTGGAACATCTCGCGCGTGACGACGGCGTGGACGGTGTCGTTCACCTCCTTCTGCGTCGGCCAGATGTCCTTGAGGTACACCGGCTGGCCATCGCGGCCCATGCCGATCGGTTCCTTGGTCAGGTCGCGGCGGATGGTGCCGGCCAGCGCGTACGCCACCACCAGCGGCGGGGAGGCCAGGTAGTTCGCGCGCACATTGGCATGCACGCGCCCTTCGAAGTTGCGGTTGCCCGAGAGCACCGACACGCCGACCAGCTTGTTGGTCTCGATCGCGTCCACGATCGGCTCGGGCAGCGGGCCGGAATTGCCGATGCAGGTGGTGCAGCCATAGCCGACGGTCTGGAAGCCCAGCGCATCGAGGTGCGGCGTCAGCCCCGCCTTGTTCAGGTAGTCCGTCACCACTTGCGAGCCCGGCGCGAGCGAGGTCTTGACCCACGGCTTCGTGGTCAGCCCCTTCTCATGCGCCTTCTTCGCCACCAGCCCCGCCGCCACCAGCACGTACGGGTTCGACGTATTGGTGCACGACGTGATCGCCGCGATCACCACGTCGCCATGGCCGAGGTCGTAGTTCGCCCCGGCCACCGGCACGCGCAGGTCGGCCTTCTCGCCCGGCACGCCCATGGTCCCGGCCGCGAGGTCCTTCAGGAACGCCGCGCCGGCATTGGACAGCGCCACGCGGTCCTGCGGACGCTTCGGCCCGGCCATGGACGGTTCCACCGTCGACAGGTCGAGCTCCAGCGTATCGGTGAAGACCGGGTCGGGGCTGTCCGCCTCGCGGAACATGCCCTGCGCCTTGGCGTATTCGCGCACCAGGTTGATGCGGTGCTGGTCGCGCCCGGACAGGCGCAGGTATTCCAGCGTGGTGTCATCGACCGGGAAGAAGCCGCAGGTCGCACCGTATTCGGGGGCCATGTTGCCGATGGTCGCGCGGTCGGCCAGCGGCAGGTGCGCCAGGCCCGGGCCGTAGAACTCGACGAACTTGCCGACCACGCCCTTCTTGCGGAGCATCTGCGTGACCGTCAGCACCAGGTCGGTGGCGGTCACACCCTCGCGCACCGACCCGGTCAGCTTGAAGCCGATCACGTCGGGAATGAGCATTGCGATCGGCTGGCCGAGCATCGCAGCCTCGGCCTCGATCCCGCCCACGCCCCAACCCAGCACGCCCAGGCCATTCACCATGGTGGTGTGGCTGTCGGTGCCGTAGCAGGAATCCGGGAAAGCGAAGACCTCGCCAGTGTCGGTCGCGGTCCATACGACCTGTGCCAGGTATTCCAGGTTCACCTGGTGGCAGATGCCCGTGCCCGGCGGCACAACGCGGAAATTGTTGAAGGCCTCCTGGCCCCAGCGGAGGAATTCATAGCGCTCGCCGTTGCGCTCGAATTCGACATCCACGTTCTTCTGCAGCGCGGCGGCGGACCCCGAGTAGTCCACCATCACCGAATGGTCGATGACCAGGTCCACCGGCACCAGCGGGTTCACCTTCCGCGGGTCGCCCTGCAGCTTCAGCAGCGCGTCGCGCATCGCGGCCAGGTCCACCACGGCGGGCACGCCGGTGAAGTCTTGCAGCAGAATGCGGGCGGGGCGGAACGGCACTTCCTTGGTGGAGCGGCCCGTCTGCACCCACTCGGCGATCTTCTTCGCGTCGTCGATGGTGTAGGAGCGCCCATCCTCGAAGCGCAGCACGTTCTCGAGCAGCACCTTGAGGCTGTAGGGCAGGCGGGTGACGTCGCCGATGCTCCTGGCGGCCTCGGGCAGGCTGAAGTAGTGATAGGTCTTGCCGTCCACGTTGAGCGTACGGCGGGTCTTCAGGCTGTCCTGCCCGATCATCCGCATGGTTGCGATGCCCTTCCTCGATGCAGGCGGCCTTCGCGGCCGCACAATCGGGCGGTTTTAAAGCATGGCGGCCGGCAGCGGTCCATGGATGGGGGGCGGATCTTGGCGGATGACGGCGCGGCGATCCTGGAAGCGCGCGACCTCGCCTGCCTGCGCGGCGACCGCGCCGTCTTCGCCGGCCTGTCCTTCGCGCTGGCCCCCGGGGAGGCGCTGCTGCTGACCGGCGCCAACGGCGCGGGGAAGTCCACCCTGTTGCGGATGCTGGCCGGGCTGCTGCCGCCCACCGAGGGCGCGGTGCTGTGGCGCGGCAACGACATCTCCGACGATGCCGCCGCGCATGCCCGGCGGATGCGCTACCTGTCCCACCAGGATGCGCTGAAGCCCGCGCTCACCGTCACCGAGAACCTGGAATTCTTCGCCCGCCTGCAGGGCGGCGCGGTTGGGCCGGCGTTGGCGGCCCTGGCGCTCGCACCGCTGGCCGACCTGCCGGCGCGGGTGCTCTCGTCCGGGCAGAAGCGGCGGCTGGCACTCGCGCGCCTCGCGCTGGCACCGGTGCCGCTGTGGCTGCTGGACGAACCGACCACAGGCGTGGATGCGGCCTCGGTCGAACGGCTGCGGCCGCTGCTGGCGGCGCATCGCGCGGCCGGCGGCGTCGTGGTGGCGGCCACGCATATCCCCTTGCCGCTCGATGACGCGCGGGACCTGCGGCTGTGAGGGCCTTCGCCGCGCTGCTGGGCCGCGAGATCCGCCTCGCGCTGCGCCACCCGGCCGATACGCTGGCCGCGGTGCTGTTCTTCGTGCTGGTCAGCGCGCTGTTCCCCTTCGGCGTCGGCCCTGCGCCCGAATTGCTGGCGCGGCTGGCCCCTGGTGCGCTGTTCGCCGCCGCCCTGCTGGCCGCGCTACTGCCGCTCGACCGCCTGTTCGGCGCGGATGCCGAGGACGGGACGCTCGACCAGTTGCTGCTGTCGGGGCTGCCGCGCGGCGGAATCGCGGCGGCGAAGGCGCTGGGGCACTGGATCACCACCGGGCTGCCGCTGTTGGCCGCGACTCCGGTGGCGGCCGCGCTGCTGAACCTGCCGGTCGAGGCCTGGGGCGCGGCTGTCGCGGCGCTGGCGCTGGCCACCGTGCTGCTGTCGCTGCTCGGCACCGTGGGCGCGGCGTTGACGCTGGGGGCTCGGCGGGGGTCGGTTCTGCTGCCGCTGCTGGTGCTGCCGCTGGCGATCCCGGCGGTGATCTTCGGCGCCGCGGCGATCGAGGCGGCGGCCTCGGGCCTGTCGCCGGCGCCGTTCCTGCTGTTGCTCGGCGCGGGCGTATCGCTGGCGATGCCGCTGGCGCCGATCGCGGCAGGGGCGGCGCTGGCGGCGGAGTAGGTCGGCGGCCTCCGCGCCGGGCGTTGGGATGTATCACAAAAATGTGAGCTTTGTCCCGTCGCGCTCGCGCCGTCGTGAATCGGTCCGGAGTCGCCCGGCGCCCCGCACGCACGGCGCGAGGCGGAAACGTTCCGCCCTTATGGCCAATGAACCATGATCTGGCATAAGTTGCGGGTGCGGCATGGCGGTTTGGACTCGCCTGTCGCAGGGCGTGTTGAAATCCGCGACGCGCGGCTGTCGGTAGATGCTCGGCGGCTGCAACTGTTGCGTGCAAAAAATTGGCATTTGCACCAGAAATTGCCCCATTTCAACGCAAACGTGAACGGCGTACTGATTTGCGGCGGGCTCGGGCTGCGCTAGGACTTCGCTCGTCTCATTTCCCAGGATTGTTCTCTAAAATATGTTTAATGTGGCGGCCTTCGCTCCTTCGCTCCGCGGCGCTGCCGCGCGGGTGGAGTCGCGCGGGTCAGCGGCGCGGCTGGCCCGGCGCCTCGCCGCCTTGCTGCGGGCGGGGCACGAGATCGACCTTCGCGACGCCGCCACCGCGGCACCGGCAGCGCAGCCTGGCGCTGATGCTCCCGCTGTCGGCCAACCGGCGCCGCAGTCGTCGCCGCGCGCGACCTGTGCGGCAGCGCGCGCGCCGCGCCAGCCGGCCCGGCGAAGCGCATCCTCCGCCTCCGCCGGGAAGCCTGGCCGACCAGGCCAACCGTCCGGGTCCATCGCGCTAGCGGCGCGCTTCATCCAAGCCGCGCCAACGTCTCGCTTCGAACCCTTCGCCCCGCCGCCGATGTGCGCGCGCGGTCGCCGCTTTTTCCATCCCATTCCGCCCGTGGCGCTGCCCGGCGCGATCGTCTTCGGAGGAGAGTGAGTATGTCCTGGTCTGCTGGCGGCCCGTCGACGGGCAACGATACGTTTGACGGCAGCAACACCCTCGGCGATTCGCCCGCCGGCGCGCAGGGCGGCAACGACTCCCTGGTCGGCAATGGCGGCAATGACTCGCTGCGCGGCGAGGCCGGCAACGACACCATCCTCGGCGGCGCCAGCAACGACACCCTGGTCGGCGGCACCGAGAACGACTGGATCGAGGGCGGCCTCGGCACCGACTCGATGGACGGCGGCACCGGTAACGACACCGTCTCCTACGCTAACGACACGGCCGGCGTGACGATCAATCTGAGTGCCGGCACGCCGCGCGCCTCGAGCGACAGTAATGGCGCAGGCAGCGATGCGCAGCCGGGCGGCAACACCACGCGCGACTACGTGCTGAACTTCGAGAACATCGTCGGCGGCAGCGGCGCTGACAGCCTGGTGGGCGACGAAGTCGCGAACTTTCTCGCGGGCAATGGTGGAGCCGATCGGCTCAATGGCGATGACGGCAGTGACACGCTCGACGGCGGCACCGGCAACGACACGCTGCTGGGCGGCGACGACAATGACCGTCTGATCGGCGGCGCCGACAATGACAGCCTCCTCGGCGAGGCCGGGAACGACACCCTCGATGGCGGCACCGGCAACGACGTGCTCCGCGGCGGCAACGGCCTGGACTCAATTGCGGGTGGTGACGGCGCGGACAGCCTGTTCGGCGATGGCGACGGAACCGAGGGGAACGAAGCCGACACGCTCGACGGCGGCGCCGGCAACGACACCATCGTGGGTGCCGGCGGCGGCGACAGCATCCTCGGCGGCGACGACAACGACAGAATCCTTGGCAATGGCGGCAACGATGTCCTGCGCGGCGGGGCGGGCACCGATCTGCTCGACGGCGGTGCGGGCAACGATACGCTGGAAGGCGGCGCGGGCGCCGACACCTTCGTCGCTAGCGGCGGCACCGACGAACTCTCCTACGCCACCGACACGGCCGGCGTCACCGTCGTGCTCGCGACCGGCGCCGCCTCGGGCGGCGATGCGCAGGGTGACAGCTTCGCGGGCAACACCTTCGAGAACCTGCGCGGCGGCTCGGGCAATGACAGCCTGACCGGCAGCACCACGTCCGACAACCAGATCTTCGGCGGCGCTGGCAACGACACCATCGTCACGAACCTCGGCGACAGCGCCTTCGGTGAGGCCGGCGACGACTCCATCTTCGGCAGCAGCGGCACCGAAACCGGTGACCGCGACTTCCTCGACGGCGGCGACGGCAACGACACGATCGCCGGCAACAACGGTATCGACACCATCCTCGGCGGCACCGGCAACGATCTGCTCTCCGGCGGGGCGACCAACGAGACGATCGACGGCGGCGCCGACGACGACACCATCCGCGCCTCGCTCGGCACCGACAGCCTGGTGGGTGGCGATGGTAACGACTGGATCGACTACACCGGCATCGCCAACGGGGTGAGCGTCAACCTCCAAACCGGCACGGCTACGGGCGGCGCCGGCACGGAGACCGTCTCGGGCTTCGAGAACGCGATCGGCGGTTCGGGCGCCGACACCATCCTCGGCACCACCGGGGCGAACAACCTGCAGGGCGGCGCGGGCACCGCGAATGACACGCTGGACGGCGGCGCCGGCAACGACACGCTGAACGGCGGCGGCGGCAATGACAGCCTGATCGGCGGCGCCGACATAGACACCGCGGACTACACCGGCGCCACGGGCGGCGTGGTGGTCACGCTCAACGACGCAGGCAACGGCACCGGGATCGGCACGGATGCGGGCTCCGACAGCCTGACCGGCATCGAGAACGTCACTGGCGGCGCCGGCGGCGACAACATCACCGGGTCGGCCGGCGGCGGCGACAACGTCTTCGACGGCGCAGGCGGCAACGACACGCTGACCGGCGGTGGCGGCAATGACACGCTGATCGGCGGCTCGGGCAGCGACTGGGCCTCCTACGCCGGTGCGACCGCGGGCGTGACCGTCGCCATCGACGGCAACGGCAATGGCTCCGCCACCGGCGGTGCGGGCAGCGACTCGCTGAACGGCGTCGAGAACATCCTCGGCAGTGCCAACAACGACAGCCTGGCCGGCGGCAGCGGCGATAACACCGTTGATGGCGGCGCCGGCAACGACACCGTCAGCGGCGGCGGCGGCACCGACAGCATCTTCGGCGGCGCCGGCAACGACAGCCTGTCCGGCGGCACCGGCGGCGAGACGCTGGACGGCGGCACCGACAACGACACCGTGGTGGGCTCGCTCGGCAATGACACGCTGATCGGCGGCGACGGGGTGGACTCGCTCGACTACAGCGGCTCCACGGATGCGGTGACGCTGAACCTGACCGGCAACTCCGCCATCGGCACGGGCATCGGCGCCGACTCGATCGTCGGCTTCGAGCAGGTCATCACCGGCAGCGGCGACGACAGCATCGTCGACAGCGGTGCGAACGAGACGATCAGTTCGGGCGCCGGCAACGACACGGTGCTGGCGGGTGCGGGCGAGGACAGCATCGACCTCGGCACCGGCGATGACAGCTTCAGCTGGCAGGACGGCGACGGGGACGACACGATCGTGCTCGGCGGCGGCAGCGACACGCTGGACCTGCAGGGCTGGACCGGCGGCAACGACGATCCCTGGACGACGGTCGAAGGTAGCGAGCCAGGCTCGACGCTGTTCATCAACAGCAATCCGGGCGGCGACGGGCCGGACACGCTGACCGTCTTCGGCTTCAACCCGAATGACGACGTCATCACCTGCTTCGCCGAGGGCACGCGCATCGCGACCGCCCGCGGGGAAGTGCCGGTCGAGCAACTGCGCGCCGGTGACCTGGTGGTGGCGGCCCATGGCGGCGCGCCGCTGCAGCCGCTGGTCTGGGTCGGCCGCACCGAGGTGAACGTGGCGCGCCAGCACAACAAGGCCGCGGCCGCACCGATCCTGATCAAGGCCGGTGCCCTGGCCGATGGCGTGCCCTTCCGCGACCTGCGCGTCAGCCCCGAGCACGCCATCTTCCTCGATGGTCGCCTGGTGCCGGCACGCCTGCTGGTGAATGGCACCTCGATCCTCCAGGAGCTCTGGGTCCGCCAGGTCACCTACTTCCACGTGGAACTGCAGAACCACGGCCTGGTGGTCAGCGAGGGCGCGGTGACCGAGACCTACTTCGACGACGGCAACCGCCATCTCTTCGACAACGCCAAGGTCGCGGCCCTGGTGGTGGATTTCGAGGCGATGCGCGGAAACGGCCGCTACGCGACGGCGGCCTGCGCGCCGGTGCTCGCGGGCGGCGATGTGGCGCTCGAGACCATCCGGGCGCGCCTCGCGGACCGCGCGGGGTCCCTTGCGACGGCCCGTCTGGCCTGATCCGGTCAGGCGGGGGGCCACGGTGCGCCGTGGCCCCCCGCCTGCGCCACCATACGGTCCCGGTCATCCATTTTCACGATCGCGTGATTTGTCTAAATTTTAGCCCACATTGCTCGTCTTGATTGCAGGTGAGATGTCCCGCGACTGGCCGGGTTCGCCACCAAGTCTTTCATAAACATCGGATTTTTCATCTGAAGCACCTGGTTGCGGGCGTCCTGCTCGGCGGAACGTTGGCTCGGGCCCGTGCGCTGCCGTTACGCAACGCTACCATTGGTCGCTGTCCCGAATCCGCGATCTGGCTAAAATCACGATCCTGGCAGCGTTCGCGTCACCTCCGACGTGGCCTGCCTGGACGGACGCCGCCACAGGGCGGCGCCGTGTCCACCTTCCCCCTAGAAGGACACGACGCCCATGGCAGAGATCGAACCGACCCCGTCCCCGGACGACGTGATCATCACGCTGCGCCCGGTTGCCGGTGGCTCGAGCACCATCGAGATCGATCGCCTGCGCGACGGTTCCTACCGCGCCACGCATCGTGCCGGCATGGGCACGCTGGAACTCTGCCGCACCGACGACCTCGAGCGCCTGCTGCGCCAGTTGAACGAGGCGCTGGTGACCGGCACCCAGTCCGGCTACGTGGCCGCGGTGCGCAACCTGCACGAAACCGAACTCTCGCGGGCTAGCTGACCGGCGACGGCGCTACTCCGCGCGCAGGGGGCGCGCCAGGAGCAGCGCCATCGCCTCCCGGACCGTGATCCGCTCGGCCACCAGATCGGCCACCGCCGCGCAGATCGGCAATTCGACACCCACCGTCCCTGCCCGCGCGACCAGCGCTGGCGCCGTCGTGACGCCCTCGGTCACGGCGGTGCGCGCGGCCAGCACCTCGGCCAGCGACTCGCCCCGGCCCAGCGCCAGGCCCAGCGACATGTTCCGGCTGCCCGGGCCCGCGCAGGTCAGCATCAGGTCGCCCAGCCCGGTCAGCCCGGCCGCCGTCTCGGCCCGTCCGCCCAACGCCACCGCCAGGCGCGACAACTCGGCCAGCCCGCGCGTCACCAGCGCGGCGCGCGCGTTCTCGCCCAGCCCGGCACCGATCACCGCACCGGCGGCGATCGCGATCACGTTCTTGGCCGCACCGCCGACCTCCGCCCCGACCGGGTCCTCGCCGCCATAGAGGCGGAACCCCGGCGAGCCGAGCAGCGCCACGGCGGAGTCGCGCAGCGCCGGGTCGGTTGCCGCCACCACCGCGGCGGCCGGCAGCCCGCGGGCCACCTCATGCGCGAAGTTCGGCCCCGACAGCACGCCGGCCGCAGCACCCGGCCGCACCGCGCCCAGCACCTCGAGCGGCAGGGCCAGGCTGCCGGCCTCGACGCCCTTGCAGCACAGCAGCAGCGGCACGGGCGCGGGCGGCAGGCTGGCGACCACGCCGCGCAGCGCCTGCGCAGGCACCACCAGCAGCGCCAGCGCCGCGCCGTGCAGCGCCTCGGCGGCATCGGCCGTGACGTCCACCGCCTCCGGCAGGGGCATGCCTGGCAGGTAGCGGCGATTCTCGCGCAGCGCGCCGATCTCGGCCGCGCGCCCCGCGTCACGCGCCCACAGCACGGCCGACCGGCCGGCACGCGCAGCCTGGATGGCGAGCGCCGTGCCCCAGGCACCGGCGCCGAGGATGGCGATGCGGGATGTCACTGCGGCATGCGGTCGGGGCGTGACGCCCGCGGTCTCCCTCGTGGTCCTGATGGCGTTGGCAGCCTCGGCGATGCAGCCGGCCCTGTCCACCGCGCCGGCGTGCGGCGGTGGCCCGGCCGGGCGTTCACTCCGGCGCCACGCGGCTGACCGCGACACCGGCGCCCGGTTCGGCGCCCAGCCGCGGCAGCAGCGCCTCGAGCACCACCTGCGCCGTTGCTTCGAAGCCGAAGGGCGGGTTCACCACCAGCAGTCCGCTGCCGTTCAGGCGGCGCGGGTCGGTCGGTTCGCGCAGCCACAGTTCGGCCGCCACCATGTCCCGTACGCCGGTCGCGCGCAGCGCGTCGTGGAAGTCGCGCACCGGTGCGCGATGCTTCACAGGATACCAGGCCGCCACGATGCCGGCGCGGAAGCGGCGATTCACCTCGGCGATGCCGGCCACCAAGCGGGCGAATTCCGCCTCCTGCTCGAAGGGCGGGTCGATCAGCACCAGGCCGCGCCGCTCGGGAAAGGGCGTCAGCGCGCGGAGCGCCTCCCAGGCGTCGCGCCTGTGCACCGCCACCTGGGGGTCGCGCGCGAACACCGCGCGCAGTGCGGCGTGGTCCTCCGGATGCAGTTCACAGCAGGCCAGCCGGTCGTCCGCCCGCAGGGCCGCGCGCACTAGAGCGGGGGATCCGGGGTAGCGCCCCGGAAACCCCTGGAGGCGCAGCGCCGTGACGAAGGGGGCGAGCGGCCCATCGGCGATATCCGCCAGACGCAGCGCCCCGCGCGCGGCCTCTCCGGTACGTGCGGCTTCATCGGCCGTGAGGTCGTACAACCCGCGCCCTGCATGCGTATCCAGCACCGCGAAGGGCGCCGGCTTGCGCCGCAGCGCGTCCATCAGTAGCAGCAGCAGCGCGTGCTTCAGGCAATCGGCGTGGTTGCCGGCGTGGAAGGCGTGGCGGTAGTTCATGCGGGCGCGGTCATCGCCCGGTACTGCGCTGCATGCAACCGCGTCATCCCGGCACGGCCAGCCTCAGTCGCCGCGCCGCCGGCGCAATGTGCACCTGGCGCCCCCAGCCGAAGGCGAGGCGGTCGGTCTCGATGCCATCGGCGAAGATCGTGCCGCCCTCATCCATTTCCGAGGTCACCAGCAGCGGCTCGCTTTCCAGCAGCCCGGCCACCAGGTCGGTGCCGGTCGCCGGCCCCGGCCAGGCTTCCCGCACCAGGAAGCCGAGCCGCGGCAGCGTCGGCGGCAGCTCCATCCGACGCCCGGTGGCGCGCAGGATGGAGGCCGCCCAGCCCGTCGCTCCCGTCCCGGTCGTGACGATCAAGCCGGAGGAGGATTGCCTCTCCCGCGCGCCATTCGCCGCGATCGTGTAGCGCGCCGACTGGTGGCTGCGATGACCGACGAAGATCTCGTTGAGCGCCAGCAGGCTTTCGCCGTCATCCATCCGCGCCTCGGCCATCACGCGCTGTTCCAGCGGGATGGCGCCCGCCGCCGCCGCGCGCAGCGCGTCGGCCGCGTCGCGCGCCGCGAAGCGCACCAGCACCCCGGCATTTCGGCCGGGCTGCGGGTTCACCCCGATCACCACCTGACCATCGAGATACTTCGCGACATTCGCCACCAGCCCGTCCGGGCCGACGGCGAGCACGATGTCCTCCGGCCCGAAGACGAAGCGCTCGACCTCCGCCCGACTGATGCCGGCCTGGCGCCAGTCGGGCGGGATGGCGGCGCGGACCTGGCGCACCACCTCGGCGAAGTCGCGATGCGCCGCCTCGACGTCATCGATCGAGAGGCCGCGCCGCTCCAGCACGAAGCGCGCGGAAGCGAGGCTCGGATGGCTGGCGCGGACGCGGTCGAGTTCGGTCTCGCGCCGCACCAGCACCGCGCGGGGGCTGAGCAGGGCCATCGCCGCCTCCCACTCACGACCCGCGCGGCGCGGCCATCGCGCCGGCCAGGGCGCCGCCGAGTTGCGCCACCAGGTCGGGGCCGAGGTTGAGCGTGCCGATCCGCGCGGCACCCAGGCCATGGCGCAGCGCCTCGGCAATCACCACCACCTCGGGCATGCCGGCCGCGATCTCGGCGCGGGCGCGCTCGCCGACCAGGCGGGCCTCGTCCAGCGCGCGCGTGGCGTCCGCCTCGGCCGCGGCCTCGATGGCGCGGGCGCGAGCAGCGGCAGCGGCGGCGATCTCTTGCGTGTCGGCGGCGGATGTCGCGGCGATCCGGCTCGCTTCGGCGGCGGCCTCGGCGCGGGCACGCTCGTTATCGCGTTCGCGGGCGATCAGCGCGGCGCGTTCCTCCTCGAGCCGGATGCGGGCGCGGGTCTCGTTCTGCGCGATCGCCGCCTCCTTCTCCACCGCGGCGGCGCGCCGCGCGAAGGTGGCCTCGTCCGCACCCTGCTGAAGCCGTTCGATGGTTGGCTGGCGCAGCGCGCGGACCAGTTCCGGGGAGGGGGTGAGGTTGGCGAGCCGCACCCCTGCCAACTCGACGCCGATGGCGGCCAGCCGGGTGGTCTGGACCAGGTCCTGCGCCACCGCGTCGTGCAGCGCGCCGACGCCCTCGGCCAGCACGGCGGCGATGTCGCGCGCCGCAACGAAGCGTTCGACCGCCACGCGCAGCAGGCCGTCGATCAGCGATTCCACCTGTGCGACGGGTTCCGCGTTGTGCAGCCCGGTCATCGGGTCGATCGAGAAGTCGATGCGGTCGGCCAGCAGCAGCGGCTCGGCGGCGCGCCAGGTGGCGATGCCCTGGACGCTGACCTGCTGGAAGTCCCGCGTGGCGGCCGAGAGCGCGATGACGTGGTCGCGGTCGTCCGCCGGCACCTCGACCAGCGAGGTTGCGCCGCGTGTGGCGTACCAGGCGGCGATGCCGCGGCCCGACTGCACCAGGGTCCCGCCGCGATGCACGGCCAGGAACGCGGAGGCTTCGGCGCGAACCAGGGCATAGGGACCGAAGCGGCGGATGGTGGCCATGGGGGCCTCCTGCGGTCTGTGGCCCGGCGGGTCTGCCGTGCCGATGGCAGGAAGATAGAATTGCAATTCACAAAATGCAAATTGAAAAATGCGAATTGCATGGCGTGGCGCGCGCCGCCATGCTCGCTCCGCCATGGCCGGCCCCGAGAAGCGCCCCATCGTCACCGTCGACACCGTGCTGTTCACGCTGCGCGACGGCGCGCTGGCGACGCTGCTGCAGCCCCGCGCCAAGCCGCCCCATGCCGGGCGGCTCGCCCTGGTCGGTGGCTATGTGCGGCCCGACCAGGACAGCGGCACCCTGGCGGCGGCCACGCGCATCCTGGCCGAGAAGACCGGCCTGACCGGCCTGTTCCTGGAACAGCTCATGAGCTTTGCCGGGCCGGACCGCGACCCGCGCGGCTGGTCGCTCTCGGTCGCGCATTATGCGCTTGTGCCGGAAGCAGCGCTGGCGCGCGCCGCGCCCGACATCGCGGTGCTGACGGTCGGGGAGGTCCCGCCGCTGCCCTTCGACCACGACGCCATCCTGGCCGCCGCGCTGGCGCGCCTGCGCGGCAAATCCGCCTGGTCCACCCTGCCGGCGTTCCTGCTGCCGGAGACCTTCACGCTGCCGATGCTGAAATCGGTCTACGAGACAGTGATGGGCGAACCGCTCAACGACAGCGCCTTCCGCCGCAAGATCAACGAGCTGCGCATCATCGAGGAACTGCCCGATGCCCGCAGCCCGGCCACGGCGGAACGGCGGCGCCCGGCGCAACTGTACCGACTGTCGCAGCGCGCCTTGGTCGCGTTCGACAGGGTGATCTAGCGCAGACCCCGATCAGCCGGACCCATTCGATCGGGTTGCGATGCGCGCGAACGCAAGCGGCCGGAGGCCTCGGCTCGAACCAAGGCGGCTCTAGCCGCGCGCCAGTTCGGCCAGTGGCCAGCGCGGCCGCGGCGCGTGGTCCAGCCCGTCGGTCAGCCCCGCGCGCAGCCGCTCGATGCCCGCCCAGGCCACCATCACCGCATTGTCCGTGCACAGCCGCAGTGGCGGCGCCAGCATCGGCACCCCGGCCTGCGCCGCTGCACCGGCCAGCGCGGCGCGCACTGCCTGGTTCGCCGCCACGCCGCCGGCCACCACCAAGGCTGTCGCCCCCGGCATCATCGCCAGCGCATGCCGTGCGCGGTCCGCCAGCACCGCTGCGACGGACGCCTGGAACGAAGCCGCGACATCCGCATGCCGTGCACCCTGCGTCACCGCCCGCGCCACCGCGGTCTTCAAACCGCTGAAGGAGAAATCGCAGCCCGGCCGCCCGAACAGCGGCCGGGGCAGCGCCACCGCGCGCGCATCGCCGGTCGCCGCCAGCCGCTCCAGATGCGGCCCGCCTGGCCAGGGCAGGCCCATCAGCTTGGCCGCCTTGTCGAAGGCCTCGCCCACCGCATCGTCCAGCGTGGTGCCGAGCCGCCGATACCGCCCCAGCCCCTCCACCGCCACGCATTGGCAATGACCGCCCGAGACCAGCAGCAGCAGGTACGCGAAGGCCGGCGCGCCTTCGGGCAGCAACCCCGGCAGCCGTGCCGTCAGCGCATGCGCCTCCAGGTGGTTCACCGCCACGAAGGGCAACCCGCGCGCGATCGCGACACCCTTGCCAAAGCCGCTGCCCACGATCAGCCCGCCGATCAGCCCGGGGCCGGAGGTCGCGGCTACGGCGCCGAGGTCGCCATACCCGACCCCCGCCCGCGCCATCACGCGCTCCGCCAGCCCCGGCAGCGCCGCCAGGTGCGCGCGTGCCGCGATCTCCGGCACCACGCCGCCGAAGGTCGCGTGCTCGGCCTCCTGCGACAGCACGCCCTCGGCCAGGATGGTGCCGTCGGGTGCCAGCACCGCGGCCGCCGTCTCGTCGCAGCTGCTCTCGAGCCCCAGTACCGGCCCTCGCAGCGTGATCGTAGCTTCCGCACCCATGGCCGGGGTTCTATGACAGAGGCATGTCCCTTGCCCATCCCGCCGCGCCGCGCCGTTCCCTTCCGCTCCGCGTCGGCACCCGTGCCTCCCCGCTGGCGCTGTGGCAGACGCGCGACTTCCTGGCCCGCATCACCCGGTTCTGCCCGGTGCTGCGCGACGCCAATGCCTTCGAGGAACAGCGCATCGAGACCTCGGGCGACAAGATCCAGGATCGCCTGCTGGCCGAAATCGGCGGCAAGGGCCTGTTCGCCAAGGAAATCCACGAGGCCCTTCTCGATCGCCGCGTCGATTTCGCGGTGCATTCGCTCAAGGACCTCGAGACCGAGATGCCGCCCGGCATCGTGCTGGCCTGCACGCTGAAGCGCGAGGATGCGCGCGACTGCCTGCTGCCTGGCCCCGCGCTGCCCGCCGCCGACCCTTCCGACCCCTTCGCCGCGCTGCCGCGCGGGTCCGTCATCGGCACATCCTCGGTGCGCCGCCAGTCGCAGCTGTTGCACCGCCGCCCCGACCTGAACGTGGTCATGTTTCGCGGCAACGTGCAGACGCGCCTGCGCAAGCTGGCGGAAGGCGAGGCCGCCGCCACGCTGCTGGCGCTGGCCGGGCTGCGTCGGATGGAACTCGACCCCCCGGGCAGTGTCGCGATCGACGCCGAGATCATGGTCCCCGCCGCCGGCCAGGGCATCGTCGGCGTGACGGTGCGTGCCGACGACACGGAACTGCACGAATTGCTGGCCGCCATCGAGGATCCCGAGGCGCGCGCCGTCTCCTCCGCCGAGCGCGCGCTGCTCGCTGCGCTGGATGGCTCCTGCCGCACGCCGATCGGCGGCCATGCCCGGATGCTCGAAAATGGGCGCCTGCGCCTGACCGGACTGGTGGCGCGTGCCGACGGATCCTTCCTGCTGCGCCGCACCGAGGAAGGCGACGCTAAGGACGCGATCCGCCTGGGCGATGAGCTCGGCCAGGCGCTGCGGCGCGACAGCCCGGCGGACCTGTTTGCCTAGGCCCGCCGCCGCGCCGGCCGCGTGCCGCCGTGGCGGGTGCGCGCGGGCACCGGCCGGATCGCCGCGACAGTCCCAGCCCGCAGTCGGTGCGCCGCACGACCATGACGGACGGCGCGCGATGACACCACCCGTGCCCAGGCCGGGCAGCAGGTGATGCCTGGTCGCGCCGTCCTCGTCACGCGGCCTGCGCCCGGCGATGCCGAGACCGCGGCGGCGCTCGTCGCGCTCGGCTGGCAGCCGGTGCTCGCGCCCGCGCTGGTGCTGCGCGACAGCCCGCCCGCCGCGCTGCCGCAAGCCCAGGCCCTGCTGCTCGCCAGCCGCGCTGCCGCGCGCGCCCTGCCGCCGACGCCGCTGCCCGTGCTGGCGGTCGGCGAGGGCACCGCGGCCGAAGCACGCGCCCGCGGCTTCGCCCATGTCACGGCCGCCGAGGGCGATGCCGCGGCCCTCGCCACGCTGGCCGCCGCGCGGCTCGACCCGGCCGCCGGGCCGCTGCTGCTCGCGGTCGGGCGCGGCTATGGCGCCGACCTGGCCGCGGCGCTGCGGGCGCGGGGCTTCCGCGTCATCCGCCGCGTCGTCTATGCCGCCGCACCCGCCACCGCGCTGCCCGATCCAGCCCGCGCCGCGATCACCGAGGGGCGCGTGGCCGCCATGCTGGTCACCTCGCCACGCGGCGCGCGCATCACCGCCACGCTGCTGCGCCGGGCCGGTCTCGCTGACGCCACCCGGGCGATGCGCGCGCTGGTGCTCAGCCCCCGCATCGCGGAGGCCCTTAAGCCGCTGCGCTTCGCTGCCGTCGAGATGCCGGCGCGGCCCGACCCGACGCTGCTGCCCGCGCTGCTCGGTGCGCCACCGGCTTGAACCGCGGCGGCTGGCGCCAGCGGGCGTGCCGGTTGCTATACCTCCCGCCGCTGATGCACGAGGACGGGCATGACCGACTCACCCACGCCGCCGCCACCACCCCGCCGCCTGCTGGACCCCGCCGCGATTCCGCTCGCCGCGGGCGGGGCGGTGCTGGTGGTGGCCGCGGCCTGGCTGTGGCTCACGCCGCGCCCGGCGCCGCGGCCGAATCCGACGGCGGCGGCGGTGGCCGCGCTGGAAGCGCGCATCGCCACGCTGGAATCGCTCCCCGCGCGCGTCGCCGCCGCCGAGCAGCGCCGCATCCCGGACCTCGCGCCTGTCGAACAGCGCATCGCCGCCATCGAGTCGCGCCCACCCATCGACCTCGCGCCGATCGAGGCGCGCATCGCCGCCCTGCCGCCGCCGCCCGACCTGCGCCCGCTGGCCGAACGCCTTGAAGCACTGGCCGCGCAGATCGCCGCGGTCGAGGCGCGCCCGGTGCTGGACCCGCAGGCCTATGCGCCGCGCGCCGCGGCCGAGGGGCTGTCCACGCGTGCCGAACGCCTGTCGGAACGGCTCGACGCCATCGCCGCGCGGCAGCAGGCCGCCGACGCGGAGGGCATCCGCCGGGTCGAGGACCTCGCTCGCAGCCTCGCCGAGCGCCTGGCCGCGGCGGAACGTGCCGAGGGCGAACGCCTCGCCGCCGCCGCCGGCACGCTGGAACAGCGCGTGACGGGCGCGGAATCGGCGCTGGTCGCGCGGATCGCGGCACTCGAAGCCGCACAGGCGCGTATCGCGGCGCTGGAGGCCCGTGCGGCACGGCTCGCGGCACTCGATACGCTGCGCCAGAAGCTCGATGCCGGGCAGGCGCTCGGTCCGGCGCTGGTCGCCTTCCCCAGCGCCCCGCCGGCGCTGGTGCGCTTCGCCGAAGCCGCGCCACCCACCGAACCGGCGCTGCGCCTGTCCTTCGAGGACGCCGCACGTGCCGCGCGGGCGGCCAGCGAGGCCTCGCGCGACGGCCAGGGCGTGCTGGATTCCGCGGTGACGCGCCTGTCGGGCCTGGTCACGGTGCGCCGCGGGCAGGAAGTTGTCTGGGGCGATGCCGCCGCGGCGGAGATCGAACGCGCACGCCGCGCGCTCGATGCCGGGGACCTCGACGGCGCGCTGGCGCGGCTGACCCGCCTGCCGGCCCAGGCGCAGGAGGCGATGCGCCCCTGGGCCGAGCAGGCGCGCGCGCTGTCCGCCGCGCGCGCCGCCCTCGCCGTGCTCGGCAACGGCTGAACGGATGCGTCGGGCACTTCTTCTGCTGGCGGGCCTCGCCGCGGTCACGGCACTCGCGCTGTGGCTCGCGCGTGTGGGAGGCACCGTCGAGATCGAGGTCGGCGAGACCTGGATCGGCATCACCTTCCCGATCGCGGTGATGGGGCTCGCGCTCGTGTTCGTCGTGGTGCAGGCCTTCCTCGGTGGGCTGCGCTGGATGGCCGAGATGCCGCGCCGGCAGCGCGCCGCGCGCCGCGCGCAGCGCCGTGCCGACGGCGATGCCGCCGTGACGCGCGCGCTGGTGGCACTCGCCGCCGGCACCGCCGAGACCGCGCGCACCGAGGTGCGCCGCGCCCGCGTGCTACTGGGCGACACGCCCCAGACGCTGCTGCTGGCCGCCGAGGCCGAGCGCCTGGCCGGGCGCGAGGACGCCGCCGCCATCGCCTTCAAGGCGCTGACCGAACGGCCGGAGGCGCGTTTTCTCGGTCTTCGCGGGCTGCTGCGCCAGGCGATGCAGCGCCAGGACTGGGCAGCGGCGCAGCGCCTCGCGAAGGAAGCGGAAGCCGCGCAGCCGGGTGCCGCCTGGCTGCGCGAGGAACGCCAGGTGCTGGCGCTGCGCATGCAGGATTGGCGCGAGGCGCTCGCACTCGCCGTGCCCGACGGCCCGCGCGCCGCACTGGCCCTGGCGGCCTCCCTGCAGGAGGAAGACCCCGCGCGCGCCGCGGAATTCGAGAAGCAGGCCTTCGCAGCCGACGCCGCCTTCGCGCCGGGTGCGCTGGCCCATGCGAAGAGGCTCGGCGAGGCGGGCGGCGGGCGACGGGCGCGCAGCGTGCTGGAACAGGCCTGGGTGGCCGCGCCGCACCCCGATATCGGCGCTGCCTGGCTGGCCGGCGAGAAGGACCGCCTGGCACGCGTGAAGGCAGTCGAGGACCTTGTGCACCGCAATCGCGAACATCCGGAAAGCCGCCTGCTGATGGCGCGCGCGGCGATCGATGCCGGGCTGACCGGGCGCGCGCGGACCGAACTCGATGCGCTGGTGGCGGCCCGCAGCGCCGACCGCCGTGCCTTCCTGATGCTGGCGGAACTCGAGGAGGTCGAGCACGGCGACACTGCCGATGCGCGCGCGGCGCAGGCGAAGTGGCTGCGGGCGGCGGCGAATGCGCAGGGCGCGCCGCGCTGGCGCTGCGGCGCTTGCGGGGTGGAGCATGCGGCCTGGAAGCCGGACTGCACGGCCTGCGGCACCGTCGGGCGGATCGCCTGGGCGACGACGGGGTAGAGCAGATCCCAACCAGATGGAATCAGTTGGTCGGGTGAAGATGCTCGCGAAAACAATGGGCTAGAGTCGTTACAGTGACCCAGGGCGAACGAAAACGGCTCTAGCGTCGGCGACGTCGCCGCTCGCCTCGGATCGCGGCCGTGCCCGTAGGCATGCATCTGTACCCGATCGGAGGACGTCCTCCGACCGGGACCTGCTCTACAGGTCGAAGAAAGGCGTCTCGTTCTCGCCGCGCAGGCGGATGTCAAAGCGGAAGCAGCGCACGCCCTTCTCGCGCCGCGCGGGTTCGGCGACCAGCAGCGGGCGCAGCGCGGTCGGCACCGCCGCCATGACCGGATCCTGCGCGGTGTCGGAGCCGGGGAAGAAGACCGTCGTCAGCACGCGGCGCATCAGCCCGGCACCCATCACCGTGATGTTGGCGTGCGGCGCGCGCGCGCCCGTCGCGTCGGTGAAGCCGCCCGGGATGATGGTGCGGAAGGCGTAGTGCCCCTCGGCATCGGTGAAGGTGCGGCCCCAGCCCAGGAAGGAAGGGTCGGCATTGAAGCGTCCCGCCGCATCGGCCTGCCACATCTCCAGGATGGCGTTGACGCAGGGCACGCCGCCCACGCGCGTGACCGTGCCGCGCAGGATGATGGCCTCGCCTTGCGTGGTCGGCGTGGCATCGGCGCTGATGCGCGTGAGGTCGTTGTCGGCCGGGCCGATGAAGCCGCGCGGGAAGAAGGGGCCGATGGTCTGCTGGGACGTCGGCAGCATCTCAGCCCTCCGGCGTCGCGAAGCGGCCGCGCAGCACGATGTCGTGCACGAAGCCGAGGTGGACGGACCCAACCGAGGACGGCGGCAGCATCCGCGCCACCATACGTTCGCGCGCCGCTGGATCGGGGATGGATTGCAGGATGCGGTCGATCTCGTTCAGCGGGTCGCCGGGGAAATACATCTGCGTCACCAGGCGCGACAGGCAGGACGGGCCGAAGACCGAGAAATGAAGGTGCGGCGGGCGCCACCAGGTTTCCTGCACCGGCACGGCATAGGCGCCTGGCTTCACGGTGAAGAACGCGTAGCGCCCATCGGCGTCGCTGCGGATGCGGCCATGGCCTTCGAAGTTGGGGTCGAGCGGCGCGGCGCTGGTGTCGATGGCATGCGCGTAGCGGCCGGCGGCGTTCGCCTGCCACAGTTCCACGATGGCGCCCGCGACGGGGCGGCCGTCCTCGTCGAGGATACGACCGGAAATCTCCATGAGCTGGCCGATTGCAGGCCGGCCCTTGGTGCGTTCGGCGAGGTTCGCTTCGCCATCCGGCAGCTTGTGGTGCAGCGCCGTGGGTGCCGCGGCTTCGGTCGCGCCCGCGGCACGCGGGAAGGGTGCGCGTGCCGGCGTATGCGTCCAGGTGTTCGGGTAGCCGGGCACCGGTACCACAGGTTCGATGCCTGGCGGCCAGGGGGTGTCGGGCATGGCGGCGTCCTTCACGATGCGGCGCGATCGGCGTCGAGGCGAGCGAGGATATCCGGCATCCGGTCGGCGGCTTGCTGCTGCAGCGCGTCGAACAGACTGTTGCCATGGGCGTCGATGCCGACGGTCAGCGGCCCAAGTCCTTCCACGGCCAGCCTCACCAGACGGTAGTGCGCGACCAGGTCGGGATACGCCACTTCGCGCACTGCCTTGATCGCCGCGGAATGCAGCGGCGCGCCGCCGCCCAGGAAGGACAGGTAGACGCAGCCCACCTCGCGCATCGCCTCCACGCAGCCGGCGTCCAGCCCGCCCTTGCCGCCCACCGCGGTCAAGCCGAAGTGGCGGATCAGCCGCGGCATCAGCGGGTTGAATCGCGTGCTGGTGGTCGGGTTCATGTAAAGGATCTCGAGCCCGCCATCGGCGGTATCCTGGCTGTAGGATCCGAGGTGGAACAGCGATCCGCCGTCCAGCGCGATGGGCGGGTCGCGCGCTTCTTCGGCGCAGGCGACCAGGCGCTGCACGGTGGGCAGGCCCGCGGTGATGACGATCTCGCCATCCGCCAGGATCATGTCGCCGGCGCGCAGCCTGCGGGCGTCGTCGCGCGTGAGCGGGAAGCGCAGCGTTCGGATGTCAGCAGGGCGCGGCCGATTCAGACCAGCGGTGCCCTGCTTCTGGTCTTGGGGTGCGCTCATTCCATGCGCTCCACGCTGCCGTCGTTGTGGATGCGCGCGCGCGTGCGGCGGTTGATCCAGCAGTTGAAGCACACCGCGACCGGCGTGTAGCCATGGCCGGACGCGTAATCGACATGCACCGCCAGCGCTGTGGTATCGCCCCCCGTGCCCATCGGGCCGAAGCCGGTCGCATTCACCGCGCGCAGCAGGCGCGCTTCCATCGACGCCAGCATGGGTTCGGGGTTGGTGGTGCCGATGGCGCGCATCGTCGCCTTGGAGGCGATGCGCGCCGCCACATCGAAACTGCCGCCGATGCCCACGCCGATGATGACCGGCGGGCAATGCTGCGACCCCGCCTGCATCACCACCTTCATCACGTATTCCTCGATCTGCGCGAGGGTGGGGAAGGAGAAGGTCTCCAGCGCCGCCCAGCGGCCCGAACCGAGCGCCTTGGGCTGGCACAAAATCTCCACCCAATCTGCGCCGCCGGCGACATCCCAGGTCACCAGCGGCATGTCGCGGCCCTTGTGGCCGCGTTCGTTGGTCAGCGGGTTCGTCACGTGCTTGAGCAAAGGCGGGCTGATGCGTTCCACCAATGCGTCGAAGCCGTCGCTGATGGCGGCCTTGATGTCGCCGTCGAGGCGCGCCGCGGTGCCGATGGTGACGTGATAGACCGGCACGCCGGCATCGGAGCAGACGAAGCGGTCCTCGGCCTCGGCCTTGCGGGCGCTGCCCAGCATCATGCGAAGCACCTGGCGCGCACCATCCTGCGTCTCGGTCGCCAGCGCGGCTTCGAGCCCGCCCAGCGTATCCGGCGGCACGCGTCGTAGCGACCAGTCGTAGAGCTGCGCCGAGAGCGCCTTCACGGCGTCATAGGTGATCGGCATCCGTGTGGCCGTTCCTTCCTCCCTGGACGTGCGCGACGCCCGCGCTAAAGTCATACATATGACCTAATGAAACAAGGGGGATGCGTTGGGGAAGATGAAGCTGCACTGGTCGCCGCGGTCGCCCTTCGTGCGGAAGGTGATGGTCGCCGCACATGAACTCGGTGTCGTGGATCGCATCACCACCGTCCGTACCGTTGTCGCGATGGACAAGGTCGCGCCGGAGCTGCTGCCGGACAATCCGCTCGGCAAGATCCCGACGCTGGTGCTGGAGGACGGCACGGTGCTGTACGACAGCGCGGTCATCATCGAATACCTCGACAGCCTGGGTGGCGGCGGGCGGATGGTCCCGGCGGCGGGGCCGGCGCGCTTCACCGAATTGCGGCGCCATGCCCTGGCGACCGGCTTCCTCGACCTGCTGATCCTGTGGCGCAGCGAACGCGCGAAGGAGGCACCGCCGGCAGCGCTGCTGGAGGCCTTCGCGACCAAGGCCGATTCCGCGCTGCGCGCCATCGATGCCGAGATCGACGCTATCGCCGCGACACCCGTCGGCATCGCGCAGATCACTTTCGCCATCGCCGGCGACTACATGGATTTCCGCTTCGCCGACCTCGGCTGGCGCGACCGCGCGCCGCGCTTCGCCGCCTGGCAGGCGCGCTTCCGCGAACGCCCGTCGATGCTGGCCACGCCGGTGGTGGATGGCTGAGATGCCGCGCATCCCGCTGCCATCGACGCGCGACGACCTGGACAGCGACGCGCAGCGGGAGGTCTGGGACCGCGTCGTCTCCGGCCCGCGCGGGCGGGTGGTGGGGCCGCTGCGCGCGGCGATCCATGCGCCGGACCTCGCGCGCGCCTGGTCGGCGCTGGGGGAGTCGCTGCGCTTCGGCACGTCGCTCGGCAAGCGAATGTCGGAACTCGCCATCATCGTGACCGGGCGGCGCTGGTCGGCGCAGGTGGAATGGACGGTCCACGCGCAGGCCGCCGCCGATGCCGGCTTGGAAGCCGACATCATCGCCGCCATCCGTGACGGCGCGCCACCGCGCTTCACCCAGCCCGACGACGCGCTGGTCTATGACTACGCCCGCCTGCTGCTGCGCGACGGCACCGTGCCCGCCACGTTGCACGCGCAGGTGACGGGGCGCTTCGGCGTCAAGGGCGTGGTCGAGCTGACGGCGCTGGTCGGCTACTACTCGATGGTCGCGATGACGCTGAACGCGCACGAGATTCCCTTGCCCGACAATGCTACGCCGCAACTGAGCGCGCCGCAGGAAGGATTGTTCGACCAGCCGCCCCCAGCCTGAACCAACGATAACGGGAGGAAAGACAGAATGATGATCCGCAGAAGGACCGCTCTCACCGCCCTCGCGCTGCCGGCGCTGGCCGGCCGCGCGCAGGCGCAGGCCTTCCCCGACCAGCCGGTGCGCCTGGTGGTGCCCTTCGCCGCCGGCGGCCCGGCCGACCTGATCGCGCGCACCATCGGGCGCGTCATGGGCGAACGCCTCGGCAAGCCCGTGATCGTCGAGGCGCGCGCCGGCGCGGCCGGGCTGATCGGTGTCGACCATGTGGCGAAGTCGCGCCCGGATGGGCAGACGCTGGTGCTCGCCAGCAGCGGGGCGATGGTGATCCTGCCGCATCTGCAGCCGAACATGCCCTATGACCCGCGGCGGGATCTCTCGCCGATCACGCAGGTGCTGGGCGTGCCGCAGATCGTCGCCACCGCGCCGGGCCTCGGGCCGCGCAACCTGGCGGAGCTGGTCGCCATGGCCAAGGCACGGCCCGGTCAGCTGACCTATGGCTCGGCGGGCATCGGCTCGTCGCTGCACCTGGCGGGCGAGCTGTTCAAGCTGCGCGCGGGCATCGACCTCACGCATGTGCCCTTCCGCGGCGCTGCGCCGGCGGTGACAGAATTGCTGGCCGGGCGCATCAACGTGCTGGCTGCCGACGTGCCGGCGCTGCTCGCGCATGTGCGCGCGGGCACGGTGCCGGCGCTGGCGGTCACCTCGCCACAACGGCTCGACCTGCTGCCGGATGTCCCGACCGCGGTCGAGGCCGGCGTGCCTGGCTTCATCAGCGAGACTTGGTACGGCGTGCTCGGCCCCGCCGGCATCCCGGCCGATCGCGTCGCGATCCTGTACGCCGCCACCAAAGCGGCGCTGGAGGATGCCGATACGCGCCGCGTGCTGCGCGACCAGGGCGGGCGCATCGTCGGCAGTTCGCCGGAGGAATTCGCCACCTTCATCCGCAGCGCCTACGACAGCTGGGGCGAAGTCGTGCGCGCCACCGGCATGCGGCTGGAATAGCGCCATGCATCGCCGGGCCTTCTTCGCCGCCGCGCTCGCCGCCGGCCCTGCCGCCGCGCAGGCCTGGCAGCCGGCGCGACCACTGCGCATCATCGTCCCCCTCGCGCCCGGCGGCACGGCGGATACGCTGGCGCGCATCATCGCAGAACCGATGGGCGCGATCCTCGGCCAGCCGGTCATCGTCGAGAACCGCCCCGGCGGCACCGGCACCGTCGCCGCCATCATGGTGGCGCGCGGCCCGGCGGATGGGCTGACGTTGCTGTATTGCCCGCCGCCGATCCAGATCCTGAATCCGCTGATGATGCGGAATATCCCCTATGACGCGATGGCGGACTTCGCGCCCGTCGTCGCGCTGATGCGCGCGCCGAAGCTGCTCGTTGTGCGGCCGGATTTCCCCGCGCGCGACCTGGCGGGCCTGATCGCGTTGGCGAAGGCGCGGCCGGGCGCGATCACCTATGCGAGTTCGGGCATCGGGTCGTCGGCGCACCTGGCGGGCGCGTTGTTCGCGCAATTGGCGGGCATCGAGTTGCTGCACGTGCCCTATCGCGGCACCGCGCCGGGCGTGCAGGACCTGATGGCGGGGCGCGTGGACATGGTGATGGATACCGCGGCCGCGCTGCTGCCGTTGGTGCGCGAGGGCCGCCTGCGCGCACTCGCCGTCAGCACGCGCGACCCCGCGGCGGCGGCACCCGAACTGCCGCCCATCGCGGCGACGGTGCCGGGCTTCCATGACGCGTCGTTCAACTACCTGGTGGTGGCGTCGCGCACGCCGCCCGAGGCGATCGCCGCACTGAACGCCGCCGTGGACCGCGTGCTGGCGGACCCCGCCATCCGGGCACGCTTCGAATCGCTCGGCGCCGAGCCGCTCGGCGGCACGCCGGCCGCGCTGGGGGCCATGGTTCAGGAGGAGATCGCCCGCTGGCGCGGCGTGATCGAAGCCCAGAGGATCACCATCGAATGAGACTGCATCGCCGCACGCTTCTCGCGGCCACCGCTGCGTTGCCGCTGCCCGCGCTGGCGCAGCCGGCCTATCCCAGCCGCCCGCTGCGCATGGTCGTGCCCTTCGCGGCCGGCGGGTCGGCCGATGCCTCCGCGCGCATGCTGGCCGAACCGCTGGGCGTGGCGCTCGGCCAGCCGGTGGTGGTGGACAACCGGCCCGGCGGCGGGGCGACCATCGGTGCGCAGGCGGTGGCGCGCGCCGCACCCGATGGGCTGACGCTGCTCTACGGCACGCCGGGGCCGCAGATCATCAATCCCTGGCTGATGCGCTCCGTGCCCTACGACCCGGTGCGGGATTTCGCGCCGGTGTCGGGCTACAAGCGCGCGCCGAACCTGTTCGCGGTGCATCCGTCGATCCCGGCGCGCGATGTCGCGGACCTCATCGCGCTGGCGAAGGCGCAGCCGGGGCGGCTGTCCTTCGCGTCCTCGGGCATCGGCTCGTCATCGCATCTCGCGGGTGAATTGCTGAAGTTCATGGCGCAGGTCGACATCACGCATGTGCCCTATCGCGGCACCGGGCCGGCGCTGACGGACCTGCTGGGCGGCACGGTCAGCATGGCGCTCGACACGCTGTCCATCCTGCTGCCGCCGGCGCGGGTGGGGAATCTGCGCGCGCTGGGCGTGACCACGCCGCAGCGTTCGGCGCTGGCGCCGGACCTGCCGGCGCTCGCCGAGACACTGCCGGGCTTCGACGCCGCGCCGTTCAACTACATCGCGACCACCGCGGGCACGCCGGCGCCGGCCATTGCGCGGCTGAACGCGGCGATCACCGGCATCCTGAACGACCCCGCGTATCGCGCGCGGATGGAGGCGCTCGGCGAGGAAGCGACACCTTCCACGCCCGAGGAACTCGCCGCCACCATCGCCGCCGAGAGCGCGCGCTGGAAGCAAGTGATCGAAGCCGCCGGGATCCGTGCCGAATGACCGAGACCATCCTGCTGCTCTCCACCATCCCGGCCGACCTGCGCGCCGCGCTGGCGGCCCGCTACACCCTGGTCGAGGACAAGCCGGCCGAGGCCACGCATCCCGGCATCCGCGTCGCCGTCACGATGGCGCTGGCCGGCGCGGGGGAAGCGCAGTTCGCGCGGCTGCCGGACCTCGGCCTGCTGTCCTCGCAGGGCGCGGGGCTCGAGCGCATCGACCTGCCCGCCGCCGCACGCCGTGGCATCGCCGTGGCCTATACGCCCGACGTGATGACCGAGGACGTGGCCGATGCCGCGATCGGCCTGATGTACGCCGCCGCGCGGCGCGTCGCGGAAGCCGACCGCTTCGTGCGCGCCGGGCGCTGGAATTCCGAACGCATGGGGCTGGGCATCAGCCTCCATCGCAAGGCAGCGGGCATCGTCGGCCTGGGGCGGATCGGCCAGGCCATCGCGCGGCGTTGCGCCGGGCTCGGCATGGATGTCGCCTGGACCGGGCCGCGGGCGAGGCCGGACCAGCCCTGGCCTTACATTGCCGATCTGCGCGCGCTGGCGGAACGCTCCGACGTGCTGATCCTGGCCACACCCGGCGGCGCGGGCACCGACCGCATGGTCGATGCCGGCGTGCTCGCCGCGCTCGGCCCGCGCGGCGTGCTGGTGAACATCGCGCGCGGATCGGTGGTGGATGAAGCCGCGTTGCTCGATGCGCTGGAATCGCGGGGCATTGCCGGCGCGGGGCTCGACGTCTTCGCGCGCGAACCCGGCCTGGACGCGCGCTTCCTCGCGCTCGACAATGTGGTGCTGGCGCCACATTCCGCCTCGCTGACCATCGAGACGCGCGCCGCGCTGGTGGCGCGCATCATCGACGACATCGAGGCTTTCCGCGCCGGGCGCCCCTTCGTCAATGCCGCCGCCTAGAGCATCACCCGCTCGGACCGGGTCGTTTCGGCGGATAGGGATGCTCGCCAACACAAGGGGCCGGCGACGTTGAAGGGAGCCAGGGCGAGCGGAGACGGCTCCGGCGTCGCCGTCGATTTCAGCCGCAGCGCGGTGGCGCGCTACATCCAGCTCGCCACGCTGTTCAGGCGGCGGATCGACCAGGGCGCCTGGCGGCCCGGCGCGCGGATTCCCACCGTCGATGAATTGGCCGCCGAATGCGGCGTGGCGCGTGCCACCATCCGCCAGGCGCTCGACCAACTCGAAGCCGACGGGCTGATCGAACGCTTCCGCGCCCGCGGCACCTTCGTGCGCGCCACGCCCGCGGCGAACCGCCTGTGGTGCGAGGTCGAGACCGACTGGTCCGGCCTGCTGCGATCGCGCGAGGGTGCGGAGATCGAGATCCTCGGCGAGGCGCCCGGCATCGAGGCGGCCGACCTGCCGCCGGTCGATCTCGGCCGTGCCGCAGCGCGCTACACGCATATCCGCCGCCGCCACTGGCGCGACGGCGCGCCCTTCCTGCTGGCCGACGTGTACCTGGATGAACGCCTGCGCCCCAAGGTGTCGGACGACGACCTCCGCAGCCGCACCGCGCTGAAGCTGGTCGCCGGCATCCCCGGCGTGCGGGTGGCCGATGCGCGCCAGGTGCTGACCATCGGCAGCGCGGATGTCGAGACCGCTGCCGCGCTGCAAATTCCGCTGAACGCCCCCATCGCGCATGTGCGCCGCGCGGCGGTGGATGCGCGCGGCGTGCTGCTGCTGGTTGCCGACGGGATCTACCGCGGCGACCTGGTGCGCATCGACATCAAGCTGCGCTGAACAGCGTCCTCGCGAAGCCGATCAGTGCGGCAGCGGTGGCCTCAGGCTGTTCGGGTAGCAGGGCGTGGCCAGCGCGTTCGATCACCACCCGCGTCACATGCGGGCCAAGCGCCTCGCGCAATTCGCCCTCGGAGGGTGGCGCGGCGATGGCGTCCTCGGCTGCCGCAATATAGAGCAGCGGGCGGTTCTCGGCGGCACGCAGCCAGGCGCGGTCGGTGGTCGCGCTGCGCGCCGCGCGCTGCGCCAGCGCGACATCCTTGTGCCAGCCCTCCAGCCAGACCGAGGCGTCATTGCCTGGCGCGAAATAGCCGCGGCGCAGGTGTTCCAGCCGCTCGGCCGCCGGCAGGTCGGTGTCGAAGCTGCCGGCGATGGCGGCGCTGATCTCGGGCACCACCGTAGTGCCCGTGACAGCCGCCAGCATGGCGCAGCCGGCCACCAGGTCCGGCCGAGTGTGGGTGACGATGCGCGCCACCCAGTTGCCCGCCGCGTGGCCGGCGACGATGGCCGGGCCGGTGCGCTCCGCCTCCATCGCTGCGATCACGTCGGCGGCCATGTCGTGCAGGGTCGATCCCGCGCGCAGCGGGTCCGACCGGCCGATGCCGCGCGGTTCCGGGCGGACCAGGCGCAGCCCGCCAGCGACCAGCAGCGGCGCGATTCCATCAAAGTCCTCCTGCCCGCGGCCCAGCGAGGGCAGCAGCACCAGCGGATGCCCCGCCCCCATGGTGAAGATCTCGAGCAGGCCGGAGGGCAGGTCCAGCAGGCGGACCTCCCAGGCCGGAGCGTGTGCGGTGGTCATGAACGGTCCTCCCCCGGTGGGAGGATAGCGCGCGATCCGCCGGGCGGCACACGGCGTCGCGCTGAAGATGCGCACGCCCGCCCCGCCGCCCCGCCCCCGGCCGCCCCCCGGCGGTCCGATGGCAACGGGGCGGGGTGGCCCGCGTCAGTTCCCCGGCCCGACCAGCGTCACCTCGATCCGCCGGTTCTGGGCGCGACCTTCAGGCGTGCTGTTCGATGCGATCGGATTGGCCTCGCCCCGCCCATCGGCGGACACGATCGACCGCGGCACGCCGCCGCGGATCAGCACATCGGCCACCGTATCGGCACGGCGCGAGGACAGGTCGAGGTTGGTGGTGATGCCTTCGCGGCGCATGTCGGCGCCGACCGGCGTGGTGTCGGTATAGCCCTCGACGATGACGCGCGTGTTCCGCAGGCCCTGGAGCGTCGGCACCATCTTCAGCAGGTGTTCGCGCGCGCGTTCGTTGATGCGGTAACCGCCGGAGGGGAACAGGATCCGGTCGTTCATCGTCACGCGCAGGCGGCCCTGCAGCATCTGGATGGTCGCCTCGTCCGCATTGTAGCGCGCCTGGAGCTGCTGCTGCGCGCGCTCCAGCTCCTCGTAGCGTTCGGCGGAGACGCAGGCGCCCAGCGACAGGGTGAGCGTCAACGGGGCAACCAGCTTCAGGAAGGTGCGGCGCATGGTGGTTCCTTGGGGGCGTGCGGCTGTCCGGTCCGGACCGCGAAGATGAGGCGGCAAGGATAGGTCCCACGGCGCCTGGCGCAACGCAAAAGCGATATCCATTTCCGGCAAACTCGGGCCAGGGCGCCCCTCGCCGGACGGGCGGCAAACCGGTATGCCTCGCCCCATGCGCTACATCTCCACCCGCGGGCAGGCCGCCCCGCGCGATTTCGAAGCCGTATTGCTGGCGGGCCTCGCCGAGGATGGCGGGCTGTTCGTGCCGGAGACCTGGCCGGTGCTCAGCGCCGCCGAATGGCGGGCGATGCGCGGCCTACCCTATCCGGCGCTCGCAGCGCGCATCCTGGCGCTGTTCGGCGCCGGCGAGATGCCGCTGCGGGCGATGTGCGACGAAGCGTATGGCGGCTTCGGCCATCCGGCGGTGGTGCCGCTGGTGCAACTGGATCACCGCTGCTTCGCGCTGGAACTGTTCCACGGCCCGACGCTGGCCTTCAAGGACATGGCGCTGCAACTGCTCGGCCGCATGTTCGACCACGTGCTGGACAAGCGCGGCGAACGCGTGACCATCGTCGGCGCGACCAGCGGCGACACCGGCTCCGCCGCCATCGAGGCCTGCCGCGACCGCAGCGCGATCGACATCGTCATCCTGCATCCCGAGGGCCGCACCAGCGAGGTGCAGCGCCGGCAGATGACCTCGGTGCTGGCGCCAAACGTGCGCAACATCGCCGTGAAGGGCGATTTCGACGCCTGCCAGGACCTGGTGAAGGCGATGTTCAACGACGCGCCCTTCCGCACCGAGATGCGGCTCTCGGCGGTCAATTCCATCAACTGGGCGCGCATCGCGGCCCAGGTGCCCTACTACGCCGCGGCGGCCCTGGCGCTCGGCGCGCCGGACCGCGAGGTGGCGGTCAGCGTGCCCACCGGCAATTTTGGAAATGTGCTGGCGGCCTGGGTGGCGCGGCGGATGGGTCTGCCGATCAGCCACTTCATCATCGGGTCCAACCGCAACGACATCCTGGCACGCTTCCTGGCGTCCAACGACATGTCCGCCCAGCCGGTCGAACCCTCGCTGAGCCCGTCGATGGACATCCAGGTGTCGTCGAATTTCGAGCGCCTGCTGTTCGAATTGCTGGGCCGCGACGGCGCCGCCACGGCGGACACCATGACCCGCTTCCGCGCCGAGGGCCGAATGCCGGTGCCCGACGCCGCCTGGCGCGAGGCGACCGCCTTGTTCCGCGGCTTCACACTGGACGATGCCGGCACGCTGTCGGAAATCCGGCATCTGTGGACCACCGGGCAGTACCTCGCCGACCCGCATACCGCCGTCGGCACCGCTGCCGCCCGCGCCCTGGCGCCGGAGGATGCCGCCATCCCGGTGATCGTCGCCGCCACCGCGCATCCGGCGAAGTTCCCCGATGCGGTGGAACGGGCCACCGGCATCCGCCCGCCGCTGCCCGCCCGCCTGGCCGACCTGTACCAGCGCGAGGAACGCTTCGACGTGCTGCCGGGCGACCTCGGCACCATCGAGGCTGCGGTGCGCGCCCATGCCAGGCGCAATGCCGCCTGACGATCCCGGCGCGGACACGCCGTCATGAATGACACGCCGAGGCGCCTCGCCTTATCGTAGGCGCCATGGGCGGTGCGATGCAGCAGGCGGATACTGCCGACGGTAATGCCCCGAGCGGGGAAGCACGGCAGGACGCGTCCAGCGTCGCCGCGGAGGCCTCCGCGGCTGAACGGCTGAACGTCCTGGAACTCGCGCTCGACCTCGCTGCCGCGATCGAGGCGGCGCGGCTTCGGCTTCCGGGCTGGTTGGCGCTCGGCAGTGGCGTGGTCCTCCTCTACATGATCGCGCGCCCGGCCGCGGACCCGCCGGATGCCGCGGACCTCATCGTTGTCCTCTTCGTGGCGCTCGCCACTGCGGTGCTCGTTGGGCTCGAATACGGCAACATCCGCCAGTCCCGCGCGGCGCTGCGCTCCCTGCCGCGGCCCCGTGACGGCGGGCCAACGAGCTAGCCCGTGGCTGCCCCCCCAAAGACCGCCATCGGGTCGCCTGCGCACACGCCGGGCTTCCTCGTCGCTGAGGCGGCGAACGCGATCACCACCGTACCGCCCGCGGCGCGCGAGGAGGCGGCGCTCGACGCTGCCGTCCGGCACAACCGAACGATCTTCCGGCTGAGGTTGGGCAAGGCCTCCCCGCTGCGCACGTATCTCTACAGCCTGACGGCGCTTTTTGGCGTATTCGCGCTGACGCTGACGGATATCCGCGCGACCGTCCGCGGCCTCGGGTCGCTATCCGGCGATTTCGTGATGCAGGGCCTTGATTCCCATCAGATCGTGGTGATGGCCGGCGTGACGGTCGCGCTCGGCGGCCTGGGCCTCGTCGCGACACTCGCGGCCATGCGCAGAACCCGGCAGGAGAATGCCGACGTCCTGCGCGCGGCGGGCGATACGGCTTTGCCCCCGCCCGAACGGAACCTGCGCATCGAGAGCTGGATCGAGGCGGCGAGGGCTGAAGCGGCGGACGAGGTGCGCAACGGCCCCGAACGCACTACATAGGCGCTTCCCCCGACCTTGCCCGAGGACCTGCCGCCCTTGTCCCAGACCGATGCCGTCCGCGTCACCCGCCTGCCCAACGGCCTGACCGTCGTCTCCGAGACCATGCCGCGCGTCGAGACCGTGTCGGTCGGCGCCTATATCGGCGTTGGGACGCGGCACGAGGCGCCGGAGGTGAACGGCGTCTCGCATTTCCTGGAACACATGGCCTTCAAGGGCACCGCGCGGCGCGACGCCGCCGCCATCGCGCGGGAGGTCGAGAATGTCGGCGGCCACCTGAACGCCTATACCGCGCGCGAGCAGACCGCCTTCTACGCCAAGGTCCTGAAGGAGGACACCGCGCTGGCGGTGGACGTGATCGGCGACATCCTGACGCATTCCACCTTCATCCCCGAGGAACTGGAACGCGAGCGCGGCGTGATCCTGCAGGAGATCGGCCAGGCCAACGACACGCCCGACGACATCGTCTTCGATCATTTCCAGGAAACCGCCTACCCGTCGCAGGCCATGGGCCGCCCCGTGCTCGGCACCGAGGCCACCATCAAGGCCATGAGCCGCGATGCGCTGATGGGCTACATGCGCAGCCACTACGGGCCGAACGCGATGGTGGTGGCCGCCGCCGGTGCGCTGGAGCACGACACGCTGCTCGACCTGGTGCGCACGCATTTCGCCGACCTGCCCGCCACGGCCGCCGCCATGCCGGAGGCCGCGCGCTATGGCGGCGGGGAGTTCCGCGAGACCCGCGAACTCGACCAGGTGCACATCGTGCTGGGCTTCCCTTCGGTGAAGCATGGCGACCCGATGCACTACCCGACGCAGCTGCTCTCCACGCTGCTGGGGGGCGGCATGTCGTCGCGCCTGTTCCAGGAAATCCGCGAGAAGCGCGGCCTGGTCTATTCGATCTATTCCTTCGCCTCGCCCTTCCGCGATGGCGGGCTGTTCCAGATCTACGCCGGCACCGGGGAGAAGGAAGCCGGCGAGCTGATGCCCGTGACGCTCGAGGCGCTGCGCGCCGTGCAGCGCGACGTGACCGAGGACGAGCTGGCCCGCGCCAAGGCGCAGCTGCGCGCCTCGCTGCTGATGTCGCTCGAATCCACCGGCAGCCGCTGCGAGCAGCTGGCCCGCCAGCTCCAGGTCTTTGGCCGCGTCATCCCGGTCGAGGAGACGAAGGCCAAGATCGCCGCCGTCACGGTGGAGCAGGTGCAGCAGGCGGCCGCGCAGATGTTTCGCGCCCGTCCCACCCTGGCGGCCATGGGCCCGGCCGAGCATGTGCCGGGCGTGGACGCCATCATGGAAAAGCTGGCCGCCTGACCTCCGCCGTCAGTCCCCAAGTCCCAGAAAAAGGAGGGGGCTCGGGGGAGTTCCCTCCCCCGACCTTCCTTCTCGCTTTGCGAGGATCCCCCCGATGGACCGCCTCACTGTACTCTCCGACCTCATCGCCGCCGCACGCCGCGCCGGCGCCGACGCCGCCGATGCGTTGCTGGTTGCCTCCGCCTCGCTGTCTGTGAAGCGGCGCATGCGGCAGATCGAGCAGCTCGAGCGGTCCGAGGGCATCGACATCGGCCTGCGCGTCTTCGTGGGCCAGCGCCAGGCCATCGTTGCCTCGACCGACCCGGACCCGCGGGGCTTCGCCGCCCTTGCCGAACGCGCGGTGGCCATGGCGCGCGTGGTGCCCGAAGACCCCTACGCGGGCCTTCCGGACCTTTTGGCGACGCCGCCGCGTGACCTCGACATGTACGACACGGCCGAGCCCTCGGCCGAGGCTTTGCTGGAACGCGCCGCGCTCGCCGAGGAAGCCGCGCTGGCCGTGCCCGGCGTGACCAACAGCGAGGGCGCGGACGCCGGCTGGGGCCGCACCGAGATCGCGCTGGCCGCCTCGAACGGCTTCGCCGGCGCCTATGTGCGCACCTCGCATTCGATCTCGGCCACCGCGCTGGCGGGCAGCGGCACGCGGATGGAACGCGACTACGACTGGTCCTCCACCGTGCACCTGGCGGACCTGGATGACCCGGTCGCGATCGGCCGGCGCGCGGCGGAACAGGCGGTGCGCCGGCTGAACCCGACCCGGCCGAAGACCGCGCGCATCCCGGTGGTATTCGATGCGCGCGTCGCCGGCAGCCTGCTTGGGCATCTGTCCGGCGCCATCAACGGCGCAGCGGTGGCGCGCGGCACGTCGTTCCTGAAGGACCGGATGAACGAGCGCGTGCTCGCCGCCGGCCTGACCGTGCGCGACGACCCGCTGCGTCCGCGCGGCCTGCGTTCGCGCCCCTTCGACGGGGAGGGGATGCCCGGCCATGGCCGCGCCATCGTCGATGACGGCGTGCTGACCACCTGGCTGCTCGACTGGCGCAGCGCGCGGCAGCTCGGCCTGGTGTCCACCGGCCATGCCAGCCGCGGCACCGGCGGCCCGCCTGGCCCGTCGGCGACGAACCTCTGGCTGGAACCCGGCACGCTCACGCCGGCTGCGCTCATGGCCGACATCACGGAGGGTCTGTTCGTGACCGACCTGATCGGCATGGGCGTGAACGGCGTGACGGGGGACTACAGCCGCGGCGCCGCCGGCTTCATGATCCGCAAGGGCGAACTGGCCGAAGCGGTCAGCGAGGTCACCATCGCCGGGAATCTGCGCGACATCTTCCTGAACATGACGCCGGCCAACGACCTGACCTTCCGCCGCGGCACCGACAGCCCGACCGTGCGCATCGAGGGCCTGACGCTGGCCGGGGCCTGACACGGCTGGCGGCACCCCCGGGCGAGGCGAGCCGGACGGCTACGCGCCAGACCGCCGCCGTCACCGGGCGGTGGCGTCCCGACCCCGCGACGCTCGTCGCGACCGGAGGCATGGCAGGTGCCGGGCGCTGAAACGAAAAACGGCCCGGGGCGGAACCCCGGGCCGTGTCCTCGTACCGCCTGTGCGCGGTCGTATCAGTGCACGTCGGCCCAGATGCGCCGCTTCACCGCATAAACCAGCCCGCCCAGGATCGTCAGGAACAGGATGATCTTGATGCCCATCGCGCGACGTTCCTCGAGCTCGGGCTCAGCGGCCCATTGCAGGAAGGTGGTGACGTCGCGCGCCATGTTCTCGACCGTGCCGGGGGTGCCGTCGGCGAATTCCACCTGGTCGGGGTTAAGCGGCGCGGCCATCGCGATCTGATGACCGGGGAAGTAGCGATTGTAGTTCATGCCGTCGCCAAGCGTCATGCCCGGGGGCGGGTCGGCGTAGCCGGTCAGCAGCGCATAGAGGTAGTCGGCGCCGCCATTGCGCGCCTTCGCGATCACCGACAGGTCGGGCGGATAGGCGCCGTTGTTGGCGGCCCGCGCGGCCTGCGGATTCGGGAAGGGGCTGCGGAAGCGGTCGGACGGGCGGCCCGGCCGATCGAACATCTGGCCTTCGTCGTTCGGGCCATCGCGCACTTCCACCTGCGAGGCGATCGCCGCGACCTGCTCCTCCGAGAGGCCAAGGGCACGCAGGTTGCGGTACGACAGCAGCCGCATCGCATGGCAGTTGGCGCAGACTTCCTTGTAGACCTGGAAGCCGCGCTGCGCGCTGGCGCGGTCATAGGTGCCGAAGATCCCGTCGAAGGAGAAGGGATGGTTCGGGATGGCGATCGCCTCACCCGCCGCACGGGCGGGGGTGGCGGTGGCCAGGGCGCCGATCAGGGCGACGGCGCCGAGGGCAGTCCGGAACATCGTGGTCCTCATGGCTCTCAAGCCTTGTCCATCGGCTTCGCCACGGCGCCGGCGGGCATCGGCCCGCCGCCGCCCAGCACCGCGCGGGCGATGCTCTCGGGGAGCGGGAGCGGACGCTCCAGCCGGCCCAGCAGCGGCAGGATCACCAGGAAGTAGCCGAAGTAGTAGGCGGTCGCGATGCGGCTGACCGTCACGTAGGGTTCCTCGGCCGGCATCCCGCCGCAGTACATCAGGACGAAGAAACACACCGTCCACAGCAGGAAGGCGATGCGCGCGATCGGGCGGAAGCGCATGGAGCGCACCGGCGAGCTGTCGAGCCAGGGCAGCACGAACAGCACCAGGATCGACCCGAACATCAGCAGCACGCCGCCGAGCTTGTCCGGCACCGCGCGCAGGATCGCGTAGAAGGGCAGGAAGTACCATTCCGGCACGATGTGCGCGGGCGTCACCAGCGGGTCGGCCGGGATGTAGTTGTCCGGGTGACCCAGGAAGTTCGGCGCGAAGAACACCAGCGAGGCGAACACGATCAGGTAGATCACCAGGCCGAAGCTGTCCTTCGCCGTGTAGTACGGGTGGAAGGGCAGGGTGTCCTGCGGGCCCTTCGGCTCGACGCCGAGCGGGTTGTTCGACCCCGTGATGTGCAGCGCCACTACGTGCAGGAACACCACGCCCACGATCACGAAGGGCAGCAGGTAGTGCAGCGAGAAGAAGCGGTTGAGCGTGGGGTTGTCCACGCTGAAGCCGCCCCACAGCAGCGTCACGATCCAGTCACCCACCAGCGGGAAGGCGCTGAACAGGTTGGTGATGACGGTCGCACCCCAGAAGGACATCTGGCCCCAGGGCAGCACGTACCCCATGAACGCCGTTGCCATCATCAGCAGGAAGATGACCACGCCCAGCATCCAGAGCAGCTCGCGCGGCGCCTTGTAGGAGCCGTAGTACATGCCGCGCCAGATGTGGATGAACACCACGATGAAGAACATCGAGGCGCCGTTCATGTGCACATAGCGGATCAGCCAGCCGAAGTTCACGTCGCGCATGATGCGTTCGACCGAATCGAAGGCGTAGCTGGTGTGCGGCGTGTAGTGCATCGCGAGGAAGATGCCGGTCGCGATCATGATCATCAGGTTGACCATGGCGAGCGCGCCGAAATTCCAGAAGTAGTTGAAATTCCGGGGAGTCGGGAAGGTCCCGTACTCCTTCTGCATCATTGTGAAGATGGGCATGCGCTGGTCGACCCAGCGGATGACGGGGTTCTTGAAGTCGCTGTCGTGCAGCCCGGTGGCCATGTTCGCGGTCCTCAGCCGATCTTGATCTTGGTGTCGGACGTGAAGGCATATTGGGGAATTGCAAGGTTCCGCGGTGCGGGTCCCTTACGGATTCGGCCGGATGTATCGTAGTGGCTGCCATGGCAGGGGCAGAACCACCCGCCGTAATCCCCGCGCGGATCGGTTGGCTTCTGGCCGAGCGGCACGCAGCCCAGATGCGTGCAGACGCCGACCACCACCAGCCACTTGTCCTTCTCGACGCGCGACTGGTCGGTCGCCGGGTCGGGCAGTTGGGACATCGGCACGGCCCGGGCTTCCTGCACCTCGGCCGGCGTGCGGCTGCGCACGAAGACCGGCTTGCCGCGCCACATCACCGTCACCGCCGAACCCTCGGCGATCGGCGCCAGGTCCACCTCGGTGCTGGCGAGCGCGAGCACGTCGCGCGCCGGCTGCAGGGAAGCGATGAACGGCCAGGCGATTGCGCCCACGCCGACGCCCACGAAGGCGGTCGTCACCAGGGTGAGAAAATCGCGCCGCGGCGTCCCGTCGGACGCGGTGGCGCCAGCACCTTCCGCCATTCCACACCATCCTTTTCCGCCGACCCACCCCGGGATGACAGGGCGCGGCCGGCCGCATCACACTTGCATGGGGGCCGCCTGAGGCACCCGCCTCGCGTCTGGGGCGCGCGCGAACCCGCACGCTGCCCCTCCTGCGCGGCGGCCCTTATAAGGGGGCGTCGCGCGGGGTGTCCATGCACCGCCCATGCAGATTCTAGGAGCGTTACATGAACGATGAGACAACCCTCGCGCCGCGGGCCACCGCCCCAGCCGATCATCCGATGGTCGGGCCGGCGCGCGGCTGGTTCGAGACGCTCCGCGACCGCATCTGCGCCACCTTCGAAACGATCGAGGACGAACTCGCCGCCGGCCCGCACCGGGACCTGCCGCCCGGCCGCTTCGAGCGCACAGCCTGGGACCGCCCCGAAGGCGGCGGCGGCGTCATGTCGGTCATGCGCGGGCGGGTGTTCGAGAAGGTCGGCGTCAATGTCTCGACCGTGTTCGGGGAATTCAGCCCGGAGTTTCGCAAGCAGATCCCGGGTGCCGAGGGTGATCCGCGCTTCCTCGCGACCGGCATCTCGCTGGTGGCGCATCTGCGCAATCCGCGCGTGCCCGCGGTGCACATGAACACGCGATTCATCGTGACCACCAACGCCTGGTTCGGCGGCGGCGGGGACCTGACACCCATGTTCCCCGACAGCGCCGAGGCGGCCGAGGACGCGGCCGGGTTCCATGCCGCCTACAAGGCCGCCTGCGACAAGGCCGACCCGACCTACTACCCGCGCTTCAAGAAATGGTGTGACGAATATTTCTTCCTGCCGCACCGCAACGAACCGCGCGGCCTGGGGGGCATCTTCTACGACTGGCTCGGCGACCGCACGCCGGGCCGTGGCATCGACGCCGATTTCGAATTTACCCGGGATGTCGGCATGGCTTTCCTGGAAGCCTATCCGCCCATCGTGCGCCGCCGCATGCACGAAGCCTGGACCGCCGAGGAACGCCAGGCCCAGCTGGTCCGCCGTGGCCGATACGTGGAGTTCAACCTGATCCACGACCGCGGCACGCTGTTCGGCCTGCGCACCGGCGGCAACGTGGAAGCGATCCTGATGTCGCTGCCGCCGGAAGTCGCCTGGCCCTGATGCGCGCTACTCGCTCAGGTGATCCTGCAGCGAGCGCGCACCGGCCGGCGTCCAGCCATTCTCCGGCGTGAGCGAAGGATCGAGGCACAGGATCTCCTCGAACTCGTTCACGTTGGTGATCTCCGTGCCCATCGCGATGTTGGTCACGCGCTCGAGGATGAATTCCAGCACCACCGGCACCTGGTGTTCCTCCATCAGCGCCTCGGCGCGGGCGAAGGCCTCCTTGAACTCGTTGGGGGACTTCACGCGGATCGCCTTGCAGCCGAGCCCTTCGGCGACGGCCACGTGGTCCACGCCGTAGCCGGGCACGGCATCGGGGTCGTCGGCGCCGTTGATGTTCTCGAAGGCCAGCGAGACCTCGAAATCCATCTGGAAGCCGCGCTGCGACTGGCGGATCAGGCCGAGGTAGGAGTTGTTCACCACGATCTGCAGGAAGGGCAGCTTGTGCTGCGCGCCGACGGCCAGCTCCTCGATCAGGAACTGGAAGTCGTAGTCGCCCGACAGCGCGACGATCCTGCGGTCCGGATCCGCCGCGCGCACGCCCAGCGCGGCCGGCAGCGTCCAGCCGAGCGGCCCGGCCTGGCCGCAATTGATCCAGTTGCGCGGCTTGTACACCCGCAGGAACTGCGCGCCCGCGATCTGGCTGAGCCCGATGGTGGTGACGTAGCAGGCGTCGCGGCCGAACTGCTCGACCATCTCGGCATAGATGCGCTGCGGCTTCAGCGGCACCTGGTCGTAATGCGTCTGGCGCAGCATGTTCGCCTTGCGATGCGCGCATTCCGCCGCCCAGGCCGACCGGTCCGCGAGCTTCCCGTCGCGCTTCCATTCCGTCGCGACTTCCAAGAACAAGTCGAGCGCCGCGCCGGCGTCCGAGACGATGCCGAAATCGGGGCCGAAGACGCGCCCGATCTGCGTCGGTTCGATGTCCACATGCACGAACTTGCGCCCCTGCGTGTAGATGTCGATCGACCCCGTGTGGCGGTTGGCCCAGCGGTTACCGATGCCCAGCGCGAAGTCGGATCTCAGGAAGGTCGCGTTGCCGTAGCGGTGGCTGGTCTGTAGCCCGACCATGCCGGCCATCAGCGGATGATCGTCGGGAATGGCGCCCCAGCCCATCAGCGTCGGGATCACGGGAATGCCGGCGATCTCGGCGAAGGCGACCAGCTGGTCCGATGCATCGGCGTTGATCACGCCACCACCGGCGATGATCAGCGGGCGTTCCGCGGCGTTCAGCATCTCCAACGCGCGCTCGACCTGCTTGCGCGTTGCGCGCGGCTTGTAGGGAACCAGCGGTTCGTAGGTGTCGATGTCGAACTCGATCTCGCCCAGCTGCACATCGACCGGCATGTCGATCAGCACCGGGCCGGGGCGGCCGGAGCGCATGACGTGGAAGGCTTGTTGGAAGACCATCGGCACCAGGGCGGGCTCGCGCACCGTCACCGCCCACTTGGTCACGGGCTTGGCGATGGTCTCGATGTCGACCGCCTGGAAATCCTCCTTGTGCAGCTTGGCGCGCGGCGCCTGGCCGGTGATGCACAGGATCGGCAGGCTGTCCGCCTGCGCGGTGTACAGGCCGGTGATCATGTCGGTGCCCGCGGGGCCCGAGGTGCCGATGCACACGCCGATATTGCCCGCCTTGGCCCGCGTGTAGCCGTCTGCCATGTGGCTCGCACCCTCGACATGGCGCGCGAGGATGTGGCGGATCGACCCGCGCGCGCGCAGCGCCGAATAGAAGGGGTTGATCGCCGCGCCCGGCACGCCGAAGGCGCAATTCACGCCCTCGCGCTCGAGCACCAGCACCGCCGCATCGACAGCCCGCATCCGCGCCATGGTCGTGATTCCTTCTTGCCTGGACGGTGCGGAGATACCGCGCGGCAGGCCGTACTTGCAATTTTTCCGAAAAACTTTTTCATAATGCGGAAATTAATCGCAAGCATCTGATCCATCGGGTGTTTTGCATTTTCCGCAGGCTCGCCATGCCCGACCGCAGCCCTGAAAAACGCCAGCGTGGCCGCCCGCGCATCGCCGTCCAGCCGGCCGAATCTGGCGTACAGTCGCTCGACCGCGCCATCGCGCTGCTCGACCTGGTCGCCGGCGCGAACGGGCTGTCGTTGACCGAGGTGGCTGAGGCCGCCGCGCTGCCGCCCTCGACCTGCTACCGAATCCTGGCCACGCTGCAACGCCACGGGATGGTGGAGTTCGAGACCGGCGGCCAGCTCTGGCACGTGGGCGTCGAGAGCTTCCGCATCGGCTCCGCCTTCCTGCGCCGGCGCAAGATCGCCGAGCGCGGCCGCGACAACATGCAGGCGCTGGTCGATCGCTGCGGGGAGACCGCCAACCTCGCCATTGCCGACGAGGACAGCGTGGTGTTCGTCAGCCAGGTCGAGACGCACGAACCCATCCGCGCCTTCTTCCGTCCCGGCACGCGCAGCCCGATCCACGCATCCGGGATCGGCAAGGCGATCCTGGCGCAATGGCGGCCCGATCGCGTCGCGCGCCTTGTCGCGCGCGGGCTGGCGCGCTTCACGCCGCAGACCCTGACCGACGCCGCGGCGCTGGCGGCGGAACTCGCCGAGACCCGCGCGCGCGGCTGGGCGCTCGACAACGAGGAACGCAATCCCGGCATGCGCTGCGTCGCCGCCGCCATCTTCAACGAATATGGCGAACCCATCGCCGGCATCTCGGTCTCGGGGCCCACCGTGCGCCTCACGCCGGAGGTCGCGGCGGCCTTCGGACCGCTGGTGCAGGCCGCGGCAGCGGACGTGACGCGCTCGATCGCGGGCATGCCGCCTCAGCGCTGATCGCCGGCCGCCCGCCCCGACAGCAGGTTCGCCACCCAGCGCCCGCCCTCGAACTGCTCGCACAGCGTCAGTGTGGCGATCAGCACGGGCACGCCGATGAACGCACCCGGAATCCCCCACAGGAAGGCGCCCAGGAACACCGCCACCAGCACCATGAAGGGGGAGACCGCCAGGTAATTCCCGGTCAGCCGCGGCTCGAGATACGACCCGATCAGGAACTGGATCACCTGTAGCACCGCGAAGATCGTCACCACCGCCTGCCAGGACCCGAATTGCAGCAGCCCCACCATGGTCGGGAACACCGTCGCGACCAGCGGCCCGATGAAGGGGATGTAGTTCAGCACGAAGGCGATCACGCCCCATTCCGCCGCGAGATCCAGCCCCATGTACCGCGCGAAGGCCCAGACCAGCACGCCGGTCAGGACGCTCGCGACGGTGCGCACCATCATGTAGACGCGCAGCTTCGACGCGCTCGCCACCAGCCCTGCCAGCACGCGCCGCGCCGCCGGCCTGCCCATGCGTTCGAGCTGCGACGCCACCTGGCCGACCTCGAGCAGCCCCAGGATCACAAAGACCGCAGTGACCACCACGAAGCTGATCACGCCCTGCAACTGCGCCAGCACGCCCTGCGCCACCCGCACCAGCCAGCGCGAATCGAATTGTTCCGCGAGCAGCCCCGCCCCCTCGACCCCGCGCGACTCCAGCCAGGCCACCTTCGCGGCATACAGCGCCTGGAACTGCCCGGCATTGGCGATCACCCACTGCGCCACACGCCCGAAGGCCCAGGCGATCGACAGGATCATCACGGCCACCACCGCGCAGGCCACCAGGATGGTGCCGAGCATCGCCAGCCCCGCCGGGATGCGCGCCTGCACCGCGCGCTGCAGCGGCCAGACCAGCCCGATCACGAACAGCGCAAAGACGATGGGCGCGAAGATGGTCTGCCCGGCCTGGAGTGCGGCCGCCACCAGCACGGCGGCGCACAGGCCGAGCAGGATGCGCGTTCCACTGTCGACGATCATGGGCGGGGACGGCTCCGGGCGGATACCGGCGTCACCCTGGTGGGCGGCGCGGCCGCGCGCAAGGCCCTCGCCACGCGCCGCGGCACCCGGCGCCCGCCACCGGGACGCAGCGCCAGCGCCGGGCGGCATGACACGCCGCCGCAAGCGCCTACCATGGCCGTCCGTAGGAAGGGTTCCGCCATGCTTGCCACCACACGACGCTGGCTGCTGCGTGCCGCGGCGCTGCTGCTGGGGGTCGTCGCCATCGGCCTGGCGCTGCGCATCCACGACGTGCAGAGCGGCCCGCCGCTCGGCCCCTGGCACACCGTGGTGCCGGAGGAGATGCACCGCCGCGTGGTCGACACCGCCGACTGGTCCGCCTGGATGGCCGCGGAGCAAGCGGTGATGGACACGGTCCGCCGGCGGGTGACCGACGCGCTCGACCCGGCCGAGCGCGTCCCGGTCAACCGCTACTTCGCCGGCAGCCCGATGCATGCGCCGCGCTTCGCACGGGACTGGAACCGCTCCTTCATGCTGGAACCGGTGGGCGCGCCGAACGGCGTGGCGGTCTTCCTGCACGGCCTGACCGACGCGCCCTTCAGCCTGCGCCACCTGGCCGAGGCGTATCGCGCGCGCGGCTTCCTCGCGATCGGCATCCGCATGCCCGGCCATGGCAGCGTGCCCGCGGGCCTGACCGATGCGGAATGGGAGGACTGGATGGCCGCGACGCGGCTTGCGGTGCGCACCGCCCGCGCCCGCCTGCCCGACGGCCCGCTGCACCTGGTGGGCTATTCCAACGGCGGGGCGCTCGCGCTCAAGCATGCGCTGGATGCCATCGAGGACCCACGCCTGCCGCAGGCGGACCGCATCGTGCTGCTCTCGCCCATGGTGGGTGTCACGGCCTTCGCGCGCTTCGCCGGAATCGCAGGCCTGCCGGCGTTGCTGCCGCGCTTCGCCAAGACCGCCTGGCTCGACATCCAACCCGAATTCAACCCGTTCAAGTACAATTCCTTCCCGGTCAACGCGGCGCGCCAGACGCATCGCCTGACCGCGGTGCTGCAGACCCAGATCGACCGGCTGGCCGCGGCCGGGCGGCTCGGCGCGCTGCCGCCGCTGCTCACCTTCCAGTCGGTGGTGGATGCCACCGTCTCGACGCCGGCGGTGCTCGCGGCGCTGTACGACCGCCTGCCCGCCGGCGAGCACGAGGTGGTGCTGTTCGACCTCAACCGCGACATCCGCTTCGGGCCGCTGTTCGTGCCCGGCGCCGATGCCGCACTCGACCGCATCGTGCCGCCCGCGCCGCGGCGCTATGCGCTGACCGTAATCGGCACGGATGGCGCCGGCCTGGTGGCGGCGCGCAGCGTGCCGGCGGGTGGCACCGAGGCCACGGTCCAGCCGCTCGGCCTGTCCTGGCCGCGCGATGTCTTCTCCCTGTCGCATGTCGCGCTGCCCTTCCCGCCGGAGGACGGGCTGTATGGTGCGCAGCCCGCGCTGGACGACGATTTCGGCTTGCGCCTGGGCGCGCTGGCGCTGCGCGGCGAGCGCGGTGCGCTGGTGATCGGCCTCGACAGTTTCGCGCGCGTCACCTCGAACCCGTTCTTCCCCTACATCCTCGACCGTGTGGCGGAAGCACTCCCACAGCCGCGGTGAGGCTGGGACGCGCTGGGCAGCGCCGGGATGCACAGCCCAGTGCCGGCGGTGCGGTTTCGCGCTGCCACACTTGCGGCCTCCGTCGCCGCGCGGCATGTGCCATGATCCAGCGGACACGATCGACCGAGCGAGCCCCGATGCCATGACGCAGCCACGGACCCTGCCGCGCGCCACCACGGCCCTTGCGATGGTGCTCGGCCTGATCGCGGCCTGCGACAGCGGCCCGCCGCCCGCCGCTCCCGAGATCCGCCCGGTCCGTGTCGCGACGGTCGAACGCAGCACGGGGGGGGAGGTGGTCTCCCTGACTGGCACCGTGCAGGCCGAGACCGAGGTGAACCTGGCGTTCCGCATCGACGGCCGCATGGTCGAACGCCTGGTGAATGTCGGCGATGCCGTACGTGCGGGCCAGGTGGTCGCGCGGCTCAACCGCGACAACGAGGAAAACAACCTGCGCGCCGCCCGCGCCACGCTGACGGCCGCGCGCGGGCAATTGACCGAGGCCGCGAACAACTACTGGCGGCAATCCGAATTGCTGCGCGACGGCTGGACCACCCGCGTGCGCTACGACCAGGCCGCGCAGGCGCGCCAGACCGCGCAAGCGGCGGTGGATGCGGCGCAGGCGCAGGTCGGCATCGCCGAGACGCGCCTGTCCTACACCGAACTCGTGAGCGACGTGGATGGCCGTGTCACCCAGCGCGGCGCGGAGCCCGGGGAGGTCGTGCAGCCCGGCCGCATGATCGTGCAGGTGGCGCGCGACGAAGGCCGCGACGCAGTGTTCGACGTGCCGCCCGCGCTGAAGGACCAGGCGCCCGCCAACCCGGTGATCGACGTTTCGCTGACTTCCGATCCCGCGGTGCGCGCGACCGGCCGCGTGCGGGAAGTGGCGCCGCGCGCCGATGCGGTGACCGGCACGTTCCAGGTGCGCGTGGGCCTCGCGAACCCGCCCGCGGCGATGCGCCTGGGGTCCACCGTGACGGGGCGCATGACGCTCGGGGCCACCGCGGGCTTCGCCATCCCGGCCTCGGCGTTGGCGCGCGCCGACCGCCAGCCGGCGGTCTGGGTGGTCGACCCGCGCACCGAGACGGTGGCGCTGCGTAGCGTGGAACTGGTGCGCCACGACGCCGGCCACGTGGTGGTCGGACAGGGGCTGGAACCCGGCGAAATCATCGTGACAGCCGGCGTGCAGGCGCTGCGCGCGGGCCAGAAGGTGCGCCTCCTGGGGGCGGGGCGATGACGCCACGCTGCCGGGGTGCCGCACGATGATCGGCCCCAATCTTTCCCAGTGGTCGATCACCAACCGGTCGATCGTCATCTACTTCATGATCGTGGCCCTGGTCGCGGGCGCCTTCGCCTTCGTGAAGCTCGGCCGCAACGAGGACCCGGCCTTCACCTTCCGCACCATGATCGTCGCCGCCGCCTGGCCCGGTGCGACGATCGAGGAGACGATCCTCCAGGTGACGGAACGGCTGGAACGCACGCTGCAGGAGACGCCGAACCTCGACCGCGTGCGCTCCTACACCGTCGCCGGCCAGACCACGATCTTCGTCGACCTGAAGGGCAGCACGCCGCCCGCCGTGGTGGCCGACATGTGGTACCAGGTGCGCCGGCGCGTGGCCGACATGCGCCATACCCTGCCCCAGGGCGTGCTCGGCCCCTTCTTCAATGACGATTTCGGCGACACCTTCGGCATCATCTACGGCTTCACCGCGGATGGCTTCAGCCAGCGTGAACTGCGCGACTTCGTCGAGGACGCGCGCTCACGCCTGCTGCGCGTGCCCGATGTCTCGAAGGTCGAGATCCTGGGCGCACAGGACGAACGCATCTTCATCGAATTCTCGACCGAACGTCTCGCGGGGCTCGGCCTGAACTACGGCGCGCTGGTCGCGGCGCTGCAGGCGCAGAACCTGGTGCGCCCCGCCGGTGTGATCGAGACCGGGGACGAACGCATCGTGGTGCGCGTCTCCGGCGCCTTCGAGACCGAGGCCGACATCCTCGCCGTGAACTTCGTCATCGGCGACCGGATCTTCCGTCTGGGCGACCTCGCGGAGGTACGCCGCGGCACTGCCGACCCGCCGCAGCCCATGTTCCGTGTGAACGGGCAGCCGGCCATCGGCGTTGCGATCGCGATGCGTGAATCGGGCGACATCCTCGCGCTGGGGCGCAACATCCAGGCCGAGATGGCGCGCATCCGCGCCGCCCTGCCGGTCGGCATCGAACCCATCCTGGTCGCCGACCAGGCCCAGACGGTCGACGAGGCGATCGGCGACTTCATGGAGAGCCTCTGGCAGGCGATCCTGATCATCATGGTGGTGTCCTTCATCGCGCTCGGCCTGCGGGCCGGCGCGATCGTGGCGATGTCCATCCCGCTGACGCTCGCCATCGTCTTCCCGCTGATGCTGCTGGCGGGGATCGACCTGCAGCGCATCTCGCTGGGCGCGCTGATCATCGCGCTGACGCTGCTGGTCGACGACGCCATGACCACCATCGACGCCATGATCCGGCGCCTGGCGGCCGGCGACACCAAGGCCAAGGCGGCGACCTTCGCCTATTCCACGCTCGCCTCTTCCATGCTGATCGGCACGCTGGTCACCATCGCCGGCTTCGTGCCGATCGGCTTCGCGAAATCCTCGGCGGGCGAATACACCTTCTCGATCTTCGCGGTGGTGGGCATCGCGCTGATCGTCTCGTGGTTCGTCGCCGTCATCTTCGCCCCGCTGCTCGGCATGGCGATCCTGAAGGCGCCGAAGGCCTCGGCGGAACCCGTGAAGCAGGGCGCCATCCTGCGCGGCTACACCGCCTTTCTCGGCCTCGCGATGCGCTGGAAATGGGCGACCATCGGCTTCACCGCCGCGATGTTCGTCGTGGCCGTGCTCGCCATGCCCTTCGTGCCGCGGCAGTTCTTCCCGTCGTCGGACCGCACCGAATTGCTGGTCGAGGTGACGCTGCCGCAGAACGCCTCGATCTTCGCCAGCGAACAGGTGGCGCAGCGCCTCGATGCCGCGCTCGCGGCCGACCCCGACGTGGCGCGCTGGTCCACCTATGTCGGGCGCGGCGCGATCCGCTTCTACCTGCCGCTTAACGTGCAACTCGCGCTGCCGTTCTTCTCGCAGGCGGTGGTGGTGGCGAAGGACCTGCCCGGGCGCGAACGCCTGCACCGCCGGCTTGAGACGCTGCTCGCCGAGCAGTTCCCCGCCGCGGTGTCGCGCGTCTATCCGCTCGAGCTCGGCCCGCCGGTCGGCTGGCCGCTGCAGTACCGGGTGAACGGCCCCGACGTCGAGCGCGTGCGCGACATCGCGCAGGAAGTCGCGGCGCTGATGGCCGCCGCCCGGGGCGCGCGCCATGTCCATTTCGACTGGATGGAACCGGCGCGCCAGATGCGCGTGCGGGTGGACCAGGACCAGGCGCGCCTTCTCGGCCTGTCCTCGGCGCAGGTGGCGGCGGCGATCAACGCGGCGGTCACCGGCACCACGGTCACGCAGCTGCGCGACGACATCTACCTGATCCCCGTGGTGGCGCGCGCGACGGCGGAGGACCGCCTGTCGCTCGATGCGCTGCGCGCCATCCAGGTGCCGCTGCCGGGCGGGCGCACGGTGCCGATCACGCAGTTCGCCACCTTCGACTACGGGCAGGAATTCCCGCTGATCTGGCGGCGCGACCGCGTGCCGACGCTGACCGTGCGCGCCGACGTGAACCCGGGCGTATTGCCCGACAGCGTCACCGCGCAGCTGGCACCGCAGATCGTCGCGCTGAACGCAAGGCTCGAAGCCCCCTACCGCGTCGACCTCGGCGGCATCGCGGAGGAAAGCGCCACCAGCCAGGCCAGCGTGCTGGCGGTGGTACCGGTGATGCTGCTGCTAATGTTCACGTTGCTGATGTTCCAGCTCGGGTCGTTCCGCCGCTTCGGCCTGGTGCTGGCGCTGCTGCCGCTCGGCATCATCGGCGTGGTGCTGGCGCTGTTGGTGTTCAACCGGCCGCTCGGCTTCGTCGCCATCCTCGGCATCCTGTCGCTGCTCGGCATGATCGCGAAGAACGCCATCATCCTGATCATGCAGATCGAGAGCGACCGGCAGGCCGGGCACGATGTCCGGAGTGCGGTCATCGCGGCGGCATCCTCGCGCCTGCGGCCGATGCTGCTGACCGCGGTCTCCACTGTGCTGGGGCTGATCCCGATCGCGCCCACGGTGTTCTGGGGACCGATGGCCTTCGCCATCATGGGTGGCCTGATGGTGGCCACGCTGCTGACGCTGGTCTTCCTGCCCACGCTGTATGTCACGGTCTTCGGCGGACGCACGCCGAAGTCCGAGCCGGCGCCCTGACATGGCGGCGGGCGCGATCCGCTTCGCGCTGCTGCTGCTGGCCTGGGCGGCGATCACCGGCGGCGTGGACCTCGCTCTGGGCATACTGACCGCAGCGGCGGCGACATGGTGCTCCCTGGTGCTGGCGCCGCCGGGGCTGCACCGGCCACGGCCTGCGGCCCTTGCCGTGCTGCTGCTGCGCTTCCCCTGGCAGGCGCTGCGCGCGGGCATCGACGTCGCGCGCCTCGCGCTCGATCCCCGCCGGGCCCCGACCCCGGGTGAGGTCGCCTGGACCCCGCGCCTGCCGCCCGGCCCGGCGCGCGATGCCTTCCTCGCCTATGCCAGCCTGCTGCCGGGCACGCTGCCGGCTGGCGAAGCGGGTGAGAGCGTGATCATCCACGCGCTCAGCATCGACCCTTCCATCGCCTCCGCCATGACGGCCGAGGAAACGCGCTTCGCCCGCGCCATCGGCGCCGATGCCTGACCTGCTCCTGGTCGCCGCCGGGCTGGTGCTGGCCAGCGTGGTCGCGGGTCTGGCGCGCGTGCTGCGGGGGCCGGGCCTGGTGGACCGCATCATGGCGGCGCAGCTGCTCGGCACCGGCGGCATCGCCGCGCTGCTGCTCGCGGGTGTCGCCACCGCCACGCCGGCCTTCGTCGATGCGGCGCTGGTGCTCGCGCTGCTGGCGGCCTTCGCCACCATCGCCATGGCGCGCGCCGCGCCGGGCGGGGACGACGCGCGATGACCCTGGCGTTGGATGCTTTCTCGCTGGTCGCGATTCTGCTCGGGCTGGTGTTCTTCGCCGCCGGCACCGCAGGGCTGCTGCGCTTCCCCGATGCGTCGTCCCGCCTGCATGCGCTGACCAAGGCGGACCATCTCGGCCTCGGCCTCATTGTGCTCGGGCTGCTGCCGCGGGCGGAGGCGGTGGGCGGCCCGGCGCGGCTCATTGCAGTGTGGCTGCTGGTGCTGGTGTCCAGCGCGGCGGCCGGGCCGCTGCTCGCACGCCTGGCGCGGCGGCAATGATCGCCGATGCGCTGATCGCCGCCGCCATCCTGGCCGTGGCGCTCGCCACCGTCGCGGCGCGCGGCGGCTTCACCGCGGTGGCGCTGTTCATCGCCTACGGGTTGCTGCTGGCCTTCGCGTGGGTGAGGCTCGGGGCGATGGATGTGGCGCTGACCGAGGCGGCGATCGGCGCCGGCCTATCGGGCGCGCTGCTGCTTGGCGCGGCGTCACGCGTCGCGCGGCACCCCGTCACGACGGACCGCCCGCCCGGCCGCGCGATGACCGCGGCGATCGCGCTGGGCTGCGGCGGCGTCGCCGTGGCGCTCGCCGCCGCCATGCTGCTGTTGCCGGATCCGGCGCCGACCCTGGCGCCTTCTGTCGCCGCGAACCTGGGCACGACCGGCCTCGGCAACCCGGTCGCGGCGGTGCTGATGTCCTTCCGCGGGCTCGACACGCTGCTGGAATCCGCGGTGCTGGTGGTGGCCGTGATCGCCGCCTGGTCGCTCGCGCCCGAGGGCGGTTGGGGCGGCGTGCCAGGGCCGGCGCAGCCGGTGGTGGGCGACGGGCCGCTCGCGCTTCTGGCGCGGCTGCTGCCGCCGCTCGGCATCCTGGTCGCGGTGCATGTGCTCTGGATCGGCAAGGACGCGCCGGGCGGGAAATTCCAGGCGGCGGCGATCCTGGCGGCGATGTGGATGCTGGCCTGGATGGCGGGGCGCGCATCGCCGCCATCGGTGCGCTCGCGCTCGCTGCGCATCGCCGTCGCCGCGGGGCCGACGCTGTTCATCACCGTCGGCCTGCTGGGCTGGCTGACGCAGGGCGCCTTCCTCGCCTATCCGCCCGGCCTCGCGCTGCCCATCATCATGGTGGTGGAGGTCGCGCTGACCGCCTCCATCGCGGCGGCGCTCGCGCTGCTGGTGCTGGGCCCGCCGGAGCGCCGCGCATGACCACGCTGTATGGCCTGCTCGGCGCGGCATTGGTCGGCATCGGCCTGTTCGGGCTGCTGGTGCGGACCGATCCGCTCCTGCGCATCCTCGCCTTCAACCTGATGGGCGGGGGCATCTTCCTGGTCTTCGGCACGGTGGCGCGGCGCGGCGCCGGCGCGGGCTTCGCGGCCGACCCGGTGCCGCAGGCCATCATCCTGACCGGCATCGTCGTGGCCTTCGCCGCGACCACGCTGGCGGTGGCGTTGGTGGTGCGCATCGCCGCCGCGGACCAGGCGCGAGACGGCACGACGGACGCGCCATGACCGCCTGGGGCGCGCTGCCCATGCTGGCGGTGATGCTGCCAGTGCTCGGCATGGTGCTGGCGCTGCCGGCGGGTGCGCGGGGGGCGGAGCGCATCACGCTGGCGCTGCTGCCGGTCGGCATCGCGCTGGCCATCGGCACGGCGGCGGCGGTGCAGGCGTCGGGCGCGCCGCTCGTCCACCTGCTCGGCCATTGGGCGCCGCCGCTCGGCCTGGCGTTTCGTGCGGATGGTCTGGCGGCGGCGATGCTGGTGACGGCGGCGCTCGTGGTTACTGCCGTCGCGCTGTTCGCGCGCGCCGATTTCGGCACCGCGGCCGGCGCGCCCGAAGCCCGAACCGCCTTCGCCTTCTGGCCCCTGCTGCTGGCGCTGTGGGGCGCGATCAACCTGGCCGTGGTCGCAACCGACCTGTTCACGCTGTACGTCGCGCTGGAACTGCTGACCTTCGCCGCCATGCCCTTGGTGTGCCTGTCCGGCACGCGCGCGACGCTCGAAGCCGCGCTGCGCTACCTGATGTTCGCGCTGCTGGGGTCGGTGCTGTACCTGCTCGGCATCGGCTTCATCTATGGCGCCTATGGCACGCTCGACGTGGTGCTGCTGTCCGACCTCGCGCGCGCGGAACTGCCCACCTATGTCGCCGTCGCGTTGATGACGGCGGGGCTGCTGGCCAAGACCGCGCTGTTGCCGCTGCATCTGTGGCTGCCGCCCGCCCATGCCGGCGCGCCGCCGGCGGCCAGCGCGATCCTGTCGGCGCTGGTGGTGAAGGGGTCCTTCGTCATCCTGGTGCGGCTGTGGTTCGGCGTCATGCCGGGGCTGGCGGCACCGGCGGCGGCGCAGGTGCTGGGCGCGCTCGGCGCGGCGGCCATCCTGCTGGGCTCGGTAGCGGCACTGCGGCAGGAACGGCTGAAGCTGCTGGTGGCGTATTCCACCGTCGCGCAGATCGGCTACCTGTTCCTGATGTTCCCGCTGCTGGTCGCCGCCCCGGGCCACGAGGCCTACGCCGCAAAGGCCTGGACCGGCGGCGTGCTGCAGGCGGTCAGCCACGCCTTCGCCAAGGCGGCGATGTTCCTCGCGGCCGGGCTGATCGCGGTGCGCATCGGGCAGGACCGCATCGCTGGGCTGGCTGGCGCCGCACGGCTGCTGCCCGTGCCGGTGCTGGCCTTCGGCCTAGCGGGGCTGTCGCTGATGGGCGTGCCGCCCTCGGGCGGCTTCGCGGCGAAGTGGCTGCTGCTGACCTCCGCCATCGAGGCCGGGCAATGGTGGTGGGCGCTGGTCATCCTGGGTGGCGGGCTGCTGACCGGCGGCTATGTCTATCGCGTGATGGCCGGCGCGCTGACCGGCGATGGCACGCAGCCGGCGCTGCGCCGGCCCGACAAGCGCGAGAAGATCGTGCTGGCGCTGGCGGTGGTCTCGGTGGTGCTGGGGCTGCTGCCGCTGGCCGCTTTCGGGTTGGTGCAGGTCGGCCGGCTGGACCTCGCGCCATGACCGCGCTGCTGCTGCTGGCCGCACCGCTGGTGCCGCTGCTGCTGCTGGCGGCCATGGCGGTGCCGGGGTGGCGCGACCGCGCGGCGGGGCTGATCTGGGCGGCGCCGCTGCCGGGCCTCGCCTGTGCCGCGCTGGCCACGCCGGATGCCATGCTGGTGCTGGATGCGCGGCTGCGGCTCGGCGTCGCGCTCGATGCGCCGGGGGCCTTGCTGCTCGGTGCGGCATCGCTGCTGTGGTGCGCGGCGGGGGTCTATGCGCGGGCGTACCTCGCGGGGCCGGGCTTCACGCGCTTCGCGGCCTGGTGGCTGGCGACGCTGGCGGGCAGCCTTGGCGTTTTCGTCGCGGCGGACCTGATTGGATTCTACCTGGCCTTCGCACTGGCCAGCCTGCCGGCCTGGGGCCTGGTGATGCACGACCGCAGCGCGCAGGCCGTGCGCGCCGGCGCGCTGTATGTGCTGCTCGCGGTGCTGGGGGAGGCCGCGCTGCTCGCCGCCTTCGCGCTCCTGGCGGCCTCGTCGCCCGGCGAGAGCCTTGCCATCGCCGATGTGCTGCCCGCCATCGGCGCATCGCCGCTGCGCGACGTGACCATCGCGTTGCTGGTCGCGGGCTTCGGCCTCAAGGCGGGGCTGGTGCCGCTGCATGTCTGGCTGCCCATCGCGCATCCGGCGGCACCCATGCCAGCCTCCGCGGTGCTGAGCGGCGCCATCATCAAGGCGGGCGTGATCGGCCTGCTGCGATTCCTGCCGGTCGGCGCGACGCCGGCGGGCTGGGGGGAGGCGCTGGTCGTCATCGGCTTCGTCACCGCCTTCTGGGGTGTCGCGCTCGGTGTGGCGCAGCGCAATCCGAAGGCGGTGCTGGCGTATTCCTCCGTGTCGCAGATGGGCGTGGTGGCGGCGGCCTTCGGCATGGGGCTCATCGGTGGCCTGGCGGCCACGCCGGTGGCGGTGGCCTTCTACGCGCTGCACCACGTGCTGGCGAAGGGCGCGCTGTTCCTCGCGGTGGGCGTGGCCGCGGCGAGCGGCGGCGCGGCGCGCGTGCTGGTGCTCGTGCCCGCCGTGGTGCTGGCGCTGGGCTTCGGCGGCCTGCCGCTGACAGGCGGATGGCTGGCAAAGGAAGCGGTGAAGGCCGAACTGGGCAGCGGGGTGGTGGGGCTGCTGGCGGCGGTCTCGGCGGCCGGATCGACGCTGCTGATGCTGCATTTCGTCCGGCGCCTGTCCTTTGCGCCCGATGCCGTGGCACGGTCGCCCCGCCCCGTGCTGCTGCCCTGGCTGGCGCTGGCGGCGGCATCCGTGCTGCTGCCCTGGATGCTGTTTCCCGGCGCGCTGGCCGAGGTGCTGGCCCCCGGCGCTCTGCTGAAGGCGCTGGTCCCGGTGCTGGCGGGTGCAGCGCTGGTGCTGGTGCTGGCACGCTGGGGGGGGCTGCTGCCGGAACCCCCGCAGGGGGACATCATCGTGCTCGCGCGGCACCTGCGGGGCGTGGCGGCGCGCACCGGCGATACGCTGGCGCGCGCCGAAGCCGTGCTGCGCGCCTGGCCGGTGGCGGGGCTCGCATTGCTGCTGCTGACGCTGCTGCTGGGGGTGGCGCTGGCGGCGCGTTGACGGGCGCGATTGCAGGCGGTTGGTGCGGGACCGAACGAACGTCCGGCTCGGCCGGGGCTGTGGCGGGCCAGGCGGGGCAGGATCCTTGGCGGTATTCGGTCCGATCATGCCCCGGCGGTGGCGGCGCTCCCGCAAGGCGATGCGGGTGCGCCCGGCGCAATTTCCTCGATGGCGGCGGTGCCGTGGCTCACCGCTCGCTTCCGTCCTGTCGCGAGCGAGGCGGCAGGCCAGCGGGTCGCCACGCCGGCCGACCCGGGCGGGCAGCCACACCCCGACCGGCTCAGCAAGCTGCTGCGCGACGTGCCGCTGACGACGCGCCACGTGAAGCTGCTCGTGGCGCAGCGCGCGCAGCGGCAGGCCGCCGCCCTGCCCAAGGCCCCGCTGACGGCCGCGCCGCGCCGGGTGCGCCTGGCCGCGCGGGCACCGCATGGCGCCGATCGACGACCGTCCCGGGGATGGCGTGCTCGACAACGACATCGACATCCTGCCCATCGACCGGCAGCGCACCGAAGGGCTCGCGCCGATCCTGGCGCCCCATCTGCGCCTGCGCGTGGGCGGGATACCGGCCACCTCGATCGGCCTCATCATCCAGGCGGGCAGCACCGCGAATTGGTATCTGTGGCGCCGGTCCCCATGGTAACGGGAACCCTGGCAGCGGGAATGAAGAATGGACGGGAGCAAGCGTGACCGGCCTGCATGGTCCGGCGTCGGCGCCGGATCGGCGGTGACGGCCTCGCCACGCCTACTGGAGCCGGCAGTCTTCTCGACCCATGACCTGCCGGCCGAACGGCAGTTCGAGGGCTGGCGCGCGCAATGCGCCTCGGTGGTCGAGATGATCGCGCCGCTCGCCACGGGTCGCGGCTTCGCCGCCTCTCACCGGGTCTGGTCGCTCGGCGGCATGGCGCTGAGCCGCGTCGCGACGCCGGGCGTGACCTGGCGCCGCACCGCGCAGCAGATCCGCCGGGATTCGATCGACCATTGGGTGATCAGCGTCGCGCGCCGCGGCGAACAGGTGCTGCGTACCGGCTCCGGCGGCGGCAGCGCGCCCGCCGGCAGCCCCTACCTGTTCTCCCTGCACGAACCCATCGAGGGGCGCCGCGAGGACATGGACTGGATCGCGCTCTTCGTTTCGCGCGACCTGTTCCCGGAACTCGGCGCGCGCGTCGATGCGGCGCTGCATGCGCCCCTCGAGGGTGCGCTCGGCCGGCTGCTCGGGGAGCATGTCCTGCAACTCGCGGAGCAACTGCCGCGCATGAGCGAGGCCGACCTGCCGCATGCCGCGGAAGCGACGCGCGCGATGATCCGCGCCTGCGTCACCGGCGCGGCGGGGCCGCTCTACGCCGCGGCGGAGCACATCGAACACACGCGGCTCGCCCGGCTCAAAGCGATCATCCGGCGCAACCTCGCCTCGCCGACGCTCGGGCCGCGGCGGCTGTGCCAGATGGGCGAGGTGTCGCGCTCGCAACTCTATCGGATCTTCGCGCCCCTCGGCGGCGTGGCGCGCTACATCCAGGGCGAGCGCCTGCGCCAGGCCGGGCGCGCCATCGCCAACCCGGCCGAACGGCGCGACATCGGCCGCATCGCCGAAAGCCTCGGCTTCTACGACCCGTCGTCGTTCAGCCGTGCCTTCCGCCGCGAATTCGGCATCACGCCGCGGGACCTGCGGGTGGCCGCGCAGGCCGGCCTTCCCGGTGCGACCCTGCCGCGCGGGGCGACCGCCGCCAGCCCGCCACGCTTCACCGACATCCTGCGCGCGCTGTAGGGCCCGAACCGCCCGGCGCGCCGCTCAGCCGCGGATGCGCGCCACCGTTGCCGTCGTGGAATTGCCGGGCAGCAACTGCGCGAGCCGCACCTGGCCGCCGTAGTCGAGCACGATGTCGCCGCCCACAACCTGCTCCACCGTGTAGTCGGCGCCTTTCACCAGCACCTCGGGCCGCAGGGTGCGGATCAGTTCGACCGGCGTGTCCTCGTCGAACAGCGTCACGCAATCGACGGTGGCCAGCGATGCCAGCACCGCCGCGCGCGCCGCCTCGGCCTGGATCGGCCGCGCCGCGCCCTTCAGCCGCTTCACCGAGGCATCGGTGTTCAGCCCCACCACCAGGCGGTCGCACCAGGACCTGGCCTGTTCCAGCAGATGCACATGGCCCGGATGCAGCAGGTCGAAGCAGCCATTGGTGAAGCCCACGCGCCAGCCGCGGCGGCGCCAGCGTTCCACCTGCTCCAGCGCGGCGGAGCGCGACATCACCTTGCGCAGCGCACCGCGTTCGGGCGTCAGCGCCTCGAGCAACTCCTCCTCGCGCGCCACGGCTGTGCCGACCTTGCTCACCACGATGCCGGCCGCGATGTTCGACAGCCGCGCCGCGACCGGCAGCTCGAGCCCGCAGGCGAGTCCGGCGGCGAGCGTGGCGACCACGGTATCCCCGGCGCCGGAGACATCGTGCACTTCCTCGGCCTCGGCCGGGAAATGATGCACGCGGTCGCCCTGCAGCAGGGTCATGCCGTCCTCGCTGCGCGTGACCAGAACCGACCCGAAGCCGTGCGCGGCCTGCAGCGCGCGCATCGCGGCCAGGATCGCCTCCTCGCTGTCGACCGGCATGCCGGTCGCTTCGGCCAGTTCGCCGCGGTTCGGCGTGACGATGTCCGCCCCCGCATAGCGCGCGTAGTCGCGCCCCTTGGGGTCCACCACCACGCGCCGGCCGGCGGCGTGGGCGGCGTCGATCAGGCGCTTCGCCGTGGTGCCGTCCAGCACGCCCTTGCCGTAGTCCGACAACACCAGGATGGCTGTGGCGGCCACCGCGTCCCCGGCGATCTTGACCATGCGGTCCGCCAGGCGCGGATGGATCGGCTGCACCACCTCCTGGTCGGCGCGCATCAGGTGCTGGCCGCTCGCGATGAAGCGCGTTTTCGTCGTGGTGTGCCGCCCGCCCTGCACCAGCAGCCAGGGCTCCACGCCCGGCTGGCCGCCGATCAGGCCCGTGAGGTCGCTGCCCGCCTGGTCGTCGCCGACCACCGAGACGAAGGCGACCGCGGCCCCCACGGCCGTCAGGTTGCGGACCACGTTGCCCGCACCGCCGGGCATCGCGACCTCGCGCTCGACCGCCAGCACCGGCACCGGCGCTTCGGGGCTGATGCGCCGCACCGCGCCATAGACGTAGCGGTCCAGCATCGCATCGCCCACCACCAGCACCGAGGCACGCCTCAAGGCGCGCACGGCGGCGACGAGATCGGCCAGGGGGATTTCCGGCATCGGCCGGTGGTCGTCGGAGGCGGGGCCTTCCATCACCTAGCCCTAACCCGGCGGAGTGCCATGGCGCAAGGCAAGCCCGTGTCAGCGGCGTGACGGACCTGGCCGCCGATGCGCCCCTTCGGCCGGCGCGCGCGGCGGATCGTTGAACCGCATGGTGCCCCGCGCCGCGGCAGTCTCAGCGTGACACCCCGGCATCCGGCCGCAGCAGGAAGGCGCGCACCGCCGGGTCGGTCGCGAGCCCTGCGGCGCGGCGGCGCGCCTGCAACGCAGCCTCGGCCTCACCCGCGCGGTCCGCCAAAGCGGCCAGCGCCGCCCAATAGGGCTGGTAGCCGGCCAGCCGCGCATCGCGGCCCGCCCTGCGCAACGCGGCCAGCCCGGCGGCCGCGCCCTGCACCTCGGCCAGCGCGACCGCGCGGTTCACCGCCACGACCGGCGACCCCGTCGCGGCCAGCAGCGCGTTGTAGATCAGCAGGATCTCCCCCCAGGGCGTGTGGCCAAGCCGCGCGCGCGCCGCATGGGCCGAGGCGATCGCCGCCTCCCACTGGTAGCGCCCCGGCGCGCCCAGGCGTGCGGCGCGCGCGAGCAGCGACTCGGCCTCGTGCTGGCGCGCGCCATCCCAGCGCCTGGGGTCCTGCGCCGAGAGCGGCACGTATCCCCCCGCCGCATCGCGCCCGGCTGCGCGGCGCGCCTGCAGGTGCAGCAGCAGCGCTGCCAGACCCAGCGCCTCGGGCTGCAGCGGCGCCAGGCCCGCGAGCAGCCGCGCCAGCCATTCCGCCTCCTCCGCGAGGGCGCCGGCATCGCCGCCATCCGCCGCACCGGCGGCGTAGGCCGCGTAGATCGCGGCGAGCACGTCCGGCAGGCGGTCCGCGACGTGCTCGGGTTCGGGCAGCGCGAAGCGCGCACCGGCCTCCCGCAGCCGGCGCTTGGCGCGCACCAGGCGCTGGCCCATCGCCGCCGGCGCCACCAGGAAGGCCGAACCGATCCGCGCGGCATCGAGCCCGAGCACGGCCTGCAGCATCAACGGCGCGCGCAGGGCGGGGTCGACCGCCGGGTCGGCACAGGCCAGCAGCAGCGCCAGGCGATGGTCGGGGAAGGCCGCCGGCGGATCTGGCGGCAGGCTGGCCTGGTGCAGCAGGTCGGGCGCGGCGGCGCGGGCGGTGGCGCGGCGGCGGTGCTGGTCCAGCAGCCGTCGTCGCGCCGTGGTCAGCAGCCAGGCCTCCGGCCTGTCCGGCACGCCCGCCGCCGGCCAATGCACCAGCGCGGCGGCGAAGGCATCAGCCAGCGCGTCTTCCGCCGCCGCGAGGTCGCCCCCGCGCGCAGCAAGCCAGGCAAGGAGCCGTCCGTAGGACTGGCGCGCTGCTCGTTCCGCCGCCGCCTGCGCGTTCACGCAGCGACCGGCATCTGCCAGACCTGACGGACCTCGATGCGGCCATGCGCTGCGCCGGGGCAGCGCGCCGCCCAGCGGATCGCCGCCTCCATGTCCGGCACCTCGATCAGGAAATAGCCGCCGAGCTGTTCGCGCGTCTCAGCATAGGGGCCGTCCAGCACCTGCGGCGCGCCGTCGCGCAGCGTGACGGTGGCGGCGCTGGCCGACGGCAGCAGGCGCTCCCCGCCCACCATCGCGCCGGCCTCGCGCAGCGCTTCGGCATAGGCGCGATAGGCGCCCATCGCCTCGGCCTGCGCCGCGGGCGGCATGGCATTCCAGGCCGCTTCCTCGCTCCAGATCATCAGCATCGCTTGCATCGTCGTGGTCTCCGTTCGGGGCGGCCTGATCGCCGCCGCCATCATGACGCGCGGGCCGGGGCGATTTCGACAGCCATGGCCAGGCTTTCCGCCCGGCCGCTTTTCTGGGAGACAGCGTGGCGACCCCGGAACGGGGCATGGGAGGCCAGATGCACACCACCACCGGCGGCAAGACGCCGCGCCTGATTTCGCCCGAACAGGCGGCCGCGCTGGTGCGGCCCGGCCATTGGCTGGACTACACGACCGGCTTCAACCAGCCCGATGTCTTCGACCGCGCGCTGGCCGCCCGCGTCGGCGAACTGCACGACGTCAACATCCGCAACTGCCTGTCGATGCGCCCGCGCGCGGTGATCGAAGCCGACCCCGACAGCAGCATCTTCCGTGTCTTCAACTGGCATTTCTCCGGCTACGACCGCAAGCAGCACGATGCCGGGCGCGTCAGCTACATCCCGTGCAACCTCGGCGAGATCCCGGACTACTACCGCCGCTTCATCGACCGCGTGGACATCGCCGTGATGAAGGCCGCGCCGATGGACGCCGATGGCTACTTCAACCTCGGCCCGATCTGCATCTGGCACCCTGCCGTGATCGAACGCGCGACGGTCCTGGTGCTCGAGATCGCGCCGCAGATGCCCCCGGTGGTCGGGCCGCAGGTGCGCGTCCACCGATCCCACGTGGACTACCTGATCGAGGGCGAGGACGCCCCCATGCCCGAACTCCCCAACACCGAGGCGAGCGACGTCGACCGTGCCGTGGCGCGCCTGATCGCGAACGAGGTGGAGGACGGCGCCTGCCTGCAGGTCGGCATCGGCGGCATGCCCAATGCGGTGACCACGCTGCTGCTGCACAGCGGCGTGAAGGACCTCGGCATCCATACCGAGATGCTGAATGACGGCCTGGTGGAACTCTACCGCGCTGGGCGTGTCAGCGGCGCCCGCAAGGCGACCGATCGCGGGCTGGTGACCTACAGCTTCTCGCTGGGCTGCCGCGCCACCTACGACACGCTGCGCGACAACGACGACTTCATGTGCCGCCCGGTCGAGGACACCAACCTGCCCGACATCATCGCGCGCAACGACCGGGTGGTGGCCATCAACAACACGACGCAGGTGGACCTGCAGGGCCAGGCAGCGTCGGAATCCGACGGTCATCGCCACATCTCCGGCACCGGCGGGCAGCTGCAATTCGTGCGCGGCGCCTATGCGTCCAGGGGCGGGAAATCGTTCATCTGCCTGGCGTCGACCTATGAACGGCGCGGCGTGCGCAAGTCCCGCATCATGCCCGCGCTGACACCGGGCAACATCGTGACCACGCCGCGGTCGGACATGATGTACGTGGTGACCGAGTACGGGATCGTGAACCTGAAGGGGAAGTCGGTGCCGGAACGGGCGAAGGCGCTGATCGGCCTGGCGCACCCGGATTTCCGCGATGAACTCGAACGCGAGGCGCGCGAACGCGGCATCATCCCGCGCAGCCTGTTCTAGAACGCGTTCCGGGCGACGCGCCGCCGCTCAGGGCCGCTTCGCCACCGCCTCGATCTCGATCAGCGCGCCGCGCACCAGCGCGGTGACGCCGATGCAGGTGCGCACCGGCCGCCCGCCGGCGGGCAGCGCCGCGGCATAGGCTTGGTTCATCGCCGCGTAGTCGCGCTCGAACTGCGTCAGGTAGACCCGCACCGAAACCAGGTGCTGCAAGCCCAGCCCCAGCGCGCCGAGTGCGCGGGCCAGGTTGCCCATGGTCCGCGCGGTCTGCAGCGCGATGCCCTCGGGCAGCGGCGCGTCCGGTGCGTCGATGTCGCGCGGGAACTGCCCGGTCAGGAAGACGAAGCCATCCGCCTCGACCGCATGAGACGACGGCGAGACGGAGGGCGGAAAGCCGGCAAGGATGTGGTGGATCATTCCTCGCGCTTCGCGCCGTCCAGCATGGCGCGCCGGCGGTCCTCGGCGCGCGCGTCGTTCTGCTTCTCCGCCTTGGTCCGCCCGTGCTTCGCCCGGTTCGCGGCGGCCTGTTCGGCCTTCTCCGCCTGCGCGCGTGCCTTGCGGGCCTTGTTCAGGTTGACGATCTCGGCCATCCAGCGACGATACGCCCCCCGAGGAGAAACGCCCATGCCCATGATCTCGCTGACCGCCGCCGACGGCCACCGCCTGGCCGCCTATCGCACCGGCCCGCAGAACGCCGACCGCGCCCTGGTCGTGGTGCAGGAGATCTTCGGCGTGAACCACCACATCCGCAACGTGGCCGACGCCTTCGCTGCCGAGGGCTACGCCGTCATCGCCCCGGCCCTGTTCGACCGCGTGGGCCCGGGCATCGAGCTCGGCTACGAGGCCGCCGACGTGGCGCAGGGGCGCGAGCTGCGCGGGAAGATCGACGCCGGGCTGACCGTGCTCGACATCCTCGCCGCCGCCGCCGCCCTGCCGCGCGGGGTGAAGCGCGGCATCGTGGGCTATTGCTGGGGCGGCACCGTCGCCTGGCATGGCGCGACGCGCACCTCCGCCTTCAGCGCCTCCTCCGGCTGGTATGGCGGTGGCGTGGCCGCGGCGAAGGACGAGGTCGCCCGCTGCCCCGTCCAACTGCATTTCGGCGAGACCGACGCCTCGATCCCGATGAGCGATGTCGAGGCCGTGCGCGCCGCCCAACCGGGCGTCGAAATCCATGTCTATGCCGGCGCCGGCCACGGCTTCGCCTGCGACGAACGTGGGTCCTATTCCGCCAAGGACGCCGCCCTGGCGCAGAGCCGCACGCTGGACTTCTTCGCCAAGCACCTCTGACCGGGCCTCAGCCCGCCATCATCTCCTCGACCATCGCGCGCGTCGGTGTCGCACCGTCGCGCGCGCGCAGCGCACCCGCCGCCGCCGCGAAACGCATGGCGCGGGGCGTGTCCATCCCCTCCGCCACCGCCAGCGCATAGGCGCCGTGGAAAACATCCCCCGCGCCGGTGGTGTTGGTGGCCAGCACGTCGAAGGCCGGCGTGCGGGTCGGCTTGTCGTCGCCGGCCGCCATCCACAGCACGCCCTTTTCGCCCTGCGTCACCGCCGCCACCTTCACCGGGCCGGAGGCCAGCGCCTGGCGCAGCCCTTCCTCCGGTCCGCGCCCGGGCAGGAAATTAGCCAGCCCCGGCACCGAGAAGATCGCGTGGTCGACCCGCGGCACCAGGTCCACCAGGATGCGCGTCTCGCTGCGTTCGCCATCCAGCACCACGGGCACGCCCGCTTCACGCGCGGCGGCGGCGGCGGCGGCGACACCCTCGGGCCAGCGCGGGTCGCAGCACAGCGCTCCGGCCTGGCGGATGCGCTCCAGCGGCAGCCAGGCCGCATCGGTGCCCAGCCCCGATCCGCGGAAGGAGACGATGGTGCGTTCCCCGCGCGGGTCCACCAGCACCGCCCCGACCGGCGTGCGCCCGCCCGGCACACGCCGCAGCCCGGTCACGTCCACGCCCTCGGCTTCCAGCGCGGCGGCCAGGGGTTCGCCGTTCATGTCATCGCCCACCCGGCCCCAGAAGGCGGCGCGCCCGCCCAGGCGCACGGCGGCGATCGCGGCATTGGCGGCCATGCCGCCAGGGCCGATGCTGTAGGACCGCGCGGCGATCTTGGCCGGCGGGGCGGGTACGTCCTCGACACGGAAGGTGTGGTCCGCCACCACGTTGCCGAGACAGATAACCAGGGGAGGTGAGGCCATGATGCAGCGCAGCGTCCCACGCCGGCCGCCCCCGCGCCAAGCGCTCCCTGCATCGATCGCCGATCGGATCCTGCTGCTGCGCGACGATGTGCTGGTGCTGGACAAGCCGGCCGGCCTGCCGGTGCATCGCGGCCCGCGCGGCGGCGCCTCGCTCGATGACTGGCTCGAACCCCTGCGCATGGGCAAGCGCCACCTGCCCCAGCCGGCGCATCGCCTCGACACCGACACCGCCGGCTGCCTGGTGCTGGGCCGCACCAAGCCGGCGCTGGGGGCGCTCGGGCGCATCTTCGCGGAGGGGCGTGCCGAGAAAACGTATTGGGCGGGCGTGCGCGGCGGCCCGGCGGCGGATAGCGGCACCATCGACCTCGCCCTGCGCAAGACGAGCAGCGCGGCGCGCGGCTGGCGCATGGAGGTCGCGCCCGACGGCCAGCCTGCGCTGACACGCTGGCGCGTGCTCGGCCGCGGCGCGGGCATCACCTGGCTGGAACTCGCGCCGCGCACCGGCCGTACGCACCAGCTGCGCGTGCATTGCGCCGCGGCGGGCTTTCCGATCCTGGGCGACCCGTTCTACGGCGCTGACGAACCCGGCGGGCTGCACCTGCTGGCGCGCGCGATCGGCCTGCCGCTCGACCCGCCGCTCGCGACCACGGCACCGGTACCGCCGCACATGCGCGCCGCCCTGTCGGCCTGCGGGCTGGGCGGCTGAACCATGCGGCGCGGCTTCACGCGCCCCGGTTCCGCTCTATGCTGGTGTGCAAGCCCCGCCCGAGGGCCGGAGGACGACGCCATGATCACCCGCCGCCTGCTGGGCGCCACCGCCCTTTTGCCCCTGGCCACGCCCGCTCTCGCGCAGTGGCAGCCCACGCGGCCGATCCGCGTACTGGTCGGCTTCGCCCCGGGCGGGGGCACCGACATCACCACCCGCACCATCGGGGCGAAGCTGCAGACGCTGCTCGGCCAGCCCATCGTGGTCGAGAACCGCCCCGGCGCCGGCGGCAACCTGGCCTCCGAAGCCACCGTCAATGCGCCGGCCGACGGCACCGCGCTGATGATGGGCACCATCGCCTCGCTGGTGATGAACCCGCTGATGGTGCGGCTGCCCTTCGACGTCATGACCGACCTCACCGCCATCGGCCGGTCGGTCGAGGTGACGAACTTCCTGGTGGTCGCGCCCGAGAAGCCATGGCGCACGCTGGCCGAGCTGATCGCCGCGGCGAAGGCGAAGCCGGGCGAACTCTCCTACGGCTCCTCGGGTGTTGGCGGGGCGGGGCATCTCGGCGGCGCGCTGCTCGATTCGATGGCGGGGATCGAGACCATCCATGTGCCCTATCGCGGCGGCGGGCAGCTCATCACCGACATCCTCTCGGGCAAGGTGGATTTCTCGGTCGCCACGGCGGCGACCGTGCTGCCGCATATCGAGGCCGGGCGCCTGCGCGCGCTGGCGGTGCCCTCGCCACGCCGATCCGCCCTGCTGCCCGACCTGCCCACCGTGGCGGAAGCCGCGAACCTGCCCGGCTACGAGGTCGCGAACTGGTACGCCATGATGGGCCCGCGCGCCCTGCCGCGGCCCATCGTGGACCGCGTCAACGCCGCGCTGAACGAGGCGATGCGCGACCCCGACGTGGCATCGAACCTGGCGAAGCACGGGCTGGAACCCGCACCCAGCACGCCCGAGGAACTCACCGCCACGATCCGCGCCGAGACCGAGAAGTGGCGCCCGATCATCGCGCGGGCGGGTGCCAGCGCGAACTGACGCGCGCGGGAATCTTCATTCGCAATCATCGGTCGGCCTGCATTTCCTTGACCCTGCGCCGCCGACCGGCGCAACCATTCCCGCGATGCGAGCGGCGCGCGAGGGGCGTCCCGTCCTCCGTCCGCGCGGCGCCCCGCAACGGGAGATCCAGCCATGCGCAATCGCAGCCTCGACAGGATCCTTCTCTCCGGCGGCATCGCACTCGCCTGCCTCGTCCCCTGGGCGGCCGACGCGCAATCGACGTCGCATCGCACCCTCGGCACGGTGAACTTCCCCGTGCAGTGCAACGCGGCGGCGCAGGCCGACTTCAACCACGCCATGCTGCTGCAGCATTCCTTCTGGTACCAGGTCGCCGGCGAGGCCTTCCGCCAGGTGCGCCAGGCCGATCCCGGCTGCACCATGGCCTATTGGGGCGAGGCACTGACGCTGCTGACCAACCCATACAGTCCGCCGCCGCCGCAGAACCTGCGCAATGGCCGCGCGCTGCTGGCGGAGGCGAAGCGCATCGGTGCCCGCACCCCGCGCGAGGCCGCGTATATCGACGCGCTGGCACTCGTCTTCGCCGGCGACGATGCGCCTGGGCATCGCGCGCGCCTGGTCGCCTATCGCGATGCCATGGGCCAGCTGCGCGAACGCTTCCCCGATGATGCCGAGGCCACCATCCTCTATGCGCTGCTGCTCGGCGTCGCATCCTCGCCGGCCGACCGCAGCTACGCCGACCAGCTGCGTGGTGCCGAGATGCTGGAACGCGAACTGGTGCGCCAGCCCGACCATCCCGGCATCGTCCACTACCTGATTCACCTGAACGACTACCCGGCGCTGGCCGCGCGCGGCGTGCGCGCGGCCGACCGATACGGCACGCTGGCCGCGGACGCGCCGCATGCGCTGCACATGCCATCGCACATCTACACGCGCATCGGCCGCTGGGAGGATTCGGTCGCGAGCAACCGCCGCTCCGCCGAACTCGCGACGCGCGCCCGGGAAGCCGACGACACGCTGCATGCTTACGACTACATGGTCTACGCCTATCTCCAGACCGGGCAGGATGGCGCCGCCGCGCAGGCCCTGCAGGAGGCGCAGGCGCTGCGCTTCGACGGGCCTGCGCGCCTCGCCTATGCCTTCGCGATGGCGGCGATGCCGGCGCGCTATGCGTTGGAACGCGGCGCCTGGGACGAGGCCGCGGCGCTGACGCCGCGCCCGGCGCCCAACGCCGCCTTCACCGAGGCCCTGACCCATTTCGCCCGGGCCATCGGCCTGTCGCGCGTCGGCCGTCCGCAGGACGCGACGGCCGACATCGCGGCCCTCGCCCGCATCGCCGAGGCGCTGACCGGCCGCGACCCCTACTGGGCCGAGCAGGTGACGATCCAGCGCGAGGCCGCCACGGGCTGGCAGGCCTTCGCCGCCGGGCAGCGGGAGGCCGGGCTCGCGACGCTGCGCGCGGCGGCGGAACGCGAGGCGCGCACCGACAAGCACGCCATCACGCCCGGCCCGCTCGCGCCGGCGCGCGAATTGTACGCCGAGGCGCTGCTGGAGGCCGGCCTGCCCGCCCAGGCGCTGGCCGAATTCGAGGCGGTGCAGCGTACCGAACCGCGCCGCCTGCGTGCTATTGACGGCGCTGCCCGTGCGGCCGATGCGGCCGGCAATCGCGACGAAGCGCGGCGGCTCTATGCCAGCCTGATCGACGTTGCCGGCGCCGGCGATGCCTCGCGCCAGGAGATCGCCGCCGCACGGGCCTACCTGGCCCGCTGACGTCGCGCCTGGATCAAGCCGGCGGCGTCGGGACATCGGCGACCGGCGGGGCGCCCGCGCCGGTCGGCGCCGCACTCGCGCCGCCGCCGCTCGCATCGGCGCGCGCAACGCCGATCTGTTCGCGGGCATCGTCACCCGACCAGGTGATTCCACCCGGCCGGCGTCCGCTCTACCGCCCCTTGAACACCGGCTTGCGCTTCTCGTTGAATGACGCGATGCCCTCGTGCCGGTCCTCGGTGCCGACCAGCTGGTTGTAGCATTCGATCTCGAACCGCAGCGCGGTGCGGATGTCCATCTGCAGCCCGTAATGCATCGACCGCTTGGCCTGGCGCACCGACAGCGGGGCGTTGCGCGCGATGGTTCGCGCGGTCTCCATCGCCGCTTCGTGCAGCGCCTCGCGCGTGTCGAACACCTGGTTCAGGATGCCCCAATCCAGTGCCTGCGCCGCCGTGAAGGGCCGCCCGGTCAGGATGATCTCCTTGGCGCGGCGTTCGCCCACGATGCGCGGCAGCGTCTGCGTCCCGCCCGCGCCCGGCATGATGCCGATGGTCACTTCCGTCAACGCGAAGCGCGCGGACGCCACGCCATAGGCGAAGTCCGACGCCAGCACCATTTCCAGCCCTCCGGCATAGGCATGGCCGGTGACCGCCGCGACGATCGGGATCGGGCAGTCCAGCATCGTCCAATAGGCGCGCTCAAAAATCTCGTGCTGGTGGCGCCACTGCGCATCGGTCATGCCGTTGCGTTCCTTGAGGTCGCCGCCGCCGCAGAAGGCCTTCTCGCCGGCGGCGGTGAAGACCACGCAGCGCACCCCACCCGGTTCGGCGATCAGGTGCGACCACAGCGCATGCAGGTCGCGCCCCATCTGCGTGTTCAGCGCGTTCGACACATGCGGCCTGTTCAGCCGCACCACCAGCACATGCGGCTCGGCGGCGTCCAGCGCCAGTGTCTCGTAGGTCGGCAAGTCCATCGTCATGCTCCAGCGATTCGTGCGCTGCGCAGACTGCGCCGGGATCGCCGACCTGTCATTTGAGCGGCGCGCGCCCGGCTTCACACGCGGTTAACCCCTCGCCGCCAGTTTCGCCCCGGAACGGAGGCGGACCATGACCGACATCACCGGCACGGCTGGCAACGACACCATCGCCCCGCTGGTCAACACCGCCGGCGCGGCGCGCCCCGGCGCCGGGGCCGACCGGATCGAGGGCCTCGGCGGCGCCGACAGCCTGCTGGGCGGGGACGGCATCGACACGCTGCTGGGCCATGAGGGCGACGACACGCTGGCCGGCGGCATCGGGACTGACCTGCTCGACGGCAGCACCGGCACCGACTGGCTCTCCTACGCCGCCGACACCGCCGGCGTGTCGATCGACCTGTATTTCCTCTCGGCCCGCGGCGGCGAGGCCGAGGGCGACAGCATCGCCGCGGGGTTCGAGGCGCTGGCCGGCGGGTCCGGCGCCGATGCCATCATCGCCAACGACACGGTGGCCGAGACCATCCTGGGCAACGACGGCGCCGACACGCTGATGGCCTTCGGCGATTTCGGCACCAGCAACGACTGGCTCGACGGTGGCGCCGGCGATGACTCCGTCACGGCCCAGGCCGGCGCCAACACCCTGCGGGGCGGCATCGGTGCCGACGTGCTGCGCGGTGGCGCCGGCGCCGACCTGCTGGACGGCGGCGCCGACGCCGACACCATCACCGGCGGCGGCGGGGCGGATACGCTGACCTACGCGGGATCGCTCTCCGCCGTTACCGTCGACCTGGCGCTGCGCAGCGGCCTCGGCGGCGATGCGCAGGGCGATAGCATCGGCGCCGGCATCGAGGCAGTGCTGGGCTCCGGACAGGCCGATGCGCTGACCGGCGGCACCGGGAATGACAGCCTGTTCGGCGGCGGCGGCGCCGACACACTGGCCGGCGCGCAAGGCCATGACTGGCTGCAGGGCGGCGCCGCGGCGGATCGTATGGTCGGCGGGGCGGGCAACGACACCTATGTGCTCGAGGATACCGGCGACCTCGCGATCGAGGCTGCGAACCAGGGCCGTGACCTGGTGCTGACCGCGCGCGCGATCTACGTGATCGGCGCCCATCTCGATGACGTGGCGGCGGCCGGCGGCACCACGCATCGCTTCACCGGCAATGCGCTGGACAACGCCATCACCGGGGGCGCCTTCGCCGATACGCTGGCGGGTGGCGATGGCGCGGACACGCTCTCGGGCTTGGGCGGCATCGACCAGCTGCTGGGTGGCGCAGGCGATGATGTCTATGTCCTCGACCAGCCCGGCGACGTGGTGGTGGAACTCGCCAACCAGGGCTTCGACACGCTGCGCACCACCTTCGCCACGCTGACGCTGGGCGCGCATTTCGAGGCGGTGGCCGCGACCAACGCCATCGCCCACCGCTTCACCGGCAACACGTTGGACAATGCTCTGACCGGCGGCGCGGGCACCGATACGCTGTCCGGCTTGGCAGGTGCGGACACGCTCGATGGCGGCGCGGGCATCGACCGCCTGGCGGGCGGCATCGGCGACGACCGCTACGTCACCACCACCGGCGACGTGGTGGTGGAATTCGCAGGCCAGGGCAACGATACGGTGGTGGCCACCACCGGCACCGCCGCGGCGCTCGGTGCGAACCTCGAGGCGCTGGTGCTGGAGGGCACCACGCTGCTGCGCGGCACCGGCAACGGGCTGGACAACCTGCTGGTCGGCAATACCGGCGCGAACCAGCTGTCGGGCCTCGTTGGCAACGACAGCCTGCTGGGCGGGCAGGGCGCCGATACGCTGGTGGGCGGGGCGGGGGCTGACACGCTCTCGGGCGGCGCGGGCAACGACGTGTTCCGCCTGCTGGCCGCGGACGACAGCACGGTGGCGACGCCTGACCGCATCCTCGACTTCGCGCGCACGGTCGCGGGCGGGCTCGACCGGGTGGACCTGCGCAGCATCGATGCGGATGCGTTCACCGGCGGCAACCAGGCCTTCGTCTATATCGGCGCGGCGGCCTTCTCCGGCGGCGGCGCGGGAGGTGCGGCGCAGTGGCGCGTGGCGGCCAATGGCGCCGGGACCTGGCGCGCCGAGGGCGACATCAACGGCGACGGCGCGGCGGATGTGGCGATCGACATCCTCAGCACGGCAAGCCCGGTGGCAGGGTGGTTCCTGCTGTAGCCGGCGCACTGCCCACCACGGCCGGCGCCGTCCCGCGGCGCCTCCGCCACGGGCTGCGCCGGCACCGCCGCGACAGCGCAGGCGCTGAAGGGCAATCCGCTCGCCAACGCCATCACCGGCGGCATCGGCGCCGATACGCTGACCGGGCTCACCGGCGGCGATACGCTCGATGGCGGGGCGGGGATCGACCGGCTGGTGGGTGGCGCGGACAGCAACATCTACATCGTGACCACCGGCGACGTGGTGGTGGAAGGGCTGAACCAGGGCCAAGACACCGTGATCGCGACGGATGGCACGGCGCATACGCTTGCCGCCAATGTCGAGGTGCTGGTGCTGCAGGGGTCCACGCTGGTCACCGGGACCGGCAACGGGCTCGCGAACACCCTGGTGGGCAATGCGCTGGACAACGTCCTGAATGGCGGGGCGGGGGATGATTCGCTCTCGGGCGGCATCGGCATCGACACGTCGGTGGGCGGCGCGGGTGCGGACACCATGACCGGTTGCAACGGGGCGGATCGCTTCCGGCTGCTGTCCGCCGCCGACCGCACCGTGGCCGCGAGCGACAGGATCAACGAATTCAGCGTCGTCGGCCTCGACCGTGTCGACCTGTCCTTCGTCGACGCGAATGCGCTGACGCCGGCCAACGATGCCTTCGCCTTCATCGGCACCGCCGCCTTCGGCGCGGCGGGCGCGGCGGGCGCGGCCAGCGCGGGGCAGTTGCGCGTGACTGCCGCATCACCGGGCGTGTGGCGTGCGCAGGGCGACAACAACGGCGACGGCGTGGCGGACCTGCAGATCCTGATCGCCGGCCCGGGCGTGGCGAATGCCGGCTGGTTCATCCTGTAGCCCGGCTTGACTCGGCGGCGCTGCCTGCGAGCATCGCCGCAACCGCCGAGGATTTTCGCCAATGGCCGATGCACCCGCCACGCGCCGCGCATTGCTCGCGGCCCCGATGCTGCTGGCCGCGCCCGCGCTGGCGCAAGGCGCCTTCCCCGACCGGCCGATCCGCCTGTTCATTCCCTGGCCGCCGGGGGCCTCCGCCGATGTCTTCCTGCGCGCCATCGCCGATGCCGCGGGGCGGCGCCTGGGCCAACCGGTGGTGCCGGAGAATCGGCCTGGCGCCTCCGGCACGCTCGGCGCCGCGGCACTGAAGGATGCGCGGCCGGACGGCTACACGCTGGCGCAGCTGTTCGGCGGCGTGCACCGCTTCGTCCTGGCGAATGAGCGCGCATCCTTCAATTCCCTGACCGACTTCACCTGGATCGTGCAGCTCAGCGGGTCGGTGCACGGCATCGTGGTGAACGCGGACAGCCCGTGGCGCACGCTGGACGACGTGCTGGCCGCCGCGCGCGCCGCACCCGGGCGGCTGACCTACGGCACGCTGGGGCCGACATCGGTGCAGCACATGGCGATGCTCGACATCATGCAGCGCGCCGGGGTGGAACTGACCCACGTGCCCTATCGCGGTGGCGGGGAACTCACCACCGCGCTGCTGTCCAAGCAGGTGGATGTGGTGGCGGATGCCTCGGGCTGGGCGCCGCTGGTGGCGGATGGGCGCTTCCGTCTGCTGGTCGTGTGGGGGGCCACGCGCATGCCGCGCTTCCCCGATGTGCCGACGCTGCGCGAGGCCGGCATCGACCTGGTGGTGGACAGTCCCTACGGCATCGGCGGCCCGCGCGGCATGGACCCCGCCGTGGTGCGGCGCCTGCACGACGCCTTCCGCGACGCGCTGGAAGAAGACGCCGTGCGCGCCGTCATGGAGCGCTTCAACCTGCCGCGCCTGTACCTGGACACCGCGGCCTTCGAGGCGGCGCAGCCCGCGTCCTACGAATTCGAACGCGCCGGCCTGCGCCGCGCCGGGCTGCTGCCGGCCGGGCGCTGAACCACCACGGGAGAACGACCATGCTGCACGAACTGCGGATCTATCGCTGCCTGCCCGGCCGCCTGCCGGCGCTGCTCAATCGTTTCCAGAATTCCACGCTGCCGATCTGGCAGCGCCACGGCATCCGCCAGGCGGGCTTCTGGACCACGGTGATCGGCGAATCGAACCTCGACCTGCATTACCTGCTGGCCTGGGAATCGCTGGCTGAGCGCGAGACGAAGTGGAATGCCTTCCAGGCCGATCCGGAATGGATCGCCAAGCGCGCCGAAAGCGAGAAGGACGGCCCCATCCTGGCCAATGTCAGCAGCGCGATCCTGCAGCCGACCGCGTTCTCCTCGGTGAAGTAGCGGCGGATCAGCGCGGCGCCGGCCGCGCGTTCTGCGCCACCATCTGTTCGTCCATGCGCGGCACGTAGGTGATGCCGCGCCGCGCCGCCACGACCACCACCTGGTTGTACAGCGGGATGAAGGGCAGCGCGTCGCCGGCCTCGCGCGCCACACGGCGCAATTCGGCCTCGCGTCCTTCGCCGCCCAGCCCGATCACGCCATCGATCAGCGCATCGATGCGCGCATCCGAGAACCCGCCGCGATTGCCCTGGCCGAAGGCGCGCTCCGGGATGCGCGTGTGCACCGCCGTGGCGAGGATGTAGGACGCATCGCGCGACGACGACAGCGACAGCCCATAGAGGCTCAGCGGCAGGTCGTTGCGATGCGACTGGGTGCGCGGCGAGAACACGTTCCAGGGCTGGGTTTCGACGCGCGCCTGGAAGCCGGCGCGCGTGAGCATCTGCCCCAGCGCCTGGCAGACCCGCGCATCGTTCACATAACGGTTGTTGGAACATCCGATGGTGATGCCGAAGCCATCGGGATAGCCGGCCTCGGCCAGCAGCGCGCGGGCGCGGACGGGATCGGCGGCGGGCAGGGGTAGGGTCGCATCGAAGCCGCCGAACTGCTCGGGCACCATCTGCACGGTGGGGACGGCCTGGCCGTCGAGCGCGCGTGCGGCCAGCGCCTGGCGATCGATGGCCAGCGACAGCGCCTGCCGCACGCGGATATCGCGCAGCGGGTTGCGCGGCAGTGGCGTGCCGGCGGTGTCCGTCAGCAGCGGGAACTGGTCGAGCCGGACATTCGGCAGCAGGTACATGATGCGGTCGGAATTGCGCCGGAAGACGCTGACGCGCGCATCGCGCTGCAGGCGTTCCACGTCGGTGGGCGGCACGCTCTCGACCAGGTCGGCATCGCCGCTGAGCAGCGCCGCGAGCCGCGCGGAATCATTGCCGATGACGCGGATGTTCACGCGCTGGTAGGCCGGCGCCTCGCCCCAGTAGCGCTCGTTGCGCAACACACTCATGCCTTCCGTGCCGCGCGCCTGCTCGACGCGGAAGGGCCCGGTGCCGATCGCCGCGCGCCCGGCGTTGAAGTCGGCGGTGGTGGCCGATTCCGCCACGTGCTTCGACACCACGAAGATGTTGGTCAGCTGCCCCGGCAGCACCGGGTTGGGCTGGTCTGTGTGCAGGCGGACGGTGTGCGGGTCCACCACCTCGACACGCGCGATGGTGCGCAGGTTCGAGGTATAGGGGCCGGGATTGTTCGGCACGTTCGGCACGCGCGCGATCGAGAAGGCGACATCCTCCGCCGTGAAGGGGCTGCCATCATGAAAGGTCACGCCGCGACGCAGGTGCAGGGTCCATTCCTGCGGGCCTGTCGCTTCCCAGCGCTCGACGATGCCTGGCACGAAGCGGCTCTCGGCGTCGCGGTTGATCAGGCTGTCGTAGACTTGGCGCGCCGCGGCCATGTTCGGCCCGGCGAACAGGAAATGAGGATCGAGGCCGAAGGGGGCCTCCACCGCCATGGTCAGCGACTGCGTGCGCGCCGGTGCGGCGAGCAGGACCAGGCCCAGCAGGGCGAAGCGAAGGCATGTCATGCGCGGCAGACTTCGGCGCGCGGCGGGGCCTGTCAACCGGGTGTCGCGCGCGGCACGCCGAGCGTGCCGACCATCCAGGCGAGGCGATGCTTCTGCGCCGCGCGGGCATGGGCGCGTGCGGCGGCCTCGGCGGCGTCGCCATCGCGCTTGCCGATTGCCTTCAGGATGGCGCGGTGTTCCGCATGCGCCGCCTGCGCGCGCCCGTCGCGCGTCAGCAGGCTCGGCAGCAGCGACATGGTGGCGGCGAGCTGCTCGAGGCTGCGCAGCAGGTACCGGTTGTGCGCCGCCAGATACAGCAGCCCGTGCAGCCGCTGGTTCACCTCCGCCAGCGCGGCGGCATCGCCGAAGGCGGCGGGTTCGGCGCCGACGATCTCGGCCATGGCGGCGATCTCGGTCTCGCTTGCGTGCTGGGCCGCCAGGCGCGCCGCGGCGCCTTCCAGCACTTCGCGCATGACGTACAGTTCCACCACCTGCTGGTGGTCGGGGCGCGTCACCACCAGGCCGCGGCGCGCCTCATGCGTCAGCAGTCCCTCGGCCTCGAGCCGCGCGATCGCCTGGCGCACCGGCGTGCGTGAGACGCCGAAGCGCGTGGCCAGATCGACCTCGGTCAACCGTTCGCCAGGTGCAAGCGACCCGTCGCGGATGGCGGCGCGGATGCGGGCATAGGCGGCCTCGCCGAGGTCGCGCACGGGGGTGGAACCGTCCATGCGGGCAGTATGGCACGCCCTGGACATCTCTGGATACATCTGTATACATAGCCTTGAACCACGGGAGCCGCGCCGCCATGGCGGACCTGACCCAGACCTTCGACGTGCTGGTCGCCGGCGGCGGCAATGCCGCCCTTTGCGCCGCGATCACCGCCCGCCAGGCGGGGGCGACCGTCGTGCTCGCCGAACACGCGCCGCGGTCCATGCGCGGCGGCAATTCGCGCCACACCCGCAACCTGCGCGCGCTGCACCCGGGCCCGACCGGCGTGCTGACCGACAGCTACCTGGAAGAAGAATACTGGGACGACCTGAACCGCGTGACCGGCGGCAAGACGGATGAGGCACTGGCGCGCATGTGCATCCGTGCGTCGCAGCACGCGCCGGGCTTCCTCGAACAATGCGGCGTGGTATTCCAGCCCTCGCTGTCAGGCACGCTGTCGCTCAGCCGCACCAACGCCTTCTTCCTCGGCGGCGGCAAGGCGCTGGTGAATGCGCTGTATCGCACCGCCGAACGCCTCGGCGTGGTCATCCTGTACGACACCGAGGTGCAGCACATCGAAGTCCAGGACGGCTTCGCGACCGAGGCCATCGTCTCCCACCGCGGCTTCCCTGCGCGGCTGCGCTTCAAGGCGTTCGTCGCCTCGTCCGGCGGCTTCCAGGCCAACCGCGAATGGCTGCGGAAATACTGGGGCGACGCCGCCGACAATTTCCAGATCCGCGGCACGCCCTATGCGCAGGGGCGCATCCTGAAGGACATGCTGGCCTCCGGCGTACAGGAAGTGGGCGACCCCACGCAGTTCCATGCCGTCGCGAACGACGCCCGCGCACCGATGGAAGATGGTGGCCTCGCCATGCGGCTCGACTGCGTGCCCTTCGCGATCGTGGTGAACCGCAACGTCGAACGCTTCTACGACGAGGGGCAGGATGTCTGGCCGAAGCGCTACGCCATCTGGGGGCGGTTGATCGCGCAGCAGCCGGGGCAAGTCGCCTTCGCGATCAACGACAGCCAGGCGCAGCTCAACTACCTGCCGCCGGTATTTCCGCCGTATCGCGCGGACAGCATCGCGGAACTCGCCGGCATGATCGGGCTGGACGCGGCGAAGCTGCAGAAGGTCGTGGACGACTACAACGCCGCCGTGCGCCCGGGCACCTTCAGCGCGCAGACGCTGGACGATTGCCGCACCGAGGGCCTCGAGCCGCCGAAATCCCACTGGGCGCGGCGCATCGACACGCCACCCTACTACTGCCACCCGCTCAAGCCCGGTATCACCTTCACCTTCCTGAGCGTGAAGGTGAACGAGCGCGCGCGGGTCATGATGGCCGACGGCAAGCCCAGCGCGAACATGTTCGCGTCCGGGGAGATCATGTCCGGCAACATCCTCGGCCAGGGATATCTCGCCGGCTTCGGCATGACGATCGGCACCGTCTTCGGCCGCATCGCGGGGGAGGAAGCAGCGCGTGCAGCCCGGAACTGAATCGGAAACCGTCGCCGAAGCCCGGCGGCAGATGGAGATCTGCAACGCCTGCCGCTATTGCGAAGGCTACTGCGCGGTGTTTCCCGCCATGGCGATGCGCCGGTCCTTCGCCGAGGCCGACCTCACGCACCTCGCCAACCTGTGTCACGGCTGCAAGGGTTGCTACCACGCCTGCCAGTACGCGCCGCCGCATGCCTTCGGCATCAACATCCCAGCGACCTTCGCGGAACTCCGCCACGAATCCTACGCGCAGCACGCCTGGCCGGCGCCGATGGGGCGCGCTTTTGAACGCAACGGCACGCTGGTCACGCTGGCGGCGTCGCTCGGCATCGCCATCACGCTCATCCTGGTGGCTGCGCTGCAGGACCCGGCGGTGCTGTATTCGGCACAGACCGGCGTCGGCGCCTTCTTCCGCATCATCCCCTATTGGCTGATGGTGTCGCTCGCGACGCTCACCTTCGGCTACGGCGTGTTTGCCATGGCGATGGGCGCGCGGAGCTACTGGCGCGCGACTGGCGGCATGGGGGGGTCCTTCGCGCCCGCGCCTGCCGTGGAAGCGACCGTCGACATCCTGACGCTGCGCAACCTCGGCGGCGGCGGGCATGGCTGCAACGACCTCGATGAGGGCTTCTCGCAGCGGCGCCGCCATTTCCACCAGGCGCTGCTGTACGGCTTCCTGCTGTGCTTCGCGGCCACCACCACCGGCGCGATCTACCACCATTTCCTCGGCTGGAAGTCGCCGCACGCTTTCTTCTCGCTGCCCGTGCAGTTCGGCACCTGGGGCGGCGTGCTGATGATGCTCGGCGCGGCGGGGCTCATGCATACCAAGATCATCACCGACCCCGGCCCCGTCTCGCGCAAGGTGATGGGCGGCGAATTCGCGATGCTCGGGCTGCTGTTCCTGATCGCGGCGACGGGGCTGCTGCTGCTGGCCATCCGCCACACCGGCGCGATGGGCGTGATGCTCGCGATCCACCTCGGCCTGGTCTTCGCCTTCTTCCTGGTGATGCCGTATTCCAAGATGGTGCACGGCATCTACCGCGGCATCGCGTTGCTGCGGAACGCCAAGGAAAAGCGCACCCGTACCACCGTCGCCGCCTGAATCGTTTCAGCGCCGGGGGTGCCCGGCGCACGCATCATCTCCCTGCCACCCGATCCACGGAAGGCAGAGAGACCGATGCGCAAGACCCTCGCCACCGCCGCCGCCCTCGCTACGCTGATGCTGGCCCCGCTGCCGCTCGCGGCACAGGGTGTGAAGGGCGGGGAACGCCAGGGCCCGGCGCTGAGCGCTGACGGCGCCTGCACCAGCGAACAGCGCGCCACCATCCGCCGCGCCTTCGGCGATGCCCGGCAGATGACCAACGCGTCGATCGCCTCGCTGACGCTGGAGCCGGAGGCGATCCGCCCGCACCTCGCGCGCTTCTTCGGCACCAACCCGGCCGGCGCCATCGCCAAGAACTTCCGCGCCATCTCCCGCGGCCTGGACGAACGCGAGAACCGCGTCGCCTATGAATGCAACCATGCGCGCGCCTGCCGCGGCGCGACCTTCGCCTATGTCCGATGGGGCGGGAATGCGCGGGAGGTCATGGGCTTCTGCCCGACCTTCTTCAGCGCCGGGCGCACCGGCCAGGACAACCAGGGCGGCATCGTCATCCATGAGATGAGCCACCTGGCGCTTGGCACGCGCGACCACGCCTACCAGCCCCGCGGCGCGGAAGCGCTGGCCAAGGACGATCCCGCCGCGGCGCAGATGAACGCCGACAGCTACGAATACTTCGCCGAGTTCCTGCCGCGCTGATATTGCCCCCCAGCCGGCAGCGAAACCCGCCGGGCGCCATGCATCCTGCACGGCGCCCGGCGGGAGACTTTTTGCATGGCCCTCAGACGGCGGGCGGGCCGCGTCCGCGGCCCTTGCTGCGCGCCACGCATTGGCGCGCCCGGCGCGGCTGATGGTCTGGGCGCGGTCGCGCCGTGCGATCACGGATCGCTGCGCGATCCGTTCCCCAACCCGCGCGTCCGCCCCCTCGACAGCCACCGCCACGGCTGCTTCCCTGCGCCCACACACGAAGCAGGAGGAAACAGCCCCGCCATGAGCATCAACGGCGCAGCCTATATCGTCGGGGCCTTCGAGCACCCGACGCGCAAGGCCGAGGGCCAGTCGGTCGCGCAACTCCATGCTGAGGTCGCCTTCGGCGCCCTGCAGGATGCCGGCCTGTCCAAGGACGACATCGACGGCTTCTTCTGCACCGGCGCCGCGCCGGGCCTCGGGCCGATCAACCAGGCCGACTACATGGGCCTGACCAAGCTCCGCCACGTCGATTCCACCGACATGGGCGGCTGCTCCTACGTCATGCACGTTGGCCACGCGGCACAGGCCATCAAGGAAGGGCGCTGCAACATCGCGCTCATCACGCTGGCCGGCCGGCCCCGCGCCGAAGGCATGGCGACGGGCACCGTGCCGCGCTCCTGGGCGCCCAATATTCCGGACGATCCGTTCGAGATCCCGATGGCGCGCACCGTCGTCACCTCCTACGCCAACGTCGCCGCGCGCCACATGTACGAATACGGCACGACCTCGGAACAGCTCGCCTGGATCAAGGTCGCCGCCTCGCAGCACGCGCAGCACAACCCGCACGCCATGCTGCCGAAGGTGGTCACGGTCGAGGATGTGGTGAATTCGCCGATGGTGGCGGACCCGCTGCACCGCCTCGATTGCTGCGTCATCTCCGATGGCGGCGGCGCGCTGATCGTGGCGCGGCCGGAAATCGCGAAGTCGCTCAAGCGCCCGCTGGTCAAGGTGCTCGGCTGCGGTGAGGCCACCAAGAATCAGGCCGGCGGCGGCATCGACCTGACCTATTCGGCGGTGAAGCAGTCCGGCGCGACCGCCTTCGCGGAAGCCAAGGTCACGCCCAAGGACATCCAGTACGCCTCCATCTACGACAGCTTCACCATCACGGTGCTGATGCAGATCGAAGATCTGGGCTTCGCCGAGAAGGGCAAGGGCGGCGCCTTCGTCGCCGACGGCAACCTGATCTCCGGCGTCGGCAAGCTGCCCTTCAACACCGATGGCGGCGGGCTGTGCAACAACCACCCGGCCAACCGCGGCGGCATGACCAAGGTGATCGAGGCGGTGCGCCAGCTGCGCGGCGAAGCGCACCCGAAGGTGCAGGTCCAGGGCTGCAAGCTGGCGCTGGCGAACGGCGTGGGCGGCTTGCTCGGCCATCGCCACGGCGGTGCGACCCTCATCATGGAGCGGGAGTGATCACGATGGCCACGCAGGCTGCCAACCGCGCCATCCCGGCGCCCAAGGAAGACCCCACCACCAAGCCGTTCTGGGACGCCGCCCGCGAGGGCCGCTTCCTGATCGGCCTGTGCAAGGATACCGGCAAGCACTTCTGGTATCCGCGCGGCTGCTCGCCCTTCACGCTGTCCAACAACGTGGAACTGGTCGAGGCGAAGGGGACCGGGACGATCTACTCCTTCACCGTGATGCGCTCGAAGGAACCCCACGCGCCGGCCTATGTCGAACTCGACGAAGGCCCGCGGATGTTCACCAACATCGTTGATTGCGACCTCGATGCGCTGAAGATCGGCCAGAAGGTGAAGCTGGTGTTCAAGGCCACGGAAGACGGCGGCGCCCCGGTGCCGATGTTCACGCCGGCCTGACCGGCCCCCGCGTGCCGCGCCCCGCGCGCGGCACGCGACTTGCCAACCCGGGCGCAACCACAACCGCTCGGGGCTTCGCATCCATGTCGCTTTCCCGCTTCTCGCGCCGCGCCCTCATGGGCGCGGGCGCTTCCGGCCTTGCCGCACCGCTCATGCCGGAGGCGATCGGCACCGCCCATGCCCAAACCGCGGGCGAGCGCGTGCTTCGTTACGGCATCTCGATGGCGGACATCCCCCAGACGACCGGCCAGCCCGACCGTGGCGCCGGCGCCTACCAGTTCACCGGCCACACCATCTACGATCCGCTGGTTGCCTGGGAAATGAACGTGGCCGACCGGCCGGGCAAGCTGATGCCGGGCCTCGCCACCTCCTGGGAATCCGACCCCGCCGACCGCCGCAAGTGGGTGTTCCGCCTGCGCGCGGGCGTGAAGTTCCACGACGGCTCCGACTTCGACGCCGATGCGGTGATCTGGAATTTCGACAAGGTGCTGAACAACCAGGCGCCGCATTTCGACCAGCGCCAGGCCGCGCAGGTCCGCCCGCGACTGCCCTCCGTCGCGTCCTACCGCCGCGTGGATGCGATGACGGTCGAGGTGACCACCCGCGCGGTGGACAGCTTCTTCCCCTACCAGATGCTGTGGTTCCTGATCTCCTCGCCGGCGCAGTACGCGCGCCTGGGCAATTCCTGGGAGCGCTTCGCGAACGAACCCTCGGGCACGGGCCCGTTCCGCCTGGCCCGGCTTGTCCCGCGCGAACGCGCCGAACTGGTGCGCAACACGGCCTACTGGGACCCGACGCGAATGCCCAAGGTGGACCGAATCATGCTGGTGGTGGCCCCCGAGACGACGACGCGATCGAACGCGCTCATTTCAGGCCAGCTAGACCTGATCGAGAGCCCCGCTCCCGACCTGCTGCCCCGCCTGCGGCAATCCGGCGCGCGCATCGTCGAGAACGTCACGCCGCATGTGTGGAACTATCACCTGTCGCTGCTGGAGGGTTCGCCCTGGCGCGATGTGCGCCTGCGCCGCGCCGCCAACCTGGCGATCAACCGCGACGAGGTGGTGGCGCTGCTGAACGGCCTGGCCAAGCCCGCGGTCGGCGTGGTGGACCCGTCATCCCCCTGGTTCGGCCGGCCCGAATTCCAGATCAAGACCGACCTGGACGCAGCGCGCCGCCTGGTGCGCGAGGCCGGCTTCTCGCCTCAGAACCCGCTGCGCACGCGCTTCATCGTGCCCACCGGCGGGTCGGGGCAGATGGTCTCGATGCCGATGAACGAATACATCCAGTCCGCCTGGCGCGAGGTCGGCATCCAGGTCGAATTCCAGGTGGTGGAACTGGAAGTGCTCTACACCGCCTGGCGCCAGGGCGCGGCCGGCGAGATCAGCCGCGCGGGCAACATCACCGCCAACAACGTGGCCTACCTGACCAGTGACCCGCTCTACGCCTTCATCCGCTTCTTCCATTCCAACCAGATCGCCCCGGTCGGCGTGAACTATGGCCATTACCGGGACGCCGAGATGGACCGGATGCTCGACGCCGCGATGCAATCCTTCGACGTGGCGGAGCAGGATGCGATCATGCGCCGCGTGCACGAGAAGGCGGTGAACGAGGCGCTCTGGGTCTTCGTGGTGCACGACACCAACCCCAAGGCGCTGGGCCGGAACGTGCGCGGCTACGTGCCGGCGCAGCACTGGTTCCAGGACCTGACCACGCTGGCCTGACCGGTGCACGTGCATGAATGCAACGGTCGCGCCCCGAATGGGGTGCGGCCGTTCCGTCGTGCTCAACTTCCGCCCCAATTCCCGCTAAACTGAATATAGGGGAATCAGGGGGTTCGGGGTCATGCTTCGCATGATCGCGATGCTGGGTGTGCTCGCACTCGCAGCATGTGGCAGTTCCGGCAGCGCACCGCGCACAGGCGTGCCTGGCTATGCGGGGGGCGAGACCTCCTGCGTGCCCTATGCCCGCGCGCGTTCAGGCATCGACCTGCAGGGGGATGCCTGGCAGTGGTGGGATGCCGCTGCGCAATCCGGCCGCTATGACCGCTCCCGCCGGCCACGCGTGGGATCGGTACTGGTGTTCATGCGCACGCAGCGCAACCGGTCCGGGCATCTTGCGGTGGTCACCCGGGTGGTCGGCCCGCGCGAGATCCGCGTGGACCACGCCAACTGGGCTTCGGGGCGCAACCGCGGCCGCGTGGCACGCGACCAGCCGGTGATGGATGTCTCGCCCAGCAACGACTGGTCGCTGGTGCGCGTCTGGTATCCGCCGGCCAACGACCTCGGCCAGACCAACTTCCCGACCTTCGGTTTCATCCATGGCGGGCGGCTGGTGGCGGAGGCGCAGTAGAGCAGGGCCCGGCCGAGGCCCTTGCCGCGGGCCGGGGCACCTGACCGCAGCGGCGCATCCCGGCAGCGGGACACGCCGCGGGTCAGGGGTCAGGGCGCGGCGTCGGCCACGCGCAGAGTCCGCGGGCGTGCCGGTGCCGCCGCCAGCGGGTCGGGCAGCGCATCCGCCGGGGCGGCCGTCGCCACCCCCACCTGCGTCGCACCCCGCAGGGCATCCAGCCGCGCGAGGTCCTCCGCCTGCTGCCGCTGCGCCACCAGTAGCGAGGGATCGCAAGTGGTGTCGCGCTCGGCCCGGCAGCGTTCCTCCGCCAAGCCGATCTCGGTGGCGCGCGCGGCCATCACGGCGGCACGGCGCGTGGCGAAGAACTGCTCGCGCGCGGCCTCGCTCGGGAAGCTTGCCGGCACCATCGCCACGGTAACCTCGGACGGGTAGCGCATGGTCCGCGCGGACGCGAGGCTGATAACCGTCGCCGTCGCGCCGATCACGCCGTTCGGCGCCATGCGGAACACCGCCGGGTCGTCGCGCGGGCGCAGCACCTCGGCGGTTTCGAGGAAGCCCTCGGCGACGCAGCGCACTTCGAGTTCGGCATACGATCGCGCCAGGCGGACCGAGGCAGGGGCGGCCGGCACCTCGGCCATGACGCGATCGCCGCGGGCCACGGTGCAGCGGCCGCCAGGCGGTTCGGTCGCCACCGCCACCTCGCCATTCCAGGCGGGTTGCGGGTGCGCGGCGCGCAGCGCGGCGTTCATCGCCAGGGTCGCGCAGCCTGGCAGGGACAACAACGCGACGCACAGCAGCATGAGGCGGGGGATTGCAGTCATGGGTTGCGCTCCGTCTGGGGGAACCCGTCCAGAATGTATGCCCTGGACTTAGCAAAAGATGAAGGTGAATTCGGCGTCGGAGCAGCCCACGGTTGTGGTGGGCCGATCCGCCGCTACCCGTCGATCCGGCGCCACGGCGACCGCCTGTCGCAGGTGCAGGCACCGCTGGACGACCCGGCCGTGCCATGCTGCAAACGCCGCACGGGGCCGGGTTCATCCCGCGCCCCCAATCGACTGCCCGCGCGACGGCAAGGCCCGCCGCGCTGCCGGAGGACCCGCCATGACCCTGACCCGCCGCGCCCTCGGCGCCGTGCTGCCCGCCTTCACGCTGCCGGGCCTTGCCCATGCCCAGGCCCCCTGGCCCGACCGGCCGCTGCGCTTCGTCGTGCCCTTCCCCGGCGGATCGAGCCCCGACCTGACGGGCCGCGTGCTGTCCGAACACCTGGCCCGCGCGCTGGGCCAGCCCGTGGTGGTCGACAACCGTGCGGGCGCCGGCGGCAATATCGGCACCGACGCGATCGCCAAGGCGACCGACGGGCATGTCATCGGCCTGTCGATCAATGGGCCGCTGTCCACCGCGCCGGCGCTGTATCCGAACCTGCCCTACGACCCGGTGCGCGACCTGGTGGCGGTGTCGCTGCTGGTGCGCGGGCCGCAATTCCTGGTGGTGAACAACGACCTGCCGGTCACCGACCTGGCCGGTTTCCTCGCGCATGTGCGGGCCAATCCGGGGCGGGTGTCCTTCGGGTCGGTGGGGTCGGGTTCGGGCGGGCATCTCGGCATGCTCGACCTCGCGGCGCGGACCGGCCTGCCGGACATGCTGCATGTCGCCTATCGCGGCTTCCCGCAGGCGACGGTGGACCTCGTGGCCGGGCGCATCCAGGCCATGATGGTGACGACGGCCGCGGTGCTGCCGCAGGTGCAGGGCGGGCAGATGCGCGCCATCGCCGTCACCTCGGCGGCGCGCTTCGCGCCCACGCCGGCGGTGCCGACGCTGGCGGAACAGGGTGTCGCGAACGCGGAATCCTACGGCTGGCAGATCCTGGTTGTGCCGGCCGCGACGCCGGCCGATCGCGTGGCGCGCCTGGCCGCCGAGACGCAGCGCGGCCTGCGCGACCCGGCGGCGCGGGCGCGGCTGGAAGGCGCGGGCTTCGAGGTGATGGCGAGCACGCCGGCCGAGGCCGCGGCTTTCCTGGCGCAGGAGACCGACCGCTGGGGCGGCATGATCCGCCGGCTGAACATCCGGCTGGATGCGTGACGCCGCTGCCCAGCCTCCGCGAATGAGCTTCCGGTTCCGATCGCAGACGCCTAGCGTGTCCGCAGCGCTGCCCGGAGGCCAGAGACGGAAGCCGATCGGCTGTTCCAGGGATCGATTCCCGCGCTCTACGATGCCTTGCTTGGGCCGCTGATCTTCGCGCCCTATGCGGAGGACATGTCCCACCGCTTCGCGGGCCTGTCGGAAGGCCGGCTCCTCGAGGTCGCGGCCGGCACCGGCATCCTGACGCGCGCCCTCGATGCGACGCTGCCGCCTGCCGTCAGGATCAACGCGACGGACCTCAATCCGGCCATGCTGGATCACGCGGCGACCCGGCTGGAATCGCCGCGCGTGACCTGGACCCCGGCGAATGCCCAGGACCTTCCCTTTCCGGACGGCACATACGATGCCGTCGCCTGTCAGTTCGGCGTGATGTTCTTTCCCGAAATGCAGGGCGCCTTCGCGGAGGCGCGCCGCGTCCTCAAGCCCGGCGGGCTTTACGTGTTCAACGTATGGGATCGCCTCGAAGAAAATGACTTCGCCATGGTGGTGACCCAGGCCGCGGGGGCATGGTTTCCCAACGACCCGCCGCTGTTCCTGGCGCGGACCCCGCATGGCCACCACGACGTAGCGGTTCTGGCGGATCGGCTGCGGCGCGTCGGGTTCTCCACCATCGCGGCCGAGAAGGTCGCGCGCTACAGCATCGCCCGGGATGCCCGGGCGCCGGCCATGGGGTATTGCCAGGGGACCCCGCTGCGCGCCGAGATCGAGGCACGCGGCGCCGGCCTATTGGCGGAGGTTACGGATGCGGCCGCGCGGGCAATCGCGGCCAGGTTCGGCGAAGGCCGTGTGACCGGCAGGATCCGGGCGCATGTGATCTCGGCGTCCCGATAGCCCGGTTGGGGCGCGGCATCGCTGCCGCGCCCCGCCGCGCTCACGCCACCGGAACCGGCGTGTCCTTCCGCGTCTTCCACAGCGAGTAGAAGATGCCGCCCAGGATCATCGCCAGCGTGACGCCGAGCGAGATGGCCGGATCCACCTTCCCCACGATCTGGTTCCAGAAGATCTTGCCGCCGATGAACACCAGCACCAGGGCCAGCGCGTACTTCAGGTAGTGGAAGCGATGCACCATCGCCGCCAGGGCGAAGTACAGCGCCCGCAGGCCCAGGATGGCCATGATGTTCGCGGTGTAGACGATGAAGGTGTCGGTCGTGATGGCGAAGATCGCCGGCACGCTGTCCACCGCGAAGATCAGGTCGGCGATGTTGATCACCACCAGCGCCAGGAACAGCGGCGTGGCGACGCGCACCATCTTGCCCGAGACCGGGTCTGGCTCCCGCACGAAGAACTTCTGGCCGTGCAGGTTGTCGGACACGCGCATGTGGCGGCGCATGAACTTCACGACCGGGTTCTTCGAGATGTCCTGCTCACCCTCGGGCACGACCAGCATCTTGATGCCGGTGGCGATCAGGAAGGCGCCGAAGATGTAGAGCACCCAGGAATACTGCTGCACCAGGGCCGCACCCAGGGCGATCATGATGCCGCGCAGCACGATCACGCCGATGATGCCCCACACCAGCGCGCGGTACTGGTACATCCGCGGGATCGCGAAATACGTGAAGATCAGGCTGATGACGAAGACGTTGTCGATCGACAGCGCCTTCTCGATGAAGAAGCCGGTGAAGAACGCCACGCCGGCATGGGTGCCGTCGCTGGTGGTGAGCTCGCCAGCCTCGTACGCCCACCAGATGCCCGCGCCGTACAGGGTGGCGAAGCCGATGTAGAAGGCCGAGAGCCACAGGCTCTGGGCGATCCCCATTTCCTTGTCCTTGCGGTTCAGCACGCCCAGGTCGAAGGCGAGCAGCACCACCACGACGGCCAGGAAGCCCTTCCACATCCACAAGGGCTTGCCGAGCCATTCAGCCGAAAAGAATTCCATCCCCCAAAACCTCCTCTCTGGCGCGCATCACGGGCACAGAGAGGGCCGTGATCGCGCGATTTCCCACGCGATCCGACATCGCGGCACGCCTCCCACGCATGGGCAGGCGGCCGCCAGAGGGGCCCGGATCAGGTGCGGGAGATGGTCGGGGTGCGGATCGATGTCAAGACCCGTTGCGGCGGCGCCCACGATGGCCCATGTGGAATTGCAAGGGCGCCGCCGGGACACTAGGTTGCGCCCCGTTCAGACGGAGACACCCGCGCCCCCGGGCGCGGCCATAACGGGATCGAGGCGTCGCCATGGGTTCGTTCAGCATCTGGCATTGGCTTGTCGTGCTGCTGGTCATCCTGCTGCTGTTCGGCAGCGGCAAGATCAGCGGCCTGATGGGCGACCTGGCCAAGGGCATCAAGTCGTTCAAGGCGAACATCAAGGAAGACGAGAAGGACGCCTCGATGGAAGCCCAGGCCCCGGCCACGCCGCCGGCCGGCAACATCCAGGGCCCGCAGCAGGGCACGGCTACCGCCGCGCAGGCGCAGCCGGCCCAGCCCGGCAGCCGCCCCGCGGCCTGACGCCGCACGCTTCGGCCGACCGGCTGGCCCCGTCGCGCGCTGCGTGGCGGGGCCTTGCCGTTCCGGGGGGATCGTCGCCATGACCTTCGCGGAGGCAGCCGCCGCCATCGTCGCGGCCGGCCGGCGCATGGATGCGCAAGGCTGGGTGCCCGCGACGGCCGGGAATTTCTCCGCCCGCCTGGCCGATGGCACCATCGCCGTGACGCGATCGGGCTGCCACAAGGGCTTCCTCGGTACCGACGACGTGATCCGGGTGGATGCCGCCGGCGCGCCGCTCGACCCGGGTGCCAGGCCCTCCTACGAAACGCTCCTGCATTGCGGCATCTACCGCCGCTTCCCCGGGGCCGGCGCCGTGCTGCACGGCCATTCCGTCGCGAATACGGTGCTGTCACGCCGCGCGGGGTCCGCCATCCGCCTGGCCGGCTACGAACTGCTCAAGGCCTTCCCCGGTGGTCCGACGCACGACACGGCGGCGGACCTGCCCGTGGTCGACAACGACCAGGACATCGCGCGGATGCAGGCCGGCCTCGATGCGCTGTGGGACGCGACACCGGATGCCCCGCCGGGCTACTTGATCCGCTGCCACGGCGTCTATGTCTGGGGTGCCGACATGGACGCCGCACTGATGCGCCTCGAGGCGCTGGAATTCATGCTGCTCTGTGAACTCGAAGACGGGAGACGCACGCCATGAGCCTGCTGACCATCCGCGACGCCGCCACCGGCGCCGAGACGCTGCGCACCGAGGACCCCGTGGCCATCGCCGCGGCGCTCAAGCCGATCGGCGTGCGCTTCGAACGCTGGCCGCTCGCCGACCTGCCCGCCGGCGCCGAGGCCGACGCCGTGCTCGCCGCCTATCGCCCGCAACTCGACGCCTTCCTGCGCGAGAGCAAGGCCGGCACCGCCGACGTCATCCGACTGACCGCCGACCACCCGCAGAAGGACGCGATCCGCGCCAAGTTCAACGCCGAGCACATCCACACCGAGGACGAGGTCCGCTTCTTCCACGAGGGTGCGGGCAATTTCGTCATGCATGTGGACGGCAGGATCTACGACGCGCACTGCACCCGCGGTGACCTGATCTCGGTGCCCGCCAACACCAAGCACTGGTTCGATGCCGGCGAGGTCCCGCACGTCACGGCGCTGCGCGTCTTCACCGACACCACCGGCTGGACGCCGCACTACACGGGGTCCGACATCGCCGCGCGCGTCCCGGTCACGGTCGAGGCGGCGTGAGCGCCCGCGCGTCCGATCGCCGAAAGGCTCAGGCGCCGCAGGCGTCGAGCACCGGGGGCGTGAATCGGCCGCGCCCAGAATGCATCCTGACCGACATCGAGGGGACCACCACCGCCATCGCCTTCGTGAAGGACACGCTGTTCCCCTTCGCGGCGGCCGCGCTGGACGGCTTCCTTGATGCGCAGGGCGATGACCCGCAGGTCGCCGCCATCCTGGCCGAGGTGCCTGGGCCGGACCAACGCGCCACGCTGCGCGCCTGGATGGCGGCCGATGCCAAGGTCACGCCGCTGAAGTCCCTGCAGGGCCTGATCTGGCGCGCCGGCTACGAGGATGGCCGCCTGCACGGCCACCTCTGGCCCGACGTCGCGTCCTGCCTGCGCGCCTGGGCGCAGGCGGGGGTCACACTCGCGGTCTATTCCTCCGGGTCGGTCCCGGCGCAGAAGCTGCTGTTCGGCCACTCCGTCGCGGGCGACCTGACGCCGGTCTTCGCCGGCTTCTTCGATACCACGGTCGGCACCAAGCGCGACCCCGCATCCTACGCCGCCATTGCCGCCACGCTCGGCATCCCGCCCGCCGACATCCTGTTTCTGTCCGACGTGGCGGAGGAGCTCGACGCCGCTGCTGCCGCCGGCCTGCGCGGCTGCCAGCTCGTGCGCACGGCAGACGGCACACAGCCCTGCCCGCGCCACGTGCAGGCCGCCGACTTCCCGGCGGTGGCCCGCCTCTATGCCCTGCCTGCGCCTGTGGCGCCGCCCGTCGCAACCCGGTAGAACCGGCCGCACCCCTGTCACCCTCAGCGCGCGGAGGTCCGCCATGCTCACGACCTGGACGGTCGAGGACGGCCGCTGCCGCCTGCGCGAGGGCGCCGTCTCCGACATCACTGCCGTCCTGCCCGAGGATGCGCGCGCCGCCGCCGCCGCGGCCTGCGACCCCGACAACCTGCGCCGCGCGGTCTGGATCGACCTGCTGAACCCCACCCTGGCCGAGGAGAAGGCGGTGCAGGACGCGCTGCGCCTCGAGATCCCGACCCGCGAGGAGATGCAGGAGATCGAGAGCTCCTCGCGCCTGTACCGGGAGGATGACGCGCTGTTTCTCACCGCCAACTTCCTCTACGGCGTGGACAACGGCGAATACGGGTCGACCGCCATTTCCTTCGTGCTGACCAACACCACGCTGGTCACGGTGCGCTACGCCACGCCCAAGGCCTTCTCGGTGTTCGGCGTGCGCGCGCAGAAGCAGCCCACCACGCTGCTGGTCTCGCCCGATGCGGTGATGCTGCACCTGTTCGAACAGATCGTGGATCGCCTGGCCGACATCCTGGAACGCGTTGCCGCCGACATGGACCGTGCCTCCCAGCGCACCTTCCGCGTTGCGCGGCCCGACGCCAAGGCGAACCGCCGCGGCGACCAGATGAAGGAAACGCTGATCACGCTCGGCCAGGTCGGCGAAGTCACCACGCGCACCTCGGAAACCCTGCTCGGCCTCAATCGCATCCTCGCCTTCGTGGGGGCCGAGAAGGCCTCTGCCGTCCGCAAGGAACACCAGCCGCTGATCAAGACGCTGGTGCGCGACGTGCGCTCCCTGGTCGAGCACGCGACCTTCCTCAATGCCAAGGCACAGTTCCTGCTCGATGCCGTGCTCGGCGTCATCAACGTGGAGCAGAACAACATCATCAAGACCTTCACCGTGGCCTCGGTCGCGCTGATGCCGCCCACGCTGATCGCCAGCATCTACGGCATGAACTTCAAGTTCATGCCGGAGCTCGACTGGGCCGCGGGCTATCCGATCGCGCTGTGCATGATGGTGGTCAGCGCCATCCTTCCGGTGCTGTATTTCCGCAGGAAGGGCTGGCTGTAGCGCGGCATCGCGTTCGGACGGAATGAACTGAACGCGCTAGGCTGCTCGCACATCAATGCGCCAGGGCAGGCGGCGGGAGCGGATGCGAACGCCGCATGCACCAGCCCACGAGGACCCCCGCGATGCGAATCCTGCTGGCCAACCCCAACACCACCGAGGGCATCACCGCGCTGATGGCCGCCGCCGCGCGCGCCACCGCCGCCCCGGGCACCGAGATCAAGCCGGTGACCGCCGGCTTCGGCGCCGCGGTGATCGGCAGCCGCATGGAGATGGTGGTCGGCGACTACGCCAGCCTGGCCTTGGTCGCGCGCGAGGCCGAGGGCTGCGATGCCGTCATCGTCGCCGCCGCCATCGACAGCGGCCTGCGCGCCATCAAGCAGATGCTCCCGGTGCCGGTTGTGGGCCTGACGGAATCCGCCATCCATGCGGCGAACCTCACGGGCGGACGCTTCGGCCTGGTGGTCTCCTCCACCCGCACCGGCGCGGTGATGCGCGAGATGGTGGAAGGCTATGGGCTGGGCTCGCGCCTGGCCGGCATCCGCGCCCTCGGCAGCGATGCCAGCGCGGTCTATGGCGACCTCGAGGGCAGCGCGCGCGCCATCACCACCGCCGCCTGCCAACTGGCCGAGGAGGACCTCGCGGAATCCGTCGTGCTGATCGGCGCCGTGATGGCGGGGATGCCCGCGCGCATTGCCGACCGGGTGCCGGTGCCGGTGATCGAGGGCGTCAGCGCCGCCGTCGTGCTGGCCGAGGGGCTGGCGCGGCTCGGCCTGCGCAAGCCGGCTCTGGGCAGCTTCGCGCCGCCGGGCAAGCGCAGCGTGACGGGCGTGGACCCAGCGCTCGCCGCCCGGCTCGACGGTGCCGGATAGCCGCGCTCACCCCGCGCGGATGCGCGCGGCGAGCGGCGCCCAGCGCTCGATCTCGGCGCGCAGATGCGCCTGCGCCGCCTCGGGCGACGTGTCCGGCCAGGTGTCCACGCCGATCCGCGCCAGGCGCTCCACCGTGGCGGGATTGGCCAGCGCATCCCGCGCGGCGGCGCGCAGCGTGGCGAGCACCGGCGCCGGCGTATCCGCCCGCACATAGATGATCTGCCAGGCGCTGACGTCGAAGCCCGGCACGCCACCCTCGATCATCGTCGGCAACGATGGATCCGGCGCGCCGCGCTGCGCCCCGGTGGTGGCCAGCGCGCGCACCGCGCCGGAGTCCACCAGCGGCCGAAGCACGGTCGGCGTGTCGATCATCATCTGCGTGCGGCCAGTGATCAGGTCCTGCACGATATTCGCCATCGCCCGGTAGGGCACGATGGTGAAATCGAGGTTCAGCGTGGCCTTGAGCAATTCTCCCGCCATCGCATTCGTGGTGCCGGGCGTGCCGGCGCCGAGGTTCACCGCTGCCCCCTCGCGCCGCAGCCAGGCTATCAGCCCCGGCATGTCGGTGGCCGGCACGTCCTTGTGCACCACCAGCATGAAGGTCTGCCGCGCCGCCAGCGCGACCGGCGCGAAGGCCGTCGCGGGATCGTGCTGGAAGCTCGGATAGAGCAGGTTCATCACCGGGTGGTTGTTGGTCGCCGTCATCAGCGTCATGCCGTCGGCCGGCGCGCGCAGCAGCGCCAGCGCGCCGAGCGTGCTGCCCGCGCCCGCGACATTCTCCGACACCACCGTGCGCCCGAGCGCCGCGCCCATCTGCTCCGCCAGGATGCGCCCGACCGCATCGGTCAACCCGCCGGGGCCGACCGGCAGGATCATCCGCAGCGGCCGGTCGGGCAGGGCGGTCTGGGCAAAGGCGGGCGCGGCGGCGAGCAGCGCGCCGGCGCCGAACAAGGCACGGCGGGTGGTGGGATGCATGGAGCCCCCTGGCTGGTGTCCCGGTGAACCGTGCGGCGGCGCTTTGCCTCGACGTTACCGGTCCTGCCCGGGGCCGCAAGCCGGCATTGGACGGTTTGCGCGGCGCAGCATTCCTGCTTGGATCGGCGGGACATTAAGGAGCCCCGCATGAGCGAACCCACCCGCGTTGCCGCATCGCTGGACACCATCCGCTGGGGCGCCTTCGACGCGTCCTTCCCGCCCGTCGCCACCATCGACCCTGGCCAGGTGGTGATCCTGGAATGCCTCTCCGGCGGGCCGGAGGTGATGCCGCCGCAGGAGAAGATGATGGCGGTGCACCCCGTGCTGCGGGAGGTCCACGCGAAGCTCCCGCGCCTGGGCGCGCACGTCATCACCGGCCCCGTCGCGGTGCGCGGCGCCGAGCCCGGCGACGCGCTGCGCATCGACATCGAGAAGATCGAACTCGGCGCCGACTGGGGCTTCTGCGGCTTCCGCCCCCTGTTCGGCACGCTGCCAGAAGATTTTCCCTACCGCCGCACCCTGCACATCCCGGTCGACCGCGCCGCGATGACCTGCAAGCTGCCCTTCGGCCCGAAGGAAGGCGGGATGGACCTGCCGTTGGCACCCTTCTTCGGCGTGATGGGCGTCGCACCCCCGGCCGACTGGGGCATGATCAACACCAAGGAACCGCGCGCCATCGGCGGCAACCTCGACAACAAGGAACTGACCGAGGGCAGCACGCTGTACCTGCCGGTGTTCAACGAGGGCGCGCTGTTCTCCGCCGGCGACGGCCACGGCGTGCAGGGCGATGGCGAGGTCTGCATCAACGCGCTGGAAATCTGCCTGACCGGGCATTTCCGCCTGTCCCTGGTGAAGGGGGGCGGCGCCAAGGACCCGGTGCTGAAATTCCCGCGCGCGGAGACGCGCACCCACTACATCACCATGGGCATGAACGAGGACCTGGACCTCGCGATGAAGCAGGCGCTGCGCGAGATGATCGCGTTCATCTGCTCGCGCACGAACCTGTCCGACGCCGACGCCTATCAGTTCTGCTCGCTGGCGGTGGACTTCCACGTCACCCAGACGGTGAACGGGGAGAAGGGGGTGCATGGGATGCTGAAGAAGGGGCTGCTGTTCTGAACGCGCCGGGAGGGCGCTGCCCTCCCGGACCCACCCGCCAGGGGGCTGCGGCCCCCTGGACCGCGGACACTCAACAGCTATGAACCGGTTGCTCGAAGACCTCTCCAGCAACTTCCGCAGGACCGACACGGACAGCGCCCGCCACCTTTGGTCCTGCGACGACAGGACCTTCCTGGCCGCCGCGCGCCCCGATCCCGATTGGCCACGGCAGTATTTCGGCCCGGCCTACGCGGCGCTGGCCGACCGCTTCGCGGGCAACCCCGCGGCACGCACGCAACGTGACATCGACACGATCCGCACCGTCATCGCCGAACACCTGCCAGCCCGCCCGCGCATCCTCGACATCCCCTGCGGCACCGGGCGCCACGCGAACGCACTGGCGGCGCAGGGCCTCGAGGTCACTGGCCTCGACCTGCAGCCTGACTACCTGCGCACCGCCCGTACCGAAGGCAGCGCCAGCTACGCCGCCGCCGACATGCGCGCCCTGCCGGTCGCCACGGCCAGTATCGACCTGGTGCTGAACATGTGGAACTCGCTCGGCTACTTCCTCAACCCCGCCGACGAAGCCGCCACCCTGGCCGAATTCCGCCGCGTGCTGCGCCCGGGCGGGATGGTGCTGGTGCAGCAGGACCTGGACGCGCCGGCCGCGCTGGAAGGGCGCTGGCTGCAGCACATGAAGGCGCCGCTCGACGACGGCGCCTGGCTGCTGGTGCGCCAGGTGCCGGATGCGTCCCTCGGCGGGCTCGCCTGCCTGTCCTGGGTCGTGCTGCCGGGCCAGGACCCCTTCCAGGGCCCGGCCTTCTTCCTGCGCCTGCGCGACGACGCCGCCTGGGCGCGGGATGCGCAGGCGGCGGGCTTCGCGACCGTCGCGATCGCCCGCACGCCGCCCGGTGTGGCGCCGCACGAGACGGTGGTGCTGCTGAAGGCCTGAACGACTCGCGTCGACAGATGCTGGTCGGATGGTTCCATCCGACCAGGGGAAGATGCCCGCGACACCAGGGGGCTGCCGTCATTGCCGCCGGCCGAGGGCGGGGCAGCGGCGCTATCCGGCGCGGCACCGGCATCCTCGCTGTGACGTGACTCGCTTACTGCTGCCCTGGGGCGCGCCTAACCTGCGTATCGATCCGCTTGCAGACCGGACGCATGACCAACCCGCCGCACCCTGCCGATGCGTTCAGCCCGCGGCACCACTAAAGGACCAAAAACCTAGAATATCAAGGTGTCAAGACGCCTTTAGGCCTTTGGCGGGAGGGTCCGGGAGCGCAGAGCCCTCCCGGCGCAACCTTCGCCGATCGATCTACGCAGCGAGCGTCACCGCTCGACGCACATCGCGACACCCATGCCGCCCCCGATGCACAGCGTCGCCAGCCCCTTCTTGGCGCCGCGCTTCTGCATCTCGAACAGCAGGGTGGTCAGCACCCGCGCGCCTGAGGCCCCGATCGGGTGCCCCAGCGCGATCGCGCCGCCATTCACGTTCACCTTCGACGTATCCCAGCCGAGGTCCTTGTTCACCGCGATCGCCTGCGCCGCGAAGGCCTCGTTGGCCTCGATCAGGTCGAGTTCCTCGTGCTTCCACCCGGCCTTGGCCAGTGCCTTGCGCGAGGCCGGGATCGGCCCGGTCCCCATGATCGACGGATCAACGCCCGCGGTCGCCCAGGAGACGATGCGCGCCATCGGCGTGATTCCGCGCTTCGCCGCTTCGTCCGCGCTCATCACCACCAGCGCCGCGGCGCCGTCGTTGATGCCGGATGCGTTGCCCGCGGTCACGGTGCCGTCCTTGTTGAAGGCTGCACGCAGCTTGGCGAGGATTTCGCGGGTCGTCTCGGGCTTGGGGTATTCGTCGCTGCTGACCACCACGTCGCCCTTGCGGCCCTTCACGGTGACCGCGGCGATCTCGTCGGCGAAGCGGCCGGCCTTCATCGCCTCGCCGGCCTTGCGCTGGGAGTTGAAGGCGAATTCGTCCTGCTCGTCGCGCGTGATCTGGAACTTCTGCGCCACGTTCTCGGCGGTATTGCCCATGTGGTAGCCGTGGAAGGCGTCCATCAGCCCGTCGCGCAGCATGGTGTCGATGAGCGCCAGGTCGCCCATCTTCTGCCCGGCGCGCAGCTGCTGGGCGTGCGGCGCCTGGGTCATGCTCTCCTGCCCGCCGGCAACGACGATCTTCGCATCGCCAGTCGCGATCTGCTGGGCCGCCAGCGCCACCGCGCGCAGCCCGGATCCGCACAGCTGGTTGATGCCGAAGGCGGTGTGCTCGACCGGGATGCCGGCGTTGACGGAGGCCTGGCGCGCCGGGTTCTGCCCCGCGCCGGCCGACAGGATCTGGCCGAGGATCACCTCGTCCACGTCGCCACCCTCGATCCCGGCGCGCTCCAGCGCGGCCTTGATGGCGATGGTGCCGAGCGCATGCGCGGGCATCGAGGCAAAGGCGCCATTGAAGGCACCGACCGGCGTGCGGGCGGCCGAGGCGATGACGATATCGGTCATGACTGGGGGAACTCCCTTGGGGCTTTGCGGCGCAACATGCGCCCTGGGGGTGGCGGATTACAAGCCGCGCAGCCATGCAAGCAGCGGCTGCCAGAGCGCCTTTTCCGCCCCGGCGCCGGCCACCATGCCGATATGCCCGCCCGCGGCGATATGCGTCGTGGCGCCCCGCAGCCGCGCCGCCGCCGCGGCCGCGCTGGCCGGCGGCACGATGCGGTCGCGCTCGGGGATCGCCACGAAGGCCGGGCCGGCCCAGGCGGCGGGGTCCACGACCTGGCCGGCCACCCGCCAGGCGAGCCGCCCCGGCTCGTTGCGGCCGTACCAGCCTGCCAGGCATTGCCGCGCCACCGGGGCGGGCAGGGGCACGCCGTCGTTCAGCCAGTCCTCGAGCGCCACGAACAGCCGGGCGCGCTCGCTGTCCGGGTTCAGCCGCGCGAAGGCGCGGAATTTCTGCGCCACGCCGAAGGGGTCGAGCATGGCGAACAGTGACTGGATGGTATCGACCGGCAGCGCGCCGGTGGGTTCCATCAGCGTCTCCAGCCCCGGCACCAGCGCGGCCGCCGTGCGCGCGCGGCGCGGCGCGTCCGGCCCGGCGTGGAAATCCCAGGGCGTGGCAAGCAGCGCCAGCGACCGCACCCGGTCCGGCCGGCGCAGCGCCGCCGCGATCGCGAGCAGCCCGCCCATGCAATAGCCCGCCAGCGCCACCGGTCCCGGCGCAGCCGCCAGCGCGCGTTCCAGCCGCCCGGCAACGTAGTCGGTCAGGGTGAAGTGGCGCTCCGCCTCGCCCGGCCAGCCCCAGTCCAGCAATAAAGTGCGAAAGCCCTGCCCGGGCAGCCACCGCATCAGGGAGCGTTCCGGCACCAGGTCCAGCACATAAGCGCGGTTCACCAGGGATGGCACGAACAGCACCGCCGGCCCGTCGCCGCCGAAGTCGAGCAGCCGCGAGCCGCCCTCGGTCCAGATGACCGGCGGGTCGGGCGCTTCGCGCGCGAAGGGGTGGCGGCGATAGCCCGCCATGCCGGCGATCAGCGCGCGGTCGGCCCGCGCCAGCCGCGCCACGACGGCGCGCGCCAGTGCCTCAGGCCGGTGGCCGCCGGCGGCGAGATCGGCGAGGATTCGCCCCCGTTCCGCCTGGCCCGCCTTCGAGATCGGCCAGCCGGCGTTCCAGTTCGGCCAGGCGGTCGGCCATGGCAGCGCGGCCGGGCTCGGCGGCAGGCCCGGGCCGGTCGTCGGCAGGGTCGCGCCCAGGCTGCTGGTCGCGGCCAGCGCCCGCATCCCCGCCAGGCCCAGGTGCAGGGGCAGGGGGCGGGGGCCACGCCGGCGCAGCGGCCCGGTCATGCGCGGCGGCGCCATGGCGCGGCACCATGGCGGTGGCCGCACGCATCCATGCCGCGCCGAGCGCAGCCCAGGCAGCCCATTGCTCGGCCAGTTCCGGATCGGCCGCCAGCCCGGCGATCTCGCTTTGCCACAGCGCGATCCAGTCCTCCGCGAGGCGGTCTAAATCCTCAGGGCCTTCCATCGGGGTTCCTCGCGGGGCGGACCATAGCGCTGGGCGGGGCCGGACGGAACGGTCAGGATGGTGGGCGGGACGCTGCGTTGCACTTTGCGGCTTTCGCGGTTGCGTCCAGTGCATGCTAGACTTGCGCGTTGAGGATAGGGCGAAACGTATGTCGATGGCGGGCAGCACGGCCGCTGGCGCGGCCAAGGGCGGGGAGGCGGCGTCGTCTCCCGTCGTGGTGAAGAAGTACGCGAACCGGCGGCTGTATAACACCGAGGCTTCGTCCTACGTGACCCTCGACGACCTCGCGAAGATGGTCCGCGAGGGACGCGACTTCGTGGTCTACGACGCCAAGACCGGCGACGACATCACGCGTTCCGTTCTGACGCAGATCATCGTCGAGGAAGAAAGCAAGGTCGGGCAATCCCTGCTGCCCACCGCCTTCCTGCGCCAGCTGATCGGCTACTACGGGGACAATTTGCAGGGCCTGGTGCCGCGCTACCTGGAATTCGCGATGGCATCCTTCGGCCGGCAGCAGGACCAGATGCGCCGGACCATGGAACAGACCATGGGCGGTTTCATACCCTTCCCGTCGAATTTCGGGAATCTTGAGGAACTGGGCAAGCAGAACATGGCGATGATGGAACGCGCCATGAGCCTGTTCGCCCCCTTTGGGCGTCGCGAGGATGGCGGCCCCGCGCCGGCCCCTGAGGTCGACGCCCTGAAGGCCGAAGTCGAGAGCCTGCGCCACGAACTGGCGCGTCTGCGCAGCGTTCGCGCAAAGCCATAGGGACGGATGACGATCGTGTGATACGCGCATAAGTAGAGAAACTTGTTTTCCGTTACACCTTTTCCGCGTTAGGGTGGGCAACGACGCCATGACCTTGACCCCAAGTCCCCAGATGTCGGCCCCCGAGATGCTCGGGGATGACGACGCCTCGATCCAGCGCGCGAGCCTGGTCGACCATCACGTCGGTGCCCGCATCCGGGAACGCCGCACGATGCTCGGCCTGTCGCAGCAGCAGCTCGCGAAGATGATCGGCGTGACCTACCAGCAGGCGCACAAGTACGAGCGCGGGCTGAACAGGATCTCCGCCGGCCGCCTGTTCGAGATCGCTCAGGTGCTCGACGTGCCCGTCTCCTATTTCTTCGAGGGCCTGCAGCCCGGCGCGGAGGCCCAGCCGGTCTCGACGCGTCAGCGCATGTTCCTCGAACTCGCGCGCAATTTCGCGCTGATCGACAACGACAAGCACCAGGAAGCGCTGAGCCAGATGGCGCGCGCCCTGGCGGCGCAGTCTCAGGCCGCGCAGCGCGACCGCGACGACTGACCACGCGCCGCACGACGCCGAACGAACCGCCCCGGGCCACCGCGGGCGGTTTTTTCGTGCACGCAGCGCAGGGATATTGGGCAGACCACAGTTTTCCTGCCCATGCGCACGCCAATTCACGCCCGGCGCCCCACGGGCCGGTCGTGCCCGCGTAGAAGCCCGGGTCGGGCCCATCCTTCGCGGAGTTTTCGTTGATGCCGTCTTCCCTCAGCCGCCGCCACCTCCTGGGCGGGGGTGCCGCGTTCGGCGCGGCCGTCGCGCTGCCCTACGACATCGCCCTGGCGCAGGCCGCACCCGGCGGCACGCTACGCGTCGGCATGACCGCCTCGGCGGTGCCCCTGCCCAATGGCGTGCCGGACCAGGGTGCCGAGGGGCATCGCTTCATGGGCATCACGCTCTACGACCAGCTCGCCATGTGGGACCTGTCGTCCTTCGACAAGCCGCCGGTGATCCGCCCGGGCCTCGCCACCGCCTGGCGCGTCGACCCGGCCGATTCGAAGCGCTGGATCATCACGCTGCGCGACGGCGTGAAGTTCCACGACGGCAAGGTGATGACCGCCGAGGACGTGGCCTTCTCCTTCGACCGCGCCTTCCGCAACGACTCGCCGTATTTCGACAACCGCGCCGCCGCGCAGGCGCGCATCCGTATGCCCACCATCGCGTCCTGGCGCGCCGAGGGCGAGAAGACCTTCATCGTCGAGACCCGCACGCCCGACAGCCTGGTGCCCTTCGGCCTGACCTGGATCGGCATCACCCATCGCGGCGCCTGGGAGGCCGCGGGGCGCAACTGGGACACCTTCCTGAACCGCGCGGTCGGCACCGGGCCCTATAAGATGGAATCCTTCAGCATCCGCGAACGCGCGGTGCTGGTGCGCAACCCCGACTACTGGGACGCGGCGCGCATCCCGAAGCACGAACGCCTGGTCCTGTTGCCGCTGCCCGAGGCCAATACCCGCGTCGCCGCGCTGCGATCGAACCAGGTGGACTTCATCGAGGCACCGCCGCCCGACGCCGTGCCCTCGCTGCGCCAGGCTGGCTTCCAGATCGTGACCAACACCTACCCGCACACCTGGACCTGGCATTTTTCCATGATCGAAGGATCGCCCTGGCGCGACATCCGGGTGCGTCGCGCGGCGAACCTGGCGGTCGACCGCTCGGGCATGAAGTCCATGCTCGGCGACCTGATGGTGGAAGGCGCCGGGCTGCTGCCGCCTGGCCACCCCTGGCATGGCCGCCCGTCCGACCCGGTGCGCACCGACGTGGCCGCCGCGCGGCGGCTGCTGACCGAGGCAGGCTTTACCTCGCGCAATCCGCTGCGCACGAAGGTCGCGATCTCGCCTTCGGGCTCGGGCCAGATGCAGCCGCTGCCGATGAACGAGGCAGTGCAGCAGAATCTCAAGGAGGTCGGCATCGAGATCGACTTCGAGGTGGTGGAATGGAACGCGTTGCTCGGCCTGTGGCGCGAGGGTGCGCGCGCGCTGGCCCCGCGCGGCATCACCGCCATCAACGTGTCCTATTCGGTGCACGACCCGTTCGCGGCGCTGGTGCGCTTCCTCAAGACCGAGATGGCGCCGCCGGCGTCGAACAACTGGGGGTTCTTCAGCGACGCTGGCTATGACGGCATCATGGACCGGCTTTCCATCACCTTCGAACCGGCGGCGCAGGATGCATTGCTGGCGGAACTGCATGCGAAGGCGGTGGACGACCGGCTGTTCCTGTTCGTCGCGCACGACCTGAACCCGCGGGCGATGAGCCGACGCGTGCAGGGCTTCGTGCAGGCGCAGTCCTGGTTCCAGGACCTGACGCCGATCACGATGCGCACCTGACCGACGTCTCGGAATGCGCCGCGCGGCGCATTCCGAGACGGCGTTGGTGCCCGCCCTGCCGCGCGCCGCGCGGTGCGGCGGCGGGCATCGCGCGCAACCCTTGCCCGTGATCGGCGTTGCCCTGGTCATGGCAACATCCCGAAAGCCTTCGACGGCGCGCGACCTGCGCACCGGCACACCGGTCTGGCTTGCCGATGGCGCAGCCGCGCCGCGGACCCATGTCGAAACCGACGGCCTGTCCGTCGATGTCGCCATCATCGGCGGCGGCATTTCCGGCGCGCTTATCGCCGATGCCGTGTTGCAGGCGGGGCGCGGCGTGGCGGTGTTCGACCGGCGTGGCCTCGTGGTCGGCTCCACCCCCGCCAGCACGGCGCTGCTGCAATTCGAGATCGACCAGCCGCTGACCATCCTGTCGCGCAAGATCGGCCGCGAACGCGCGGCGCGCGCCTGGTGGCGGTCGGCCGCGGCGGTCGACCAGCTGCGCGCACGGGTGGCGGATCTCAACCTGCGCTGCGGCATGCAGGAACGACGCACGATCTATCTGCCCGGCAATGTGCTGAACGCCACCGCGCTGCGGGAGGAAGCCGAGGCGCGCGCGCGCATCGGGCTGCGGTCGGAATACATCGGGCGTGATGCGCTGCTCGAGCTCAGCGGCCTTGCGCGGCCTGGCGCGATCGTGTCGCAGGGTGCGGCGGAGGCCGATCCGGCGCGGCTCACGCGCGGGCTGTGGCGTGCGGCGCTGGCGCGCGGCGCGCAGGCCTTCGCGCCGATCGAGATCACCGACATCGCGCCGCGCCGCGGCGGGCTGCGCCTGACCACGGCCGAGGGTGGCACCATCCGCGCACGCGCCGTGGTGCATGCGACAGGCTACGAGATTTCCCCCGCGCTGCGTCCACGCGGGTATTCCATCATCTCGACCTGGGCGCTGGCCACGCGGCCGCAGCCCGATGCCATCTGGCCGGGTCGCTCGTTGATCTGGGAAGCGGCGGACCCATACCTCTACATTCGCAGCACGCCGGACGGGCGCATCATCCTGGGTGGCGAGGACGAGGAATTCTCCGACGACGAACGCCGGGACCGGCTGATCCCGCGCAAGGTCGCGCGGCTGCAGGCCAAGGCGGCGAAGCTGATGCCATGGGTGGACTGGACGCCCGACTTCACCTGGGCGGGATGCTTCGGTCAGAGCGCCACCGGGCTGCCGGCGATCGGCGCGGTGCCGGACATGCCGGGCTGCTACGCGGCGATGGGCTATGGCGGCAACGGCATCACCTTCAGCATGATCGCGGCGCAGATGATCAGCCGTGCGCTGCTGGGCCTGGCCGATCCGGACGCGGACATCTTCGGCGTGCGGTGACGCAGGCTCGCCGCGCCTGGGTGTCCGTTTGGCGCGTCCGGCACCCCGCCCGCACCGGTCATCGCGAATGCGCCAGACGACGCACTCTCGAACGCTCACTCAGCGCACCGCGCCGATCAGGCGCCGCCGGATGCGCCCCGAGATGAAGTCGATCACGGCCACCGTCGCGATCATCAGCAGGATGATGAAGGCGACCTCGTCCCAGTGGCGCACGCGGATGCGTTCGGCGATCTGCAGGCCGATCCCGCCCGCGCCGACCACGCCGAGGATGGTGGCCGATCGCGTATTGCTCTCGAAGAAGTACAGCGCCTGCGCCAGCATGACGGGCGCGACCTGCGGCAGGATGCCGAAGCGGATGGATGCGAGGCGCCCGCCGCCGGCGGCGACCACGCCCTCGGCCTGCTTCTTCTCGGCGTTCTCGATCGCTTCGGCATAGAGCTTCGCCAGCACCGCGATATCGGCGGTGAAGATGGCGAGCACGCCGGCCAGCGGCCCGAGCCCCACCGCGCGCACATAGGCGAGCGCCCAGATCAGCTGGTCCACGCCGCGGAAGCCATCCAGCACGCGGCGCAGCGAGAAGCGCCAGAGCGTGGCGGTGACGATGTTGCGCGCGCCGAGGAAGCCGAGCGGCACGGCGACGATGGCGGCCATGAAGGTGCCGAGGAAGGCCATCGCCACGCTCTCGGCCATGCCTTGCAGGATCTCGACCCATTGCTCGCCGGGGGAGGGCGGCACCATCAGCACGATGATGGTCCCGAGGCCCGACAGTCCGGCCCAGAGCCGCTGCGGCGTGATGTCGAACCACCACAGCGACCCGACCAGCCAGACGGCGAAGATCGTCCAGCCGACGGCGCGCAGCGCACGACGCGCGGGGGTTGCACCGAAGGCCGCGGGCATGCGCGCGCGCCAGGTGGCGATGTCGGCGTTCATCACGCCGGAGGCGCGTGGGGTGTTCATCTTGCCGCCTCCAGCCGCCCGATCGCCGCGTGGCGCAGGCGTTCCGACAGCAGGTCCACACACGACACGGTCAGAATGATCAGCAGCACGATGGCGCTGATCTCCTCGTAGTAGTTGAAGGAGATCACCTTATAGAGCTCCTCGCCCACCCCGCCGGCGCCGACGAAGCCGATCACGCTGGCGGATCGGATGTTCACCTCGAAGCGCAGCAGCACGTAGGACAGGATGTTGGGCAGCACCTGCGGCAGGATCGCGTAGCGGCAGCCCTGCACCCAGGACCCGCCAGCGGCACGCACGGCTTCCCAGGGGCGCAGGTCGGCATTCTCGATGGCTTCCGCAAACAGCTTGCCGTTGGCGCCCGCGCTGTGCAGCGCGATGGCCAGGATGCCGGCGAGCGGGCCGATGCCGAAGGCCCAGACGAAGATCAGCGCGTAGACGATCTCGGGCACGGTGCGCAGCGCCTCGAGCAGGCGGCGCGTGGCCTGGTACACGAAGCCCGAGGGCGTGATGTTGCGCGCGGCGGGGAAGGCGAAGGCCAGCGCGAAGACGGATCCCATCAGCGTCGCGAGCGCGGCCATGTTCGCCGTCTCGAGGATCAGCGCCGTCCATTCGGGCAGACGGTACATCCAGAAGGCGATCGAGCCTTCCGTCTCCGCATTGGCGAACAGGCTGGCCCAGCGCAGGTCGGGCAGGATGCGCGCGAAGTATTCGCCGATGCGCGGCAGCCCAGCCCAGAGGGTGGCGGGACGCGCCTCGCTGACCCAGGCGGCGGCAACCAGGCACACCAGCAGGATGGCGCCGCCCAGCAGCGCCTGCATCCGCTTCGCACGGCGCGCGGCGAGGAAGGCCTCCTCGCCGCGGATCACGGCGGGCAGGCCGGTCGCGTAGGCCGGGTTCACGACCGGCGACGACGTGCGGCCGCTTCCTCGCGCCGCATCTCCACGAACAGCGCGTAGTCCTCGTGCCGTGCCTCGACCGCGCCGAGCGTGTCGCCACGGGCGATCTGCCGCGCGATGTCGGGATACGTTTTCGCCAGCGCGAGCTGCATGGTCTGCATGTCGCGCTTGAAGGCATCGGGCAGGTCGGAACGCACCGCCAGCGGGCCGTTCATGATCGGCTCGCTGGTCCAGACGATGCGGACATCCGCCATGCGCAGCATGCCCTTGTCGACCATCGATCGCAGGTTGCCACGGCTGTAGCCTTGCGCCGGGTCGCCCAGTGTCGATGCATGCGTCATGGTGCCGTCGTACTGGCGCTGCAGCACCGCGATCACGCCCTGTTCGTGACCGCCGGCGAAGCCGGTGCGGCCGAAGAACTGCCCGGGCTCGACGCCGATGCCCGCGCGGCGCAGCTGGAAGCGCGGGATCAGGTAGCCCGAGGCGGAATTGGCATCCGCCCAGGCCAGCGATCGCCCGCGCATCTGCTCCAGCGTGGTGATGCCGGACTCCGCGCGCACCACCAGCACCGACACGTAGGAAATGGAGCCATCGCCCTGCTGCGTGATGGTGATCGGCTCGATCCCGCCATCGGTGTCCATCCATGCGCCGGCATAGGCGGAAGGGCCCAGTGCCGCGAGCTCCAGCTGCTTCGCGGACAGCCCCTGCATGACCCCGGCATAGTCGGATGCCGGGAACAGGCGCGTGGGCACCTGGAAGATGCGCTCGATCAATGCGCGATAGGCTTCGAAGCGACCGAGGCGGTCGGCCTCGTTCTCGCCGCCCATGATGCCATAGCGGATGACGGGCACCTGCGCGGCCCAGGCGCGGCGGCCCGGTTCCGGCATGACCACGTCGGCATCCTGCGTGCTGCGGCGGCCGGGCGGAACCTGGGCGTGTGCCAGCATCGGCGCAAAGGGGAGCAGCGCGAGGCTGCGGCGGGGGATCATCGCGCCGGCCTCAGCTGCGGCGACGGCGCGCTGCCGCTTCCTCGCGCCGGATCTCGACGATCAGGTCGTAGTCGGCATGCCGCACTTCGCGGTAGCCGGTGCCCGAGCCGCGTTCGACCTGGCGGTAGATCTCCGGATGCGCCGTGGGCAGCGCCAGGTGGAAGCGCTTCCAATCTTCCTTGAAGGCGGTGGGCAGGTCGGTGCGCGCGGCATGCGGGCCGTTCACGATTGGCTCGCTCGTCCAGATGATGCGCAGGTCGCGCATATTCAGCATGCCCTTGTCGACCATGGCGCGCAGGTTGCCGCGGGTGAAGCCCTGGTTCACATCGCCCTGGCCCGAGGCCCAGGTCACGGCTGCGTCGTATTGGCGCTGCAGCACCGCGACGACGCCCTGCTCATGCCCGCCGGCGAAGCCGGTACGCGAGAAATACGCCGTGCCGTCCACCGCGATCCCGCCGCGGCGCAACGCGAAGCGCGGGATCAGGTAGCCCGAGGTCGAGTTCGGGTCGGCCCAGGCGAGCGACTTGCCGCGCATCTGCTCGAGGCTGGTGATGCCTGAATCCGCACGCACCACCATCACCGCGACATAGGAGATGGTGCCGTCGGCCTCCTGCGCCGTGAGCAGCGGCTCGACGCCGCCATTGGTGTCGAGCCAGGCGCCGGCATAGCCCGACGGGCCGAGCGCCGCGACCTCGATCTGCTTCGCGCTGAAGGCCTGCAGCACGCCGGCGTAGTCGGATGCGGGGAACAGGCGCGTGGGCACGCCGAAGGTGCGTTCCAGCAATTCACGATAGGGGCCGAAGCGACCCATGCGGTCGGCCTCGTTCTCGCCGCCCAGCAGGCCCACGCGCAACTGCGGCACCTGCTCCGCCCAGGGGCGGCGCCCGGCGGCGGGGAAGCCTTCGGTGAAGGTCTCCGTGCGGCGGGGGTTCCAGGCGGCCTGTGCGCGGGCGAGCGCCGGCGTCAGGGTGGCGCCGGCGGCAAGGCCGGCAAGCGTGCGGCGAGTGATCATTGGGGTTCTCCTTCTCGGGGGGATCAGGCGGGCACGGCCAGGCGCGGCGGCGGGGCGCCGACGGCGGCGGCGGCTTCCTCGGCGAATTCCGCCTCGCTGACGCCATAGACTTCGCGGATGCGCTGCGCGGTCAGCGCGGCGGGCACGCCGTCGAACACCACGCGCCCGGCGTTCAGCGCCACGATGCGGTCGCAGTAGTCACGCGCGGTTGTCAGGTCGTGCAGGTTCACCAGCACCGTGATGCCGTCGCGGTTTACAGCGCGCAGTGCGTCCATCACGGTGCGGGCATTGCGCGGGTCGAGGCTCGCGATCGGTTCGTCCGCCAGGATGATGCGCGGTTCCTGCAGCAGCGCGCGGGCAATGGCCACGCGCTGCTGCTGCCCACCCGACAGCGTGTCGGCGCGCTGCAACGCCGTCTCGGCCAGGTCGAAGCGGTCGAGCGCGGCGAGCGCCATGGCGCGTTCCTCGGCGGTGAACATGCGCAGCAGGGAGGACAGCATCGGCCGCCGGTTCAGCCGCCCGACCAGCACGTTGGTCAGCACATCGAGCCGTTGTACCAGGTTGAACTGCTGGAAGATCATCGCGCAGCGCATGCGCCAGTCGCGCAGCGCCTGGCCGCGCAGCGCGGTCACGTCGGTGCCGTCGAACAGCACGCGCCCGGCGGAGGGCTCGGTCAGCCGGTTGACCATGCGCAACAGGGTCGATTTTCCGGCGCCGGAGCGTCCGATCACGCCGACCATCTGGCCCGGGACGATCGACAGACTGACATCGTCCACGGCCGTCTTGGCGCCGAAGCGGCGCGTCAGTCCCTGGATTTCGAGCATCCCGCACCCGCCACTTTTGCAGGGCGGCATTACCAGCGCCCCGTGACTCGCCGATGACAGCTGCATGACGGGATGGTTGCGCCGCCCGGTTGCTGCGCGGCGCGCCGGGCGCCACGATGGGCAAAACGAACCGGAGGACCGCCATGACCACCCGCCGAGCGCTGCTCGCCGCCCCGCTTGCCCTGCCTGCCGTCGCGCGTGCGCAGGAGGCCTGGCCGACGCGATCCATCGCCGTGCTGCTGGGCTACCCGCCGGCGGGCGTCACCGACTTCGCCTCGCGCGGGGTCTGCGAACGCATGGGCCGCGCGCTCGGCCAGACCGTGGTCCTCGAGAACCGCCCTGGTGCCGCGACCGCTGTCGCGAACACCGCCGTCGCGCAGGCGCGCCCGGATGGCTACACGCTGCTGATGGGGACCTCGACGCTGGCGATCAACCCGGCGCTACAACCGGCGCTGACGCCGCGCGACCCGATGCGCGACCTCACGCCGATCGGCATGGTGTTCCGCACCGCCTTCGTGCTGCACGTGCATCCCTCGGTGCCGGCGACCACGCCCGCCGAGCTGATCGCCTATGCGAAGGCCAATCCCGGGAAGCTGAACTTCGGCTCCTCGGGCACGGGCGCGGTGAACCACCTGTGCCTCGAACTGTTCCGCGCGCGCGCGGGGATCGACGTGGTGCACGTGCCCTATCGCGGCGGCGCGCCGGCGCTGCTCGACCTGCGCGCGGGGCGCATCCAGGGCATGTTCAACGCGGTGCAGGAGGCGCTGCCGGCGGTACGCGAAGGCGCCACGCGCGCGCTCGCGATCTCGTCGAAGGAACGTGCGGCAGCCATGCCGGATTTGCCGCCGCTCGCGGATACGCTGGCGGATTTCGACGGCGTGTTCTGGCAAGGGCTGTTCGGCCCCGCGGGCCTGCCCGCGCCGATCGTCGCGCGCGCCGGCGCGGCTTTGCGCGATGCCACCACCGACCCCGCGTTGATCGCGCGCATGGCGGAACAGGGTGTCGCGCTGACCACCGGTGACGACGCCGCGCTGCGCCGCACGCTGGCGGAGGAGACGCAGATGTGGGGCCGCCTCATTCGCGAACAGAACATCCGGCCGGAGTAGCGCCAGGCCTTTGCGCAGGCGCGATCCTTGCTAGGCTTCTGCCTCGCGGGTCCTGCGCCCGCGCAATGGGAGAGGCCGATGAAACCGACTTCACGCCTGGCGACCGGCATCATTGCCGGCGCCGTTGCGTTGTGCGCGGGCACCGCGTTCGCGCAGCAGCCGCGCACCCTGCGCATCGCCATGACCGCGACCGACGTCCCCACCACCACCGGCATGCCCAACAATGGGTTCGAGGGGGTGCGCTTCCTCGGCTACCCGGTGTTCGAATCGCTGGTGCTGTGGGACCTGAGCCGCGGCGACCAGGTGGCGGGGCTGCGCCCGGGCCTGGCGGAACGCTGGGAACAGGACGCCGCCGACCCCAAGGTGTGGCGTTTCCACCTGCGCCGCGGCGTCACCTTCCATGACGGCACGGCGTTCAACGCCGATGCGGTGATCTGGAACCTCGACCGGTATTTCCGCAACGACAGCCCGCAATTCGACGCGACCGGCAGCGCCATCACGCGCGGGCGCATCCCGGTGATGGAATCCTACCGCAAGGTGGATGACTTCACGGTGGAGCTCACCACGTCGCGGCCGGTGTCCTACTGGCCGTACCTGGTCACCTACATCATGCTCACCTCGCCGCAATCCTTCGAGGCCGGCGGGCGCGACTGGGGCCGCGTGGCCGCACTTCCGCCGGCGGGGACAGGGCCGTTCCGGCTGTCGCGCTTCGTGCCGCGGCAATCGGCGGAACTCACGCGCAACGACGGCTACTGGAACGCGGAAGGCCGCGCGCGGCTCGACCGCATCGTGCTGCTGCCGATGCCCGAGGCGAACACCCGCCTCGCGGCCCTGCGGTCGAATCAGGTGGACTGGATCGAGGTGCCGCCGCCCGACGCCATCCCGTCGCTGCGTCAGGCCGGCTTCAACATCGTCACGGGATCCTACCCGCATGTCTGGCCCTGGGTCTTCGCGGTGGGGCGCGACGGCAGCGCGGTGGCCGATGTGCGCGTGCGCCAGGCGCTGAACTACTGCTTCGACCGCGCGAGCATGGTGCAGTTGCTGAACGGCACGGCGGAACCCTCGGTCGGCTTCTTCAAGCCGAACGACCCGAATTTCGGCAGCCCGCAGCACCGCTACCGGCTGGACGCGGCGCGCGGCCGCGCACTGCTGGCCGAGGCGGGGCACACGGCGGCCCGGCCGCTGACCATCCGCATCGGCATTTCGAATTCCGGCTCCGGCCAGATGCTGCCGCTGCCGATGAACGAGTTCCTGCAGCAATCCCTGCAGGAGAATTGCGGCGTGCGGGTGAACTTCGAGGTCGTGGAATGGAACACGCTGCTGGGTGGCCTGCGCGTGGCACCCGACCAGCCGCAATGGCTCCGCGCGGACGCGCTGAACATCTCGCTGGTGTCGTCCGACCCGTCGCAGATGGCGCGCTGGTTCCTGTCGTCGAACTTCTCCCCGCGCGGATCGAACGCCGGGCACTGGCGCGACGAACAATTCGACGCGGCCTTTGCGGCGCTCGAGACGGAACGCGACCCGGCACGTCAGGCGGTGCTGATCCGCACGGCGCATGAACGGCTGGTCGACAATCCGCCCTGGCTGTGGATCGTGCACGACCTCAACCCGCGGGCGATGAGCCGGCGGGTCACCGGGTTCACGCCGGTGCAGTCCTGGTTCGTCGACCTGACGCGGGTCGACCTGCAGTAACAGCGAGGGGGCTTTGCCCCCTCGCGCTTCCCCACCAGGGGGCTGCGGCCCCCTGGACCGCGGGGAGTGGGCGCGGTTCTTGCTGAGCATCTCCCCGATGACGGGCGGCCGCGCCGCCGGCGCAACGGGGAGACCAAATCATGAGCAGACTCCGGCGACTCACCGCCTATGCCTTGGGCGCCACGCTGCTGGCAGGCGCCGGCACCGCGTTGGCGCAACAGCCGCGCACGCTGCGCATCGCCATGACGGCGTCCGACGTGCCCACCACCACGGGCATGCCGAACAACGGCTTCGAAGGCATGCGCTTCCTCGGCTACCCGTCCTTCGAGGCGCTGACGCTGTGGGACCTGTCGGACCCGTCCAAGCCCGCGGGGCTGCGCCCGGGCCTGGCGGAATCCTGGGAACAGGATTCGACCGACCCGCGCATATGGCGCTTCCGCCTACGCCAGGGCGTGACCTTCCACGACGGTACGCCCTTCAACGCGGACGCGGTCATCTGGAACATGGACCGCTACTTTCGCAACGACAGCCCGCAATTCGAACCGGGCGGCAGCGGCATCTCCCGCGCCCGCGTCACGATCCTGGGCGGCTACCGCAAGATCGACGACATGACGGTGGAGATGACCACCACGCGCGTGGCGTCCTATTTCCCCTACATGGTCGTCTACCTGCTGATGACCTCCCCGCAATCCTTCGAGACCGCCGGGCGCGACTGGGCGCGCACCGCGGCCCTGCCGCCGGCCGGCACTGGCCCCTTCCGCCTGTCGCGCTTCGTGCCGCGGCAATCGGCGGAACTCTCACGCCATGACGGCTACTGGGACACGGCACGCCGCGCGCGGCTCGACCGCATCCTGCTGCTGCCGATGCCGGAGGCGAATACGCGCCTGGCCGCACTGCGCTCCGGCCAGGTGGACTGGATCGAGGTGCCGCCGCCCGATGCCATCGCGTCGCTGCGCGCGGCCGGTTTCACCGTCACCACCGGCTCCTATCCGCATGTGTGGCCGTGGTTCTTCCAGATGAATGGGGAGAACACGCCGTTCCGCGACGTGCGCGTGCGCCAAGCGCTGAATTACTGCGTCGATCGTGACGGGTTGGTGCAGTTGCTCAACGGCACGGCGGAGCCCTCGGTCGGCTGGCTGAAGCCGTCCGACCCGGCCTTCGGTGCGCCGGAGCATCGCTACCGCTTCGACGCGGCGCGCGGCCGCGCCATGCTGGCTGAGGCCGGCTTCAACGCGCAGCGGCCGTTGCGTTTCCGGGTGATGATCTCGACCTCGGGCTCGGGCCAGATGCTGCCGCTGCCGATGAACGAGTTCCTCCAGCAGAACCTGCGCGAGGCCTGCGGCGTGCAGGTCGATTTCGAGGTGACCGACTGGTCGAACCTGCTGGTGGCGACGCGCAGCGCGGCCAATGCGCCGGTGGTGGCGAACGTGCAGTCGCTGAACCCGTCCTCGCCGTCCTCCGACCCGTCGGTCATGGCGCGCTACTTCCTGCGCGCCTTCGCGCCGCCCAACGGCTTCAACTGGCCGGGCTTCAGCGACGATGCCTTCGAGGCCGCCTTCGCGCGGCTGGAAGCGGCGCGCACGCCGGCCGAGGCGAATGCCGCCTATGCGCAGGCGCATGCCCGCGTGGTCGACCAGGCGCCCTGGCTGTTCATCGTGCATGACCTGAACCCGCGGGCGATGAGCCGGCGCGTGACGGGCTTCACCTCGGCGCAGTCCTGGTTCCAGGACCTGGTGCCGGTGAATTTGCAGTAAGCTCTCAAACGTCGGGCGGCCGGCATCCGCCGGCCTTGCCTTCGCGCCCCGCACTGTTGCGCGGGGCGCGGCTGACGGGCTGGGCGCGGTCGCGCATTCGCGCTCCCGGCCCGAGGCAAAGGCCTCGGGCCGTTCTGGTGTCGATGCGCCAGGTCAGCGCCCCAGCAGCACCAGCACCACGCCCGAGACCACCACCAGCGCGCCGATCACGTCGGTGCGCTTCATCCGCTCGCGCAGGAAGAAGCGGCTGAACAGCAGCGTGAACAGGATCTCGACCTGCCCCACCGCGCGCACCAACGCGACCGGCGCATAGGCGAATCCGGTGAACCAGCAGGCGGACCCGCAGGCGGACAGCGCGCCGACCTGCGCCGAGGACCGCCAGGTGCGGAACAGGTCCGGGATGGATTTCCGTTCCGTCGCCAGCAGCCACGACCCCTGCATCAGCGTCTGCATGGTGTTGATCACCACCAGTGTCTCGAGGGCGCGCAGCGTGGCATCCGGCCCGTCGAGCGCCTGCGTCGCCGCGCGGATCGCGAGCGCGCATAATGCGAAGGCGAGCCCGGCGCCGAGGCCGTACAGCGCGCTCGGCTGCACCGTGGCGGCCGCGACGTCGCGTAGCGATGCGACGCGCCCCGCCAGCGAAAGATACAGCGTCCCGCCCACCGAGACCGCGATGCCGACCCACGACAGCAACCCGAACGACTCCCCCAGGAACACCAGCGCGATGAGCGCCGCCTGCACCGCCTCGGTTTTGGAATAGGCGGTTCCCACCGCGAATCCGCGATGCCCGAAGGACATGATCAGCAGGTTTGTGCCGATGATCTGCCCGAGTCCGCCCAGCGCGCAAAACAACAGGTAGTCCCAGCTTGGTGCCGAGAGGCTGCCGCCGATGAACGTCAGGTACAGCACCACCAGCAGCACGCCCACCGGCACGCCATACAGGTAGCGCACGACAGCGGCCGCATTGACGCTGAGTTGCCCGCGCAGCTGCTGCTGGAGCGCCGTGCGCCAGGTCTGGAACAGCCCAGCCAGCAGTGTCGCGGCAACCCAGATCGGCATCAGCCGAGCCTCGGGTCGAGCCAGGGCTTCGGCATGGGCTGCCAGGGCATATGTGCGGTCGACCCCAGCAGCCCGATGCCGAGGCCCGGCCCGGAAGGCAGCGCCGCCGTGCCGCGGTCGAAGCGCAGGTCGTGGCCGGATGTCAGCGTGAAGAAATGCTGCGTCTCGCCGAACTGCACCTCGAGCGGCAGCAGGTTCGGGATGGTCGCGCACAGATGCACGGAATGCGCGTGGCACACCGGCCCGGTCGGGTTGTGCGGTGCGACCTCGATGCCCGCGGTCTGCGCCAGCGCGGCGATGCGCCGGATCTCCTCGTGCCCGCCGGCGTATTTGATGTCCGGCATCAGCACGTCGTAGCAGCCGGCCTCGATGACGCTGCGATAGGCGCCGAGTCCGGCGAGCGTCTCGGCACCGGCCAGGCGCATGCCGCGGTCATTCGCCATGGATCGCAGGCGGCAGATCGCGGCATGGTTCGCCTCGCTGACCGGGCATTCCAGCCAGAGCAGCGCGAAGGGCGCCACATCCTGCACCAGGCGCGCGGCACCGCCGGGCGAGAAGCGCCAATGCGCGTCGACCATGACATCGATGCCCGGCCCGACCGCATCGCGCACCGCGGCAATGCGCGCGAGGCCCTGGGCATAGGCGGCGCGCATCACGGGGTCGGCGGCATCCTCCCATATGAAAGGTTCGAATGGCGCGAGCTTCACGGCGCGGAAGCCATCGGCAACCGCGCGCGTGGCCGCGGCGGCGAAGCCCTCCGGCGTGCGCGGGTTGGCGCCGCGATTGATGTTGGCATAGAGCGGCACGACGTCACGCAGCGCGCCACCCAGCAGCGTGTGGATCGGCTGCTGCGCCTGCTGCCCTGCCAGGTCCCACAGCGCCTGTTCGAAGGCCGAGATCACGCTATGCGCCACCAGCCCGCCCGGCGCATGCGGGATCAGCCGCGCGATGCGGTTGCGGTTCAGTGCATCCTCGCCCACCACGATCGCGGCGAGGCGTCCCGCCTCGGCCGCCAGCAGGGCCTCCTGGTTCGCCAGCGTGCATTCGCCGAGGCCCGTGAGGCCGCACGCGCTGCGCACCAGCAGGAAGGACCAGTTGGTCTTGGGCGTGACATTGACGCCGAGGAATTCGACGCCTGCGATGCGCATGCCTATTGCGCCGTGATGTTGGCGGTGGCGGCGAGGCGCTTCCACTGCGCGATGTCGCTGTCGATGCGCTGCTGGAATTCCGCCGGCGACGAGACCACCAGCGTGCCGCCGAGCAGTCGGATGCGGTCGGCCAGCTGCGCGTTCGGGCGCAGCTTCTCCAGTTCCGCAAGTAGCCGGTCGCGCACCGGCGCGGGCGTGCCCTTCGGTGCCAGCAGCCCGTTCCAGGCCACCGTCTCGAAGCCCGGCAGGCCGCTTTCGTGCACCGTAGGCGTGTCCGGCAGGTCGGGCAGGCGTGTCATCGACGTGACCGCCAACAGCTTCACCTCACCACTGCGTACCTGGGGCATGACGTTCACCAGGTTGCCGAAGGCGAGCGGCGCTTCCCCGGCGATTACCGCCTGCACCAGCGGCGGCGCGCCGCGATAGGGCACGTGCACGATATCGAGCCCGGCCTGCGACTTGAACAGCTCCATGTTCATGTGCGCCGAGGAGCCGACGCCGGCCGAGGCATAGTTGAAGCCGCCCGGCCGCGCACGCACCGCCGCGATCAGTTCGGCCACGTTTGCCACCGGCAGCACGAGGCTGTTCACGATCAGCGCATTCGGCCCCGTCACGAGCAGCGAAACGGGGTCGAAGGCAGTGGTCAGGTCATAGGGCAGGTCGCGATAGATCGCCGCATTGATGCCGTTCGACCCGGCATTGCCGAGCAGGAAGGCATAGCCGTCGGGCGTACTGCGGAAGGCGGCTTCGACGCCGATGCGTCCGCCTGCGCCGCCGCGGTTGTCGATCACGAAGGGCTGGCCGAGCGCGCCTTCCAGCAGCGGGCTGAACAAGCGCGCCGTCGTGTCGTTCCCGCTGCCGGGCGTGTCGGGCAGGATGATGCGTACCGGGCGCGTCGGCCAGGCCGCCTGCGCCAGCGCCGGCGCGACGACGCCTGCGGCGGCGAAGGCCGCGAGAAGGGTGCGACGGTGCGTCATGTCTCGTTCCTCCCGAGGCGACGCAGCGTGGCCCGAACCGCGGCCCGGTTCAACGTGCCCTTCGGGCCGCGTGGGTGCGATTGGGCCTGCCGGCACGCAGGCCTCGCGCCCAGCGTTGTCGTACGCGGTCGCAGCCACCTACTGCGAATCGCGCAGCCTCAGCCGCGACGCGTCCGCCCCCAGCCAGGATCCTCCGCCACCATCGCCGAGAGCCCGGCCTGCGCCAGCATCGCAGCGGTCGCGCCATCCGCGTCCTCGCGCACCGCGGCCTCGTCGACATGCGGCACCACCCGGTCGCGCATCAGGATATCGCCGGCCACAACCACGTCGCGCACATCGCCGCCACCGGCGAAGTACACCACGCGATGCACCGGCATGTTCGCCGGCAGCATGTGCGGCGCGTGCAGGTCCACGGTGATGATGTCGGCCTGCTTGCCGACTTCCAGGCTGCCGACGCGGTCCGCCATGCCGAGGCCCTTCGCGGCGTCGATGGTGATCATCTCCAGCGCCTTGCCCGGCGGCAGCAGGGATTCATCCCGCGCGGCGCGCTGGTGGTACCGCATGGCCTGGAACATGTGGCGGAACATGTCGGTGCTACGATCCGGCGCGGTGCCGTCGCTGCCCAGCATGACCGTGACACCCGCATCCATCATGGCAATCGCCGGGCAGAACCCGCGCACCGCGGCGATGGCGGACGGGTTGTGCACCACCGACGCTCCCGTGCGCACCAGCGTCGCGATGTCCTCCTCGGTGAGGTCGGTGCAATGCGACAGCCAGGCATCGGGGCCGAGCAGGCCGAACATGCGGTCGGCCATCTCGATCGACCCGCTGCGGTGGCCGTCCTGGTGGAACAGCGTACCGGCCTGCGTACCGATGTCGCGGATGACGCGGCCCTGCTCCTCGATCTCCGCCACCTTCGCCGGGTCGTGCGTCGCCTCGCGATAGACTGGCATCAGCGTCGCGCAGGTGATGCGACCCTTGCCGTGGTGGCGCTCCACCAGCGTCGCGATGGTTTCGGCCTGCTGTTCGAACGCCACGTCGCGCACCGTGCCGTCCACGCCGCGATAGGGGCGCGGGAAAGGCGGGCGCGTCGGGCCCAGCACCATGATGCGACGGATGCCGATGGCGTTCACACCCGCCACATGCGCATCGCCATGCGCCGGGTCGTCCACGCGGCCGATCGAATCGCCGCCGCCCAGCAACATGACCGACGTGGTGATGCCGAACTTCAGTTGTTCCAGCGCGGCCAGCGCTGCCTCCGCGCGCCAGAATTCCGGCGGCGAGGCGAGGGTGTAGATAATCCGGCAGGCTTCCGACCAGGCGGCGGAATCGCCACTGCCCATGGTCTTGACCAGGCCGTGCCCGGCATGGGCGTGGCCGTCGATCAGACCGGGCAGGATGGCCTTGCCGCGCGCATCGATGCGCTTCGGCGCGGCGTGCGCGGCCTCGACCTCGGCGCGCGGGCCGACCGCGACGATGGTGTCGCCCGTCACCGCTACCGCGCCATCTGCAATGACGCGGCGCGCCCCATCCATCGAGATGACGGTGCCGCCGGAAACCAGAAGATCAGCCATTCAATTCACCCGCACATGGCGCAGCCTCAGCCGATTGTCCGGCGACTGCGCGAGTTCGATATTCCGCCGCGCCGCCCAGACCACCGGCTGCTGGTGCAGCGGCACATGGGCGACCTCGCGCTTTTCAACCAGCAGTGCCTCGCGGATCAGCGCGCGGCGGCGCGTCTCGTCGCCTTCCTCGGCCACGCGATCCACCAGCGCGTCGAATTCCGCATTCGACCAGCGGCCCACGTTCAGCCCCGCGGTGCGGTCGGTGCGCGTGCGCAGCACCTCCGACAGCGTGGAATAGCTGTCCGCCAGCGGCAGCCCCGCATGGCCCAGCATGAACATCGACACGTCCAACGCATTGATGCGCCGCGACCAGACGTTGAGCGTCTCGAACTGCGGGATGATGCGGATGCCGACGCGCTGCAGCATGCCGGAGATCGCGATGCACAGCCGTTCGTCATAGACGTAGCGATCATTTGGGCAGGCCAGGCCGATCGAGAAGCCGTCCGGATACCCCGCCTCCGCCAGCAGGCGGCGCGACGCTTCCGGGTCGAACGGGAAGGTGCGCGTGTTGATGTCGTCTGGCGCGCCCGAAAGGAAGGGGCTCGCCATGGTGCCGGCGATCCAGGAATTGTTGCGCATGACCGACCGCCGCAGCGCCTCGACGTCGATCGCCTGGTAGATCGCGCGGCGCACGCGGATGTCCTTCAGCGGATTGCGCCCGCGGACGTCGGAATAGGCGAGCTCGTCGCGATGATGGTCGAAGCCGAGGTAGATCGTGCGCAGCTCCGGCCCCTGCACCACCTGCAGCCCGGCATTCGCCTCGACGCGCGGGATGTCCTGGATCGGCAGTTCCACCAGCGCGTCGATCTGCCCGCCGAGCAACGCCGCCGTGCGCGTGGCCGCGTTGCGGATTGGCTGGAAAGTCACCTGCGTCAGGTTGTGCTGCGGACGGTCCCACCAGGCCTCGAAGGGCACCAGCACGGTCGGGCCTTCGACCTCGCGTGATCGAATGCGGAAGGGGCCGGTGCCATTGGGCGTGCGCGTCGCCGCCCCTTCCTCGCGCTGAGAAAGGTTGGTGGCCGCCGTCGCGTTGTTCGCGGCCGCCCATCCGCTGTCCAGGATGTGCATCTGCGTCAGCGCGTTGAGCAGGATCGGGAAGGGGCGCTGCGTCTCGATCTCGACGGTCAGCGGGCCGGTCTGGCGCACCTCCTTGATGACGCCGCCCAGCACGCCGCGCGCCAGCGCACCGGGCGTGTTCAGGCGCTGCCAGGAAAACACGACATCCTCGGCGCCGAAGGTCTCGCCGCCGTGGAAGCGCACGCCTTCGCGCAGGTGGAAGCGCCACACCGTGGGCGAGACCACCTCCCACCGCATTGCCAGCGAGGGTTCCAGTTCGAGCCGCGGATTGTGACGCACCAGCGATTCGAACACGTTGTCGAGGAAAGCGTTGGTGAAGGTGTTGTTCGACGAATGCGGATCCAGCGTGAGGATGTCCGCCGCAAAGGACCAGGTGAAGCTGCGCGCGACAGCGGGCGTGGCGGCCGCCAGCATGAAGGCCGCTGCGGCGGCGGGGATCAGGCGCATGGTCGAGGCCTCCGGGTCGGTGCGGCGCTCAGGCTCATGCCGCGATGGCGCCGTCGTCAACGGGGGTGATCAGCCGGCGTCGAGCTGCAGACCCTCGCGACGGATCACTTCAGCCCATTTCGTGGTCTCGCTGCGTACGAAAGCGGCGAAGGCCTCGGCATTGCCGGGCATGCCCACGCCGCCCAGATCGGCGAAGCGGCGCTGAGTGTCGGGCAGGGCCAGCAGCGCCATCACCTCGGCGTTCAGGCTGGTGACGATCTCGGGCGGCAGGCCGGCGGGACCGAACAGGCCGAACCAGGTGTTCACGTCGTAGGTCGCGAGTTCGGGCATCGTCTCGCGCATGGCCGGCACGTCGGGCAGCAGCGGGTGGCGATCGGCGCTGGTCACCGCCAGCGCACGCACGCGCCCAGCCTGGATATGGCCGATGATGCCGGTCAGGTTGTCGATCAGGAAGGCGACGTTGCCGGACAGGATTTCGATCTGTGCCGGCGCGGATCCGCGATGCGGTACGTGGATCGCCTGCGCGTTCAGCAGTTGCAGCATCAGCACGGGCGAGAGATGCGTCGACTGCCCCACGCCGGTGGATGCATACGGGATCTCGCCCGGCCGCGCGCGCAGCAGGGCGGCCAGTTCCGCCACCGTGCGCGCCGGCACGTTCGGGTTCACCACCAGCACGTTCGGTCCGCGGATGGTGCCCGCGATCGGCGCGATCTGTTCGGCGCGATAGGGCAGGTTGCGGAACAGCGCATAGGCGATCGCCTGCGGCCCGATATTGCCGAGCATCAGCGTGGTGCCGTCCGGGCGCGCGCGCACCATCTCGAGCGTGCCGATGGTGCCGCCGCCGCCGGCGCGGTTCTCGACCACGACCGGCGTGCCCCAGCGAGTCAGCAGGAACTGCGCGAGCAGCCGCGCCATGATGTCGGTGGTGCCGCCCGCCGCGGCGGGCACGATGATGCGCACCTGGCCGGCTGGCCGCCAGGACTGCGCGCGCACGGCCAGCGGCAGTGCGGCAAGGGGGGCGGCCAGCGCCGCCCGGCGTGTGGCGCGCGCCATCACGTGGCATCCATCTGCAGGCCTTCGCGACGGATCACCTCGCCCCATTTCGTCGTTTCGGCGCGCACGAAGGCGGCGAAGTCGGCGGCACTGCCGGGGGCCGGCACGCCGCCCATCTGTGCGAAGCGTGCCTGGGTGTCCGGCGCGCCGAGCAGCGCCTGCACATCCGCATTGATGCTGCGCACGATCTCGGGCGCCACGCCCGCGGGCACGAACAGGCCGAACCAGGTCGAGACATCGTAGGGGGCCAGTTCGGGCATCGTCTCGCGCAGCGCCGGCAGGTCGGGTAGTTGCGGCGAACGGTCCGCGCTGGTCACGCCGAGCGGGCGCAGCCGGCCACCGCGGATGTGTTCGATCGCGGTGGTCAGGTTGTCGTAGGCGAACTGGACATTGCCCGCGACCAGGTCGATCAGCAGCGGCCCGGCGCCGCGGAAATGCACCGCCTCGGACCGCGTGCCGGTCAGCTGGTTGAACCACACGCCCGACAGATGCGGCGACTGGCCGAGCCCAGAGGTGCCATAGGATGCCCGCCCATCCTGCTGCTTCAGCCAGGTGACGAATTCCGGCACGGTGCGTGCCGGCACCGACGGATGCACCACCAGCACGTTCGGCCCGCGGATGACGTTGGCGACCGGCGCCAGGCTGTCGGGCCGGTATTGCAGGTTGCGGAACAGCGAATAGCCGATCGCCTGTGGGCCGATATTGCCCATCAGCATGTGGCGGCCATCGGCGGCCGCGCGCACGACTTCCATCGTGCCGATGGTGCCGCCGCCACCCGAGCGGTTCTCGACCACCACCGGCGTGCCCCAGCGCGCCTGCAGGAACTGGCCGAGCAGGCGCGCCATGATGTCCGTGGTGCCACCCGGCGCGGCGGGAACGACGATGCGTGCCTGCTGGCCAGGGCGCCATTCCTGCGCGGATGCTGCAGCGGGTATGGCAATCGGCAGCGCAAGCGCGGTGCGGCGCGTGAAGCGGGTCATGGGCGTCCTCCGGTGGTTTCTTGCGGCCATCATCGCGCGGCGCGCCGCCGCCGTCACGCCCCGCGGCGACCCGTCGCCAGCCGTGCCACCGCCACGAAGGACCGCGGGCCATCCGGCGCGCCCGCCTGGTAGGCCCGGCGTGCCAGTGCCGCGACCCGCGCGAGGCGGTCCGGCGGCAGCGTGGCCACGAAGGCGCCTGCAATGCCCTGGCCGGTCAGCCAAGGGTCCCACCAATCGGCGAAGTCTGAGAAATGCTGGCGGATCATGATGTCGCGCTCCGCCACGGCGTGCAGGCCCGCGGCCGTCAACAGCGCGGCGAGCCGCCCGGGCGAACCCACCGCATCACCCCAGTAGCGCGTGCGGAAGGCCTCGCCATCGGGTTCGGCGGCGGCGACGGAATCGGCGAAGGCGCGCAGGAAGCCGAAGCCGCCGGTGAAGTCCCACATCGCGGCTGCGACCAGCCCGCCGGGCTTCGTCACGCGCGCCATCTCGGCCACCGCCGCCGCGCGGTCGGGCACGAATTGCAGCACCAGCAGCGACAGGGCGGCGTCGTAGGTGCCATCGGGATCGGGCAGCCGCGCGATGTCGCCGGTGCGGAACGCCGCACCCGGCACGCGGGCGCGCGCGGTGACCAGGAAGGCCTCGCTGATGTCCACGCCGGTGATGCGCGCGGTGGTGTCGCGCGCGGCGATCGCGTCGGCCAGCGCGCCGGTGCCGCAGCCGGCGTCGAGCACCGTACCGCCGGGCGGCAGCGCGAGAGCATCCAGGAAGGGCTCCGCCAGCCGCCTGCTCCAGCGGCCCATGCTGCGTTCATAGGCCTGGCCGTCCGTCGCGACATAGCCGGACACGACGCGCTACTCCTCCATGCGGTAGCGGAAGTCGCAATGCGTCGCCCCGCCCATGATGGTCTGCGTGCGTTCGAGCTTCAGCTTCGGGTCGTAGCCCTCGCAGAAGGCGCCGTCGCGGTTGCAGGACAGCACGGCGCCGAGTTCGGCGATGCCCATGGCCTTGTACATCTCGGCATAGCGGCAGCGCGTGACGTTGAAGTCGTAATGCGTCGCGTCCTTGCGCAGCGTGTCGATCCGCAGCGCATCGCCTTTGGTCCAGAGCGGCTGCAGGGCGATGAAGTGTTCGAGCGAGGGCTGTCCGCCGGGTCCTTCCTTCGCCATCTCGGCCGCGGTGGATTTCGCCAGCTTGACCACGGCGCGTGACAGGATGGCCTTGGCGCGTTCCGCGCCGAGCTCGGCGGCCATTTCCTCATAGATGCCCTTGGCGAAGGCGGCCTCGATGCGGCGCTGCTCGAGAATGCCCAGGCGTTCATCGGACATGAAAAAGCCTCCCCACCGGTGGTCCCGGCGGGGAGGCTATATCGGTGCAGCGGCGGCGGCGAGCGGCTTACTGCGCGTAAAGCCCGCGGTTCGTCACCACGATGCGGCTGGCCCGGCAGATGTCGACCCGGCGCAGTTCCGCCGCCCCGCCACCGTTCCAGGTGATGCGGAAATCGTACAGGCCGGCATTGGCCGCGCGTGCGTTCCACACGCCGCCGACCGGGATCATGGCCTGGCCGAGCTGGTCCACGCCCCAGTCGTTGCGGCTGGCATGGCTGTACTGCAGCGAGAAGACAGGCCGGGACGAATTGTTCACCACCTGGAAGCGCGTGTCGCAGACTGGCGCCATCGGCTGCGGCGCAATCGCGACGGGCTGCGGCACATACACTGTCTGCGGCGCGCAGGCCGACACGGCGGCAGCGCCCATGACGGCGAACAGGGCAAGGATCTTGCGGCGAATCATCAAGTGCTCTCCCGGCGGTGACGCGGCGCGCCACCCGGCCCGCCTCATGTTTCCCGATGCGACGGTATGCAACCAGGGTTACGCGGGCAAGATGCCACGGGCTTGCGCGGCGGTGCGTGGCCATGGTGGTCTGAAGAGCTTCGCAGGCGGGGTCGGGTGCATGACGATCGGGCAGTGGTTCAGCTTCCGCGGGCGGATCGGCCGCAAGACGTTCTGGCTTGGCTACGTGGTGCCGATCTTCGTGGCGAGCATCGTGGCGAATGCGCTGGACCTGGCGTTGGGCCTGGCGCCGGAAGTCATGGCCGATGCGGTGCCGGCGGATGCGATGTCGGTGGCGCCGATCAGCGGCGTGGTATCGCTGCTGTCGCTCTGGCCAATGCTCGCGGGCACCATCAAGCGGCTGCACGACAGGAACCGAACGGGCTGGTGGATCGGTGCCTTCTACCTCGTGAGTGCGGCCGTCGGGGTGATCGCCTTTGCGATGCTCGCCGGCGTGCTGGTGGGCATGTACGAGATGCGCCGCGACGGGGTCGCGCCGGAACTCGCGCCGGCCGCGATCCTGGTGCTGCTGGCGGCGGGCTTGGTGGTCCTCGGCTTCGCCCTGTGGCTGTTCATCGAGACCGGCTTCCTGCGCGGAACGCTCGGGCCGAACCGCTTTGGCCCTGACCCGTTGGGTGGTGCGGGCGGCCCGCAATGGCAGCCGGGTACGCCGCCCCAGGGCTGGCAGCCGCCGCAATGGCAGCCTCCGCCGCAGCAGGGCTGGCAGGCACCGCCGCAGGGTTGGCCGCCGCAGCAGGGGCAAGGGGCGCCGCCGCCTGGCTATGGCGCCCCGCCCCCAGGATACGGGCAGCCTCCGCCCGGCTATGGCCAGCCTCCACCCGGCTATGGACAGCCCCCGCCTGGGTATGGGCAGCCCTCGCCCGGCTATGGGCAGCCACCGCCGCAGGGCCCCTGGACGGGGCCTGGGCGCGGCGGGAGCGTGCCGCCGGTGCGGCGCGACTGACGCGCGCGAGCAAATTCCGATCAGACGGGATCGTCTAATCGGAATCTGCTCGCGAACGCAGGAGTGTGAGGCGCTGCCGCGAGCCAGGGCGAGCGGAAACGACCCTAGGCGGGGTCGACCGGCGAGGGCGGCGTGCCGGCCGCCTCGATGACGGCGCCGGCCTGCAGCAACAGGTCCTCGCGGTAGCGCCCCGCCAGGAGCTGCACGCCGACCGGCACCGTGCCGACCAGGCCGGTGGTCACGGTCAGGCCGGGCAGGCCCATCAGCGGCAGGCCCACCTGCGTGAGTTGCGCGTCGATGATGCGGCGGAAGGCTTCGGGGCTCTCGACATCCTCGTTGTCGCGGAACGGCAATTCGCCGGAGACCGGGGTGATTGCGACCGGGAAGCGTTCGAAGAATTCCATCCACTGGCGCACGAAGGTGGCGCGCTTCTGCAGCCCATCCATGAAGGCGTTGAGGTCCGGCTGCGGGCAGAGCGCTTCCATCTGCGCGAAGACGAAGCTGGCGTCGGGGTCGGCTTCGTGATGCAGGGCGGCGTTCATGCCGCGGCGGGATTCCGCCAGCCACAGCATGGCCTGCAACGCGGCGGGCTCGCGCAGCGGCGGGGTCTCGGCTTCCTCGATTGTCCAGCCGGCGGATTCGAGGCGGCGGGCGGCATCGCGCAGGGCGTCGGTGACGGCGGGCTGCACCGCCATGCCATCGGGGTTGAGGCACAGCGCGGCGCGCTTGGGCGCGGGCGGGCCGTCCAGCGGCGCGCCGACCCACCAGGGGTCGCGGATGTCGCGTGCGGACATCGCGGCAAAGGCGAGCCCGACATCGGCGATGGTCCGCGCGATCGGCCCGCTGACCGCCATGAGCTGCCCGCCGATATGGCGCTCCGCGCCAGATGCATTCCAGGCCGGGATGCGCCCGAGCGTCGGCCGCAGCCCGTGCACGCCGCAGGCGTAGGCCGGGTAACGCACGGAGCCGCCGATATCGGTGCCATGCGCGATGGCGCCGATGCCGGCGGTGACAGCGGCCGCCGCGCCGCCGGACGAACCGCCCGGCGTGATCGACGGATCGCGCGGGTTGCGCGTGTGGCCGTGCAGCGTGTTGCGGGTGAACCAGCGCAGCGAGAAAGCCGGCGTATTGGTGCGCCCGAGCAGCACCGCGCCGGCCTTGCGCAAATTGGCCACGACCGGGCTGTCCTGTTGCGCGACCAGGTCCTTCTGCAAGCGCAGCCCGTTGGTGGTGGCGTAGCCCTGCTGGTCGGCATTCACCTTGATGGTGACGGGCACGCCGGCGAGCGGGCCGGGGTTCTCGTTGCGCGCGAAGGCGGCGTCGATGGCGGTGGCCTGGGCCAGCACGTCCTCCGGCCGATGGTCCACCACGGCGTTGATGCGCGGGTTCGTGGCGTCGAGGCGGGCGAGGGCGTCGCGCGCGACCTCGGTGGCGGAGACTTGGCGGGCGCGGATGCGGGCCGCGAGGTCGGTGGCGGACAGGCGCCAGAGGTCGGTCATGGATGCGTTCCGCGGCTGGTGGCGCGCGGATGGTCCCGCGCGCCACCGCCGTGGTCAAATCAGCCGGGCAGCCCCAGCACGTTCTTGCTCAGGATGTTCCGCTGGATCTCGTTCGACCCGCCATAGATCGTCGCCGGGCGCGCCTGGATGTATTGCCCGGTCGGGTTGAGGTTGCGGTTGCCCTCCATGGGTTCCAGCAGCCCGGCATTCTCGCCGGCGATCTCCAGCATGGTGTCGGTGATGCGTTGGAAGAGTTCCGTCTGGAACAGCTTCAGCATCGACACGTCGGGGCCGAGCGTTTCCCCGCGCCGCAGCTTGTCCACGAAGGAGCCATACAGCGACTTCAGGTCCTCGAGGTCCATCCGCAGCCGGCCGTAGCTCTCCTGGAAGGCCGGTTCCTCCCACATGCCCATGCGTTCCGCGAGCTGGCGCAGCCGCGCGAAGGCATAGGCCGAAAGCCGCGGCGAGCCGAGGTAGATGCGCTCGAAGGACAGCAGCGCCTTCGCCATGTCCCAGCCACGGTTCGGCGTACCGACCAGGTTGCGCGCGGGCACGCGGACATTGTCGAAGAACACCTCGCAGAATTCGTCATGGTACTCGAGGTTGATGATCGGCTTCACCGTGATGCCCGGCGTCGCCATGTCGACCAGCAGGAAGGAGATTCCCTCCTGCTTCTTCGCATTCTTGTCGGTGCGCACCAGCAGGAAGCACCAGTTGGCGTCCATCGCCAGCGTGGTCCAAATCTTCTGGCCGTTCACCACGTAGGTGTCGCCATCCAGCACGGCTTCGGTGCGCAGCGCGGCCAGGTCGGACCCGGCATTGGGTTCGGAATAGCCCTGGCACCAGATGTGCTCGCCGGACAGGATCTTCGGTAGGAATTCCTGCTGCTGCTCAGGCGTGCCGTGGTTGATCAGCAGCGGGCCGACCATGACGATGCCGTGGTCGTTGGTGCGCGCGCAGCCGTGGCGCTCGATCTCCTCGGTGAAGATGATCTGCTTGGCCGGCGACAGGCCCAGGCCGCCGAACTGGCGCGGCCAGCCGGGACACAGCCAGCCCTTCTCGGCCAGCTTGAAGTACCAGGGCTTGTTCTCTTCCCAATGCAGGCGCTTGGGCGGGTTGCGGAGCTCGGCCGGGTAGTTGGATTCGATCCAGCGGCGCACATGCGTGCGGAAGGTCTCGTCATCCAGCAGGTTCAGGTCCTGCGGTTCGTTCGGGGTGATGGCGACCATCGGTTCAGCCTCCGGCGAAGTTCGGCTTGCGCTTTTCCAGGAACGCCGCGCGGCCTTCCTGGAAATCGCGCGTGGTGAACAGCAGGCCCTGGAAGGTGGCCTCGTCGGCGAGCGCTTCGTCCAGGCCCTCGGACAGGATCTTCTTCGTCAGTTCGATCGGCCCCGCGGCCTCGGCGGCGAGGAAGCGCGCCTTCTCGAGCGCGACTTCCAGCGCTTTGCCCGGGGGTGCGACGAAATCCACCAGGCCGATGCGCTCGCCTTCCGCCGCGCCCGTGACCTCATGGTAGAACAGGATGCGTCGCGCGCGGCCCACGCCCACGCGGCGCGGCAGGAACCACGGCAACCCCATGTCCGACATCAGGCCGATCTTGTGAAAGCCTGCGACGAAGCGGGCATCCTCGGCGGCAACGACGGTGTCGCAGGCACAGGCCACGGCCATGCCGGCCCCCGCCGCCCAGCCTTCCACCGCCGCGACCAGCGGCTTCGCACCGCGCGCCATGAGCCGCACCAGGCGATGCGTGCGGCGCATCCGGTCGCGCCCATCCAGCGCGGTGCCGACATTCATGTTCGAGATGTCGCCGCCGGCGCAGAAGGTGCCGCCCGCGCCGGTGATGACGATGGCGCGCACGGCCTTGTCCTCGTGCGCGCGCTCGATCGCTTCCTCCAGCGCCTGGCGCACGCCGGGGCCGATCGCGTTCTTGCGCGACGGGTAGTCGATGGTGAGGATCAGGACGTTGCCGTCCAGCTCCTCGCGCACTTTGGCGGCGTCGCTCATTCCACATCCTCCGGCGCCAGCGCCATGAATCGCCGCCGGTGCAACGTGGCTGACCCGTACTGGTTCATGATGACCATGCCGCGGCGCAGATACAGCCCGACATCGTATTCATCCGTGTAGCCAATGCCGCCATGCAACTGGATGCATTGGCGCAGCACCAGCATCCCCGATTCCGCCGCGCGATGCTTCGCCTTGGACACCGCCGCCTGGCGCACCGCGCCGGTCGCGCCGGAATCCAGCACCGCGGCGGCGGATTCCACCGCGGCGCGCGTCAGCGCGATATGCACCTTCAGATCCGCCGCGCGGTGTTGCAGCGACTGGAAGGTGCCGATGATGCGGCCGAATTGCTGGCGCGTCCTCAGGTAGGCCAGCGTCATCTCGAAGGCGCGCTCCATCAGGCCGAGCATCAGGCCGGAGGTCGCGAGCGCGGCCTCGTCCAGCGCCTGCTCGATGACGGCGCCGACATCGTCGGCCACGCGTGTGGCGCGCGAGAGGTCGGCGCGCAACGTGCCGATGTTCCCGCCATCCATCGCCTTCTCGATCGTCACATCCGCGCCCGCGGCGGGCAGGGCGTGCAGCGCGATCCGGTTCGCCTCGCGCACCGGCAGCAGGAAGGTGTCCGCACCCGCCGCCATCGGGATGAAGACGCGCGGCGCATCCGGCGTGCCTGGCACGGTGAGCGTATCGGCGCGTTCCTGCCAGGCGGTCAGTACCACCTTCTCGCCCGTGAGGGCTCCGCCGAGCAGCGCGGCGTCGTCGCCCGCGGCAAGCAGCCGCCCGGAGAGCATCGCCGGCACGAGCGGCTCCGGCGCCAGCCCTGCGCCGAGTTCCTCCGCCAAGGCGACCGCCTCGCTCATGCCCAGGCCGGCGCCGCCGGCTTCCTCCGGCACCGCCAGGCCAAACCAGCCCAGGGCACCCATCTCTGCGAAGACTGCGCGGTCAAAGCCTGTGGGCGTGAAGCGCAGCGCGCGCACGCGCTTGCTGTCACCACCGCGCGGCGCGACGGCGCCGGCGCTGTCGCGGATCATGCGGATGGATTCGGTGCGGTCGTCGATCGCTGCGCTCATCGTTTCCTCTCAAATGCCCGGGGGTTCATGCCCCCGGTGCCCTGTCGTGCCGCCGCGTCACTGCGTGTGCAGCACCGCACCCGACGCAGCTTGCGCATCCTCAAGCGACACCCCCGGCGCCAGGTCCACGACGACGAAGCCCTTGTCGGGCGACACGTCGAAGACGCCGAGGTTGGTGTAGACGCGCTTCACCGCCGACGGCGTGGTCAGCGGGTAGCCGCAGCGCTCCACCAGCTTCGGGCGGCCATCCTTGGTGGTGTGCTCCATGATGACCCAGAGCCGCTTCGCCCCGGCGCCGAGGTCCATCGCACCACCGACGGCCGGCGCGGTGTCGTTCTCGCTGGTCGCCCAGTTCGCGATGTCGCCGTTCTGCGCGACCTCGAAGGCGCCGAGCACGCACAGGTCGATATGCCCGCCGCGGATCATCGCGAAGGAATCCGCGTGGTGGCAGTACGACCCGCCCGCACGCAGCGTGACCGCCTGCTTGCCGGCGTTCACCAGCCAGGGGTCCACCTTGTCCGGCGCCGGCGCGGGACCCATGCCGAGGATGCCGTTCTCGGAATGCAGAATCACCTCGCGATCCAAAGGCACATAGTCGCCGACCATGGTCGGGATGCCGATGCCGAGGTTGACGTACCAGCCCTCGGGGATGTCGTGCGCCAGGCGCGCGGCCATGGCCTTGCGGTCGAAGCCCTGCATGGAATCCTCCTTTCGTTCGACCATCCGATTCACGCCTCCGGGTGCTTGGGCCTCCCGGCCCTGCGCCCTGCGGCGATCGGATGGATGCCCATCCTGTGCCATCCGGTTCACGCCTGCGGGTGCTCGGCCCTCGCGACCCCGCGCCCGCTGGCGATCGAATGGATTACGCCCAAGCCGGCCCGCGATCCACCTGGATGACGCGGCTGACGAAGATGCCCGGCGTGTGCACGTTCTCCGGGACGATCTCACCCAATTCTCGGATATGCGAGACCTGCGCGATCGTGAGGTCCGCCGCCATCGCCATCACCGGGTTGAAGTTCCGCCCGCTCGCGCGATAGGTCAGGTTGCCCCAGCGGTCGCCCTCCCAGCCTTCCACCAGCGCCACGTCGCCGCGCAGCGCGTGCTCCATCACATAGGTGCGACCGCCGAACTCGCGGTGCTCCTTGCCGTTCGCCAGGATGGTGCCGACCGACGTCGCGGTGAAGAAGGCCGGTACGCCCGCACCCGCCGCGCGCATGCGTTCGGCCATGGTGCCCTGCGGCACGATCTCGAGCTCGATCTTCCCGGCGCGGTACAGTTCCTCGAACACCACCGACCCGGCGGAGCGCGGGAAGGAGCAGATGATCTTGCGCACGCGACCGAGCTCCATGAGCTTCGCCAGCCCCACGCGCCCGTTACCCGCGTTGTTCGCGACGCAGACCAGGTCCTTGGCACCCTGTTCGATCAGCGCCTCGATCAACTCGTCGGGCTGGCCCACGGCGCCGAAGCCGCCGATCAGCACGGTCGATCCGTCCTTGATGCCGGCCATGGCGTCGGCCATGGATTGTACGATCTTGTTGATCACGCCCGCGTCCCTCCGCTGGACAGCTTCGGGCTGTCCTCTCAGTCTTGGTCCCGCATGTGCTTCGCACGGCGCTTCGCCGATTTCCAGAGGACCCGCCCGCGGTGTCGATCCCGACCAAGCCGACCCCGCCTGCCCCTCGGGATCGGATCGACCTGGCGGCGAGCGGCGCGACCATGTTTCTGCTGGCCGGCGACAACCGTGCGCAGGCGCTGCGCCGCGCGCGCGGCGTGACCCAGCCGCGCATCCTGCGCCTGTGGATGGGGTTGATCGATCGCTTCTCGCCGGACCTGATCCTCGACATTGGCGCCAACCACGGGGAGATGAGCCTGCCCCTGCGCATCGCCGCCGGCTGCAGGATCGTGCTGGCGGAACCCAACCCGGCGCTCGCGCGGGTGCTGGCCCGTTCCGTCGCGAGCCATCCCGACGCCGACCGCTTCGCCATCCGGGAGGCAGCGGTGTCCGATCATCGCGGCCGGCTGCCTCTGCACCTCGACGAAAAGTGGTCTGGCACCTCGTCGCTCGATTTCCGCGCGTCCGACGCAGGCTACAAGGGCCCGGGGGCGCAGTCCCACGCCGAGATCGAGGTCGAGGTCACCACCCTCGACACCCTCATGGCCGAGGCGCGGCCCGAACCGCGCCTGGTTGCGATCAAGGTCGATGTCGAGGGCCACGAGGAACGCCTGGTGGCCGGTGCACAGGCGGTCCTGGCGCGGCCCTTCTTCATGGTCCTGGAATTCAACCGGGCGCATTTGCGCGCTGCAGGCACGCAGCCGATGCAGTTCCTCGGCCGGCTGCAGGCCGCCGGGCGGGTGCTCGCGATCAGCAAGGACGGCGTCGCGCCGATCGACCCCGGCGCTGCCCTGCCGGCCGGGACGACCGATCTCCTGCTGACCAACGTCGCTGCCGTGGCCGAGGGGTGCATGACCTGACGCACGCTACGCCGCTCGAGCCGATCCGGATCGGATGGAACCATCGGGCCGGGTGAAGACACTTGCCAACGCAAATGGCTGGCCGCGGAGTCGTGAGCCAAGGCAAGCAGAAGCGGCTCAGGCATGGCAGGCGGCACATCCGATGGCACCCCACGCCATGGCGTCGTGTGCGCAGAGGCTACCCGCGCAACCGCCGGCAGTCTCAGGGGCGCGCGAGCCGCCGCAGCCAGCCGGCCGCCGGCGCTTCCTCGCGCCATCCCGCGGCGACCAGGCCGCACAGCCCCGGCCCGGGCGGAACGTCGGGCGGGAGCACGACCAGCACGCTCGCCCCCGGTGCGGGCGGGACGCGCGCAACACCCCCGGTATCGCGCTGGCCCAGCAATACCAGATCGGCCGCCGGCCCGGGCGATGCCGCCGAGCGCAGGCGGTCGCCGAAGGCGCGCCGCAGCCGTCGCGCGGCGGCGTCCGGGAGGTCGGCCAGCACCACCGCCGCGGGGTTCGCGCGCAGGCACAACGCCGCGTGGATGCCTTGGCTGTCGGTCTCGTCGCGGATGCAGGCTGCCCGGCTTGCGGCGGCGCTCAGTGCCATGCGCGCGGCGGCCAGCGCAGGGCTCGGCAGCGAGAAGGCGGGGTCGGCCGGCGGGCTCGCACCCCAGGCAAGGGTGCCGTCCCCGGCCGCGGGTACCGTCAGGTCGCGCAGGATCGCAACATCCGCATGTGTCCAGGCCTCGTCGACGAATGCATCCGGCACGGGGAGGAAGGCGGGGTGCGCCGCGTCATCGCCGACGCGGCGGTTCCGTGCGCGGCGATGCGGCAGCAGGGTAAAGAGCGCGTTCGGCGCCGCCCAAGGCACCGGGATGTCGTGCGTGCGCAGTCCCGCCGACCAATAGGCCGCGTTGAAGGACAATTGGTCGCGCCGCGACCCGCGCAGGATCATGCGCTGCCAGGCGCTGTCCGCCGCACGCACCCGCGCATCGCGCAGGTCGCGATAAACGAACAGCGTCGCCGACAGGCCGCTCTGGTCCGGGAACCCCATGGCGTCGAGCAGCCCGACGGCACGACGTATCGCGGCCGGCGTGTCGAGACCGAGTGCCTCGACGGTCCTGGCCTCGGCACGCAGGGTGGTGCGCCGGCGATGCGGCGGTGCTGCCACCACCACGCCGGGCGGCGCGACAAGCCCATCCATCGCTTCGGCATCGAGGCGGATGTCGTGCAGGCTGCCATCGACCCAGACCGTCGCGACCTCCTCCCCGAACAGCAGGTCGGGACGGGTCTTGAGGTACTGGACGGTGCGCTTCGTGTCCTCGAAATGGTGCGGCACGACCACGTTGCGCCATCCGAGCCGTTCGATCGGCACGTCGGAGAACAGCACCCGTTCATCGACCCGGTCGGTCCCCGGATGCAAGACCGGCCCGGCGTCGTAGCCCCCGAGATTGACGGAATACAGCACCAGCGGTGGTCTCATGGCGCTGCCCGCCCCGCCCCGCCGCAGCGCGCAGTGACCAGGCTGCGCGCGCGCCGACGCTGCACCACGCGGTTCAGCCGCGCATCGCGGCGTTCAGTGCCGCGCCTGGTGGCACGGTCGCCAGGCGTGGCAGGTCGCCCGCCACCATGGCTGCCCCCAACTCCATCGCGTGCAGGTAGGCCGCGCGCGCGATCAGCCCGCCCGCACTCACGCGGCGCACACCGGCCGCCGCGAGGTCCGCCAGCGGCACCAGCCCGGCGCGTGGCCCGAGCAGGACATTCACCGGCTTCGGCGCGACCGCCGAGACCACGGCACGAATCGCCGCCATGTCGGGCAGGGCAGGGGCATAGAGGCAATCCGCGCCAGCTTCGGCGAAGGCCACCAGGCGGCGGATGGTGTCGTCCAGGTCCGGGCGGCCGAACAGGAAGTTCTCTGCCCGTGCGGTCAGGACGAAGGGGTGCGGCAGCGCGCGTGCCGCGACGGCCGCGGCGCGGATGCGCGCGACCGCATCGTCGAAGCCATGGATTGGCGATGCGGCGTCGCGCGTCGTGTCCTCGATGGTGCAGCCGGCGAGGCCCGCCTGCGCGGCGGCGCGCACGGTGGCGGCGCAATCCTCCGGCGCGGGGCCGAAGCCGTCCTCGAGGTCCGCCGAGACCGGCAGGTCGGTCGCCGCGATCAGCACCCGCGCATTGTCGAGCGATTCCGCCAGGCTGACCGCGTAGTCGCGCCGCCCCAAGGACCACGCGATGCCGGCGGAGGTCGTGGCGAGCGCCACCGCGCCGGAGGCCGCCAGCACGCGCGCGCTGCCGGCATCCCAGGCATTGGGCAGCGCGAAGCAGCCGCCTTCATGCAGCGCGGCGAAGCGCGCGGCGCGCTCGGCGGCTGTCATGCCGCGAACCGGAACAGGCCGTTGCTCACAACGACCTTGTCGCGTTCCACGACGCGCGCGCGGAAGGCCGCGCCGCCATCCTCGTGCCAGATCTCGGTGCGGATCGTCTCGCCCGGGAACACCGGCGAGGAGAAGCGCAGGTCCATCCGCCCGAAGCGTGCCGGGTCGTAGCCGCACAGCGCCTTCATCAGCCCGTGGCAGACCACGCCGAAGGTGCACAGCCCGTGCAGGATCGGCTGCTTGAAGCCGGCCTGGGCAGCGACGTCCGGGTCGATATGCAGCGGGTTGTGGTCGCCGTTCAGGCGATAGACGATCGCCTGCTCAGGCCGCGTCGCGAGATCGACCGTCAGGTCCGGCGCGCGATCTGGTTCCGGATGCGGGCGCTTGATCGGCCCCGTCGGCCCGCCGAAGCCGCCATCGCCGCGCGCGAAGGTGGTGCCTTCCAGTGTGGCGAGCTTCTCGCCAGTGCGAGCATCGGTCACCACGCGTTCGTTGTACAGCATCGCGCCCTTGCCCGGCCCGCGATCCACAATCGAGGTGATGCGTGACCGCCCGATGATCTCGCCCTCCGCCGGCAGCGGCTTGTGCAGGATGATCGACTGCTCGCCATGCAGAACCTGCGTCCAGTCCACCCCGGTGTCGGGGTTGCGGATCCAGAAGCCCGGATAGCCCAGCACCACCGCCATGGACGGCATCGCCTTCAGGCGCGGCTCGTAGAGGAAGTCGAGCTGCGCCTGGTCCATCGGGTCCTGCCCGAGGCCGATCGAGAAATTGTACAGCGCCGTGTCCTGCCAGCGGATGGTCTGTCGGATCTCCGGGATCGGGTAGTTCAGCAGGTGGTCGTGGTCGATCGTCATGACGCCACCTCGATCACCGCATCGGCTGCGAAGGCGCCCTGGCCTTCGGGCAGCACCAGCAGCGGGTTCACGTCCACCGACAGCAGGCGTTCGTCGGCACCCGCCGCGAAGCGCGACAGCGCCGCCAGCGCGCCGGCCAGCGCCTTCACATCCGCCTTCGGCCGGCCGCGCGCGCCATCCAGCAGCGGGAAGCCCTTCAGCGATCGCACCATCGCTTCCGCCGTTGCCTCGTCGAAGGGGCAGCGGCGGAAGGACACGTCCTTCAGGATCTCGATGAAGACGCCACCCAGGCCCACCATCGCCACCGGCCCGAAGACCGGGTCGCGCGCGATGCCCAGCGCCATCTCGACCGCGCCCTTGATCTGCTTCGCGATCAGCACGCCCTCGATGCGCGCGCCCGGCGCGCGTTCGGCGGCGCGCTGCAGCAGCGTGGCATGCGCCGCGCGCACCGCATCCGCATCCGCGAGGTCGAGCAGCACGCCGCCGATCTCGCTCTTGTGCAGGATGTCGGGCGACAGGATTTTTGCGACCACCGGGAAGCCGATGGATTGCGCGGCGGCGACCGCTTCGTCGGCCGAAGTGCAGGCCTTCTCCGGCACCGCGGGAATGCCCGCGCGCGCCAGGATGCGCTTGCCTTCCGCTTCGGACGGCGTGGTCTCGGGCAGCGTGACATCCGACACCACGATGTCGTCCGGCGCCGGCGCTGCGAAGGCCGCGCCGTAGCGGCCCATCGCCTCGATCACGCCGACCGCGCGCGTCGGATCCTCGAAGACCAGGAAGCCGTCGCTTTCGTATTCGCGGACCTTCTCGGGTGGGGCGATGCCGCACAGCACCCAGAGCCGGTCGGCGTATTTCTCCCGCGCGGCCTTCATGTAAGGGCGCAGCTTGGGCGAGAGCGTGGTTGACCCCGCCGTCTGCGTCAGGAAGATCATCATCGACCCGTAGCCGGCCTCGGCCGTGGTCTCGAGGAATTGCGGGAACAACTCGGTCTGGTTCACCGCCTGCGCGGTGCAGTCCACCGGGTTACGGGGCGCGCAGAAGGAAATCAGCGACCGCAGATGCGCCTGCGACGCCTCGGGCAGCGGCGGCATCGGCACGCCGGCCGCATCGGCGGCATCCGAGATCAGCACCCCGGCCCCGCCGCTCACGGTGATGACGCCGAGCGAATTGCCCACCGGATAGATCCGCTTCGTCGCCGCATAGGCGATATCGAGCATCTGCTCGGTCGTGGACGCGCGCACCACGCCGAATTCATCCAGCACCGCCTGGGTGATCGTGTCGTCGCCGGCGATCGACGCGGTATGCGACTTCGCCGCATGCCCGCCCAACTCGCTGCGCCCGACCTTCATCAGCACCACCGGCTTGCGGTTGCGCCGCGCGAGGTCGAGCGCGGCGGTGAAGCGCGCGCTCTCGCGGATGCCTTCCGCATAGGCGCAGATCACCTCGACCTCCGGCGCCTGCGCCATCCAGCCGATGGCCTCTCCGAGCGAGACATCGGCCTCGTTGCCCGTGGTGATGCACACGGGCGTGCCGATGCCCCGCATGCGCGAGACAGCGAAGACATGCGTGCCATACGCGCCCGACTGCGACGCGATGCCGATATTCCCGGGGATCGGCCAGCCCTGTTCGAATGACAGCGAGAAGATCGGGTAGAAATTGATCGCCGCGTTGAACAGGCCGAGGCAGTTTGGCCCCAGCAGCCGCATCCCGTGCTTGCGGGCGGCGGCCACCAGGCGGTCCTGCATGGCCGCACCGGCCTCGTCCACTTCCGCGAAGCCTGCGGTGAACACGATCGCCGCACGGCAACCGCGCGCGCCCAGGTCATCCACCGCCTGCACCGCGGATTCGCCCGGCACCGCCACGATCGCGACATCCGGCGCCTGCGGCAGCGCACTGACCGCGTTGAAGGCGGGCAGCCCCTGCACCGTCGCGCGGTTCGGGTTCACCGGCAGGATGGTGCCGGCGAAGCCCTGCTTCTGCATGTAGGCGATCGGCCGCCCGCCGATCCGTGTCGCGTCGTCCGACGCGCCGATGATGGCGACGGATCGCGGACGCACCATGGCATCCAGCGCGGCAAAGCCCGAGGCGGTCTGCAATGGGCGCGGTTGGCCGCCTTCAGCGGGCATGGGGCTTCCTCCGGTCGTGTTGCCGGCAGCGTGGCGCCCCATGCCCAGGGCGGCAAGGGGGGTCAGGCGTGCGCGGGCGGGTCCGACTCCGCCGCGTCGTCATCGTCATCGTCATCGTCGTGCTGCGCGTCTTCGTCGTCGTCCGGCGGCGCTTCGCCCATCACCGCGGCAAGGCAGCGTGAAAGGGTCGCCAGGATCCAGGCGCCATCGACGCCCGCCGCGTCCTTGCCTTCCGCGCGCATGACGATCTTCAGCAGCGCGAGCGCCACCGCCGGTTCGCTGTCGCCTTCGATCTCGATGTCCAGCCCGTCCATGTCCGGTCTCCGTCGGGAAGACCGACACATGCCGCACGCCTGTCCCGGCGTGCCATCATGCTTCGATGACGGCGCGAGGCTTCATCGCGCCGTCATGCCGCGCCGTCCCGTCAGGCGTCCGGCGCGACCACCGTGCAGGCGCCGCGCGCCCGCATGCGCGAGCAGGCCTGTTCGGCGGCGCTGCGCGTCAGGCCCGTGACGCGGGCGCGGTACAGGGTGGTGTTGCCCTGGCGGACCGGCATGACCGCGGTGCGCGCGCCCATGGTCTGCACGACGTCTCGCGCCTGGTTGGCGGAGACCCGCGCGAGGTTCTCGGAGGCGAAGGCGCCGACCTGCACCGACCAGCGATTGCCGCCCGCGGCCGCGGCGGCAGCGGGTGCCGCGGCAGGGGCGGGTGCGGGTGCGGGCGCACGGGGCAGGGTGCTCGCCTGCGCGGTGCCGACGATCCCGCCCAGGCTGCGGAAGGGCGAACCCGCCGGCGCGCGGCGCTCGGGTGCGGCCAGGGCGCCCGCGACCACGGCTGGCGTACGGCTCTGCGCGGCGTCGTCGGCGGCCTGCTGGGCGCGCTCCATCTCGGATTCGCGGGCGGCCTCGGCCAGCGCGGCGCGGGCGGAGGGCGTCAGCGTCGGGTTCTCGATGCCCTGCATGAAGGCCGGCGGCGCGGCCGGCGGCGCCACCAGCGCGGCGGTGGCCAGGCTCGCGACCTGCACGCGCGGGGCGGCGGGCGGCGGCGGCGGCGCGGCGGCCACCTGCACGGGCGGCGCGGCCTCGCGCTGCTGGCGCAGCGCCATCATGGTGCCACTGCTGGCCGGGCGCGGCCCGGGCGGGACGTACAGGCCCATCTCGGCGGCGGCATAGACCTCGGCCGGCGCGCGGCGATTCGGCGCGGCGGTCTGGATGCGCGGGCCGATGCGCTGGACGTAGTTGCGGGTTTCGTTCGGCAGGCCGCGGCCGCCCCAGAGGTAATCCTCGAGCCGGCGCGGGCCGGCATTGTAGGCCGCCAGGAAGGCGGGGTTGCCGTACAGCTCGTACATCTCGCGCAGATACGCCGTGCCGGCCTGGATGCTGTCATACGGGTGGTAGGGGTCGGAGCCGAGGTTGTAACGCGCCTGCAGTTCCCGGTAGGTGCCGGGCATCACCTGCATCAGGCCCATGGCGCCGGCGTGGGAGGTGGCGTTGGCCCGCCCGCCGCTCTCCTGGCGCATCACCTCGCGGATCCAGAGTTCCGGGATGTCGAAGCGGCGCGATGCGTCGCGGATCCAGGGCCCCCAGGGATCGCCGGGCGGTCCGGGCGGGGCCGGGCTGTCCGGCCGATTGTAGAACGGCCCATTGCCGGCGCTGCGCTGGCTGGTCTGGGCACAGCCCACGACCATCAGGCCAAGCGCACATACGGCCAAGGCCATCCTGGCACCGCGCAAGCGAGTTCCGGTCATTCCCCCTGGTCTCCAACCGGCCCGGCCCCCGGCCCGACATGGTATGGGCAGCCCGGATTCCCCTCCCGTGCCACCCTGTCGGTCCGCCACCCAGGCGTTCAACGCCCAACTCTGAAAGATTGCGTAGTCCCGCGTGAGCCGCCGGGTCAAGCATTGCGGGCAACCCACAGCATCTGGGGGTGCTTGCAACGCGTCCGGCGCCACGTGTAGCGATGATACACCATATTGTGGCCACGGCGCGGCGACCTGATCCGATGCACGCGCCCGGCGCGAATCCGAGGGAGTAGGACCTTCATGCCCCAAATCCGCCGCCTGGCGCCGCTCTGCGCCGTCCTGGCCCTGGGTGCCGGCCTCGCGGCCTGCGCGCCCGCCACCAACACCACGGTGGACCGCGGTGCGCTGGGTAGTTCCGGCTATGTCTCCTTCGGCACCATCGTGGGTATGCGACCGGTCGCGGTCAGCGGGACCCGCACCGGTATCGGCGCCGGCGCGGGGGCGGTCGGCGGCGGGCTGATCGGCAGCACCATCGGCGGCGACTGGCGCGCACGCACCGTGGGCGGCGTGGTCGGCGCGCTGGCCGGCGGCCTGGCCGGCGCGGCCATCGAGGAAGGGGCCACCCGCGGCAATGCCATGGAATTCATCATCCGCGACGACAACGGGCAGACGCGGTCGGTCATCCAGACCAACGAACTGGGCCTGACGGTCGGCGACCGCGTGGTCATCACGCAGTCGGACCGGGTGCGGCTGTCGCGGGCCGGCGGCGCGGCGCCGGTCGGCTATGGCGCGGCCTATGGCGGTGGCCCGGTCGACGCGCTCGGCGGCAAATAGCCCCCGGCCTTCCTGCGCGGGCGCGGGGCGTGTAGAAGCCCGCGCCTATGCTCCACGCCACCAGCCCTATCCATGAATTCGACGCTGCCGCCCCGCGGCGGCGCGAACGCGCGCTCGAGGACCTGCAGGGCGGCCTCGCGCGGTGGCGCCTGGCCTGGGCCCTGGCGCGCAGCGACATCACGCACCGCTACCGCGGGTCGGTGCTTGGTCCTTTCTGGCTGACGCTGTCCACCGCCGTGATGCTGGCTGCACTCGGCATCCTTTACGCCAAGCTGTTCCGCATGGACGTGGCGGCCTACCTCCCCTGGCTCGCGGTCAGCCTCATCGTGTGGAACACCATCTCGCAGATCGTCACCGACGCGACCACCAGCCTGACCGGCGCCGAGGGCGTGATCCGCCAGATGCCGCTGCCCTATTCGGTGCATGCGCTGCGCGTGGTGTTCCGCAACGCGGTGATCGCGGCGCACAACCTCCCGCTGATCGGCGTGGTCTTCGCATTCTTCGGCGTCACGCCGACCTGGTGGGCGCTGGCTGCGATCCCGGGCTTCGTGCTGATCGCGGTCGCCGCCTTCGCGGCCTCCATTTTCCTCGGCATGATCTGCGCGCGCTTCCGCGACATCCCGCCCATCGTGGGCTCGGTCATGCAGATTGCCTTCTTCATCTCGCCGGTGATCTGGAAGCCCGAGATGGTCGGTCATTGGCAGCCGTGGCTGCCGATCAACCCGGTCTTCGCCATCATGGAGACGGTGCGCGGGCCCATCATGGGGACCGGGGCGGGCTTCGTCGTCTGGGCGCTCGCGATCGCCTGGACCGCCGCGCTGATCGCCGGGGCCTGGATCTTCTTCGTCCGCTTCCGCGGGCGCATCGCCTTCTGGGTCTGACGCCATGGCCGCGATCGAGGCGGCGGGAATGGCCATCGAATTCCCGCTCTATCACCACAACGCACGGTCCCTGAAGCAGCGCATCCTGGCGTCCGCGCCGCGGCGGCTGAAGCGCGACGACGACAACCGCATCGTGGTGGCCGCGCTGCGTGACCTGACTTTCGGCATCGGCAATGGCGAGCGCGTGGCGCTGGTCGGGCCGAACGGCGCGGGCAAGACCACGCTGCTGCGCACCATCGCCGGCGTCTATGAACCGGTGGCCGGCAGCCTGCGCGTGGCCGGCGAGATCGGATCCCTGATCGACCCTGCCGCCGGCATGGACCCGCTGCTGACCGGGCGCGAGAACGTGGTGCTGCGCGCCCTGTATCGCGGCCTGACCGAGGCCACGGGCCGCGCGCTGGCCGACGAGGTGCAGGGTTTCGCGGGCCTGGGCGAATTCTTCGACGTGCCGATCCGCGGCTATTCGGCGGGGATGAACGTGCGCCTGTCCTTCGCCATGGCGACAGCGATGACGCCCGAGATCCTGCTGATGGACGAATGGTTCCTGGCCGGCGATGCCGAATTCATGGCGCGCGCGGACCAGCGCCTGTCCAAGCTGGTGACCGATGCCGAGATCTTGCTGATCGCGACGCACGACATGGGCATCGTGCGCAAGTGGTGCACGCGCGCCATCCGGCTCGAAGGCGGGCGCATCCTGGCCGATGGCCCGGTGGCCGAGGTGCTGGACGCCGCCGGGCTTTAGCGGCCCGGCGCCGCGCGGGACAGGCCGTCAGCGGGTCATGCTGGCGTGCCAGCGCAGCAGGCGCAGCCGGCCTTCCTGCATCAGCCGCAGGCGCAGCAGCCAGGCCTCCGCCTCGGCCACCAGGTCGGCGGCCTCGGGCGCCGCCGGGCGCGTGGGTTCGTCGCGCAACGCCACCATCAGCGCCTGCCAGCTCGACAGCACCGCATCGCGGTGGCGCCGCCCCAGATCCTCCACCACGTGGATATCGAAGCCTGCTCTCTGCAGGGCGGCGGGGAGGGCGACCTCGGCGGGCGGTTCGGGGCGGCCTTCGGCGGCCAGCCAGCGTGCCTCGGCCGCACCGGCCGGCATGCCGCGCGCCACCAGGTCCATCAGCACGAGCTGCCCGCCTGGCCTGAGCCCCGCCGCCGTGGCCGCCAACAGCCCGTCGGGCGAAATCCCGGCACGCAATGGTTCCAACAGCAGGGCGTGGTGGTGGAAGCGTGCGCGGAAGCCGGGCGCGGCGGGGTCCAGGGGTTCGGTCGTGACGCGCCGCCGCGCCGGGCGCGCGCCCGCCGGCGCGCCGGGTTCGAAGGCAGCGACGAAGCAGCCGCGCCCGCCTGCCACCACATCCCCCGCCGCGGCGGCGCCGTTGCCGGCGAGCAGCAGCGTGCTCTCGGGCGAAAGCGGCAGCAGGGCCGCGAGGCGCAGCACCTCCGGCGCGCCGCCGGGCAGAGCCATGCCCTCGCCCCAGAGCCGGTCTGCCCAGGCACGGCGATGGCAGGCACGCAAGGGCGGCGCCGAAGGTGCAACGGGCGGCTCCGGCTCCGTGGCGGGTAGCGTGGGGGGTGGCGCGGCACCCGGCGACGGCGGCGATGGCCGCACGCCCAGCAGGCGCGCGCCGGTGTCGATGGTGCGTCGGATCAGCCCGCCCTGCGGCGCCCAGGGCATGGCGCCCTGGTCGCGCCCGGCGCCGTGGCGGGACAGCATGTGCAACCCTCCTCCGCCGGACAGAAAAGCGGGGGAAGGGTGAAGGAACCGTGTGCCGGCGCCGCGCGCCCGCGGCGGCCCGGTTCAGCGCGGCTGGCGCGGCGCGTGGGCCATCGCCGGCGTGACGCGCCGGGCATAGACGTCGGTCGTGGTGACCGGGTTGTTCATGTAGAATTCATCGCGCGGGAAGATGTCGGTGAGCGGAGCCTCTGTCCGGGGCGTGCCGGGTGTCCAGGCGATCGGCGGCGCGGCGAACAGGGATCCCCAGTCGCTGAAGCCCGGATTTCCGCGGCGCAGGTGCTCGGCCGTGGCGGGCGCCGCCAGCGCGGCGGTCAGTCGCTCGGCATCGTAGGGGATGGGGTCGTTCGACCCGATCAAGACCGCGACAGGCATCAGCAGCAGCGTATGGGGGAAGACCGAGGCGAAGGTCTCGGCCGCGCGCTGCGACGGCGCCCATTGCACGTAGATGCCGCCGGGGGCCAGGCGCTCGCGCACCTGCTCGAGGAATTCGGCGCTGTAGAGCAGCCCGGAATGGGACGCCTCGGGCAGGATGGCGTCGGCCTCGATGATGTCGTAGCGGCGGTCTTCCTTGGCGAGCGTGCGGCGGCCGTCGCCGTATTCCAGGCGCCAGCGCGGGTCGCGGAACATCTGCGCCATCGGGCTGCCGGGGTGCCGCCGGCCCACTTCCTCGAGCGCGGTCAGCACCGGCGCGACCAGTTCGATCGCGCGCACCTGGCTTTCCGGGCGCACGCCGGCGGCCCAGGGCGTGCCGCCCGAGCCGACGCCGATCACCAGCACGTCGCGCGGGTTCGGGTGGATCAGCGGGCCGACCGCGCCGAGGAACTGGTGGATCGGTAGGAAGGGAATGCGCCCCTGGCTGAAGCCCTGGATGAAGAAGGGGCCGTCGGCGCGCTGGTCGCCTGCGCGTTCGTCGCGGAAATAGGCCACGCCCGAACGGTCCTCGGCCCAGGCGGCGACCTGGCCGGAGCGTTCGTGGTGGATCCGCGTCCAGAAGGCGGCATTGCCCGGCACCACGAAGAACAGCACGGCACAGGCGACCGCGAGGCCTGCTTCCACCGGCCGCTTCGCCATGCCCGCGCGCCACAGCCAGAAGCCGACCAGCAGCAGCGAGAGCACCGCCAGCAGCTTCAGCGTGCCCGCCGTGCCGAGCACATGGAATGTCACCAGCCCGGTCAGGATCGACCCCGCCGCATTGCCCGCGATATTGGCCAGCTGCACCCAGCCGACACGCGCGCCCACGCTGGACAGGTCCCTCTGCACCGCGCGCTGCACGAAGGGGAATGTCATGCCGATCAGGAACGACGGCGGTGCGACGACCAGCGCGGTCAGCCCGATCGCGACCAGCAACGGCTCGCCACGCATGCGGTTGTGGTCGACCGACAGCCAGTCCGCCAGCGGCCACAGCGGCAGCGCGTACCACAGCGCCAGCAGCAGCACGGTGGCCAGCACGAAGCCGGCCGATTGCGTGATGAAGAAGGCCGGGCGCGGGTCCTCGATCCGCCGCAGCATGCGCGAGGCCAGCGCCATGCCCGCCCCGTCCGCCAGCAGGAAGATGCCGAGCACGGTGGGGAACAGGTAGGCGTGGTACTGCCCGACCTGGCCCATCATGCGGACCCAGACGATCTCGAGCGCGACGATCACGTAGCCCGACAGGAAGACCAGCAGGCACCACAGCGGCAAGCTGCCGTAGCGGGCGTCATCGGCGGTATCGCGGGCGGAGGCGACCGGCGCGGGCGCTTCGCGCAACTGCCGCAGCAGCGTGACCGACAGCGCCGCGGCGAAGAATTCGAGGCCCGCCGCCAGCCACAGCGCGCCCACGAAGCCCAGGTGCCCGACCAGCAGCCAGCCGCCAAGCAGCGCGCCCAGCCCGGCACCCAGGGTGTTCAGCCCGTACAACGTGCCGATGCGCTCGGCGATGTTCTCGCGCGAGGTCGCGACCGCGCGCGCCAGCAGCGGCAGGGAGGCGCCCATCAGCGTGGTTGGCAGAACCAGCCCGGCGAAGCACAGCGCGAAGATCGCCGGCGCTGCATCGACCACCCCGGCCATGTCGGTGGCGAGCCAGTCGTACAGGAAGACCTTGGACAGCAGGGCGAAGATCCCGACGCCGATCTCCGCCAGCGCGAAACCGGCCAGCGCCCGGGCGGGGCTCAGCCGGTCGGCCACCTTGGCGCCGATGATCGACCCGAGGCCGAGCCCCGCCAGGAAGGCGCCCACCACCAGCGCAGCGGAAATCGTGTCCGAGCCCGCGAAGATGCCCAGCATGCGCTGCCACACGATCTGGCAGAGCAGCGCAGCGAAGCCCGTCGCGAAGAAGGCAACCGCGAGACGCGACATCATCGCGATGTCCCCCTGAAAACCTGGCGCCGCCCCCCTGGCTGGCCGTTCACTATTCTGAGAAGCATGGCGGCCGAATTGCGGCAAGGTCATCTGGCAGGCGGTTCAGCCCCGGAATACGCGCCGCGCCGCCAGCAGCAGCACCCCCACGCCCCAGCCGAAGGCGCCGTTGATCAGCAGGCTGCGCCACCAGCGCCCGGGGTCGAGGCCACCCAGCAGCGGCTGCCCGCGCAGCGCCGCCACCACCGTGAAGCCGACCAGCGAGCAGCACACCCCCATCACCAGCCCCGCCAGCATCGGTGGCCAGCGGCGCCCGCTCGACGCCAGGAACAGCCCGAGCCCGCTGCCCCAGACCCCGCCCCAGAATGCGATCGAGACCAGTTGCGGCACGCCGAGCGGCGGCACCGCGTGCAGGCGGAAGGGCGCGTTCGGTACCAGGCCCGCGGCGTGCAGCAGCGCCACCGTGCCCTGGTGGAACAGCAATACGGACAGTACGCCTGCGGCGAAGCCGACCAGCGCGGGGCGCAGCAGGGTCACGGCCAGGCACCCCTTCGTTCCATGCGCAGGCAGGATGCGGGAGGCGCGGCCCCACGGCAACACCGGCCCCCGGCGTGACCTTGCCGACGCGCGCGGTCCCGCGCAGGGTGCGCCGTCCATCAATCTGCGGGAGAGACGCGGTGAACGGTGCCGAGAGCCTTGTGCATACACTTCTGGGATGCGGCGTGGAGGTCTGCTTCGCCAATCCGGGCACGAGCGAGATGCATTTCGTCGCAGCACTCGACCGCATCCCCGGCATGCGCTGCGTGCTCGGCCTGCAGGAGAATGTCGTCACGGGCATGGCCGACGGCTACTGGCGCATGCAGGGCAAGCCGGCCGCCACGCTGCTGCATTGCGGCCCCGGCCTGGCGAATGGGCTGTCCAACCTGCACAATGCGCGGCGCGCACGGTCGGGCATCGTGAACTGCGTGGGCGACCAGGCGACCTACCACCGGCCCTTCGACGCGCCGCTGACGGCGGATACGGAAGGCTGGGCGCGCGGCGTGTCGCATTGGCTGCGCACCTCGACCAAGGCGGAGAATGTCGGCGCGGATGCCGCGGCCGCGGTGCAGGCCGCCCGCACATCGCCGGGGCAGATCGCGACGCTCGTGTTGCCGTCGGACACGTGCTGGGACGATGGTGGCGTGGTGGCCCCGCCGCTGCCCGTGCCGGTGCCGCAGGCGGCCGACCCGCTGGCGGTGCGCAACGCCGCACGCATCCTGCGCGAGAAGAAGAACGTGCTGATCCTGCTGGGCGGGACGGCGCTGCGCGAAGGCGCGCAGGCGCTGGCCTGGCGCGTCTCGAAGGCCACCGGTGCGAAGCTGCTGGCGGAAGGGTCGAACGGACGCGTGCAGCGCGGCCAGGGGCGCCTGCCGCTCGAGCGCGTGCCCTATCCGGCCGACGTCGCGATCAAGGCGCTGGAGTGGGTCGAGCACATCATCCTGGTGAATTCCCGCGGGCCGGTCGGCTTCTTCGCCTATCCGGGCAAGCCATCGCTGCATTATCCCGCGACGGCGGAAGTGCATGTGCTGACGCGCTACGAACAGGATCCCGAGGCGGCGCTCGGCGCGCTGTGCGACGAACTGGGCGCGCAGGCCGTCGCAATGCCGGATGTCGGCAAGCGCCCGGAAGCCGCACGTGGTGCACCGACGCCCGAGGGCCTGGCGCGCACCGTGGCGGCGCTGATGCCCGAGGAGGCGATCATCGCCGACGAGAGTGTCTCCTTCGGGCGCGGCTTCTACAGCGAGACCTTCGCGGCGCCGAAGCACGACTGGCTGCACATCACGGGTGGTGCGATCGGCTGCGGCCTGCCGCTGGCCACGGGTGCGGCGATCGGCGGCGGCGGCCGGCGCGTGATCAACCTTCAGGCCGATGGCAGCGCGATGTACACGGTGCAGGCGCTGTGGACCCAGGCGCGCGAGAAGCTGCCGGTCACCACCGTCATCCTGTCCAACCGCAAGTACCAGATCCTGCTCGGCGAATATCAGAACGTCGGCGCCAATCCGGGGCCGACGGCGATGAACATGCTGGACCTGGGCAACCCCGACATCGGCTGGGTGAAGATGGCCGAGGCGATGGGCGTGGCGGCGGCGCAGGCGACGACGCTGGATCAGGTGGGCGACCTGATGGCGCAGTCGTTTGCGCAGCCCGGACCCTTCCTCATTGAACTGGTGATCTGACCATGGACATGCAGCTTCACGGCAAGCGCGTGCTGGTGACCGGCGGCTCGAAGGGCATCGGCCTCGCCTGCGCCGAATCCTTCGCGGCGGAGGGCTGCGACGTGGTGCTCTCCGCGCGCGATCCCGCCGCCCTGGCGGCGGCGGCCGACAAGGTCCGCGCGCGCGCGCAGGTGCGCGTCGAGACCCATGCGGCGGACCTTTCGCAAGACGACGAACGCGAACGCCTGCACGCCGCCTTCCCCGACATCGACATCCTGGTGAACAACGCCGGTGCGATTCCCTCGGGCCGGCTGCAGGACATCCCGATGACGCGCTGGAAGCAGGCCTGGGATCTCAAGGTGCTGGGCTACATCCACATGTGCCAGCTGTATCTGCCCGCGATGGAAGCGCGGAAGGCGGGGGCCATCATCAACATCATCGGCATGGCCGGCCGCGCGCCGCGCGCGGGCTACATCGCCGGCGGCGCAGGCAATGCGGCGCTGATCGCCTTCACCTCCGCCATCGGCGCGGCTGCGCAGTCGTCCGGCGTGAAGGTGGTCGGCATCAACCCTGCCGTGACGAAGACCGACCGGATGCTGACCCAGGCGCGCGTGAACGCGAAGTTGAAGTTCGGCGACGAGGAACGCTGGGCTGAGACCCTCACCGGCCTGCCCTTTGGCCGCCCGATCGAGGCCGCCGAGATCGCCGACCTGGCGGTATTCCTGGCCTCGCCGCGCGGCCACTACGTCAATGGCACCGTGGTCGACGTGGATGGCGGCGGGATGTTCCGCGCCTGAAGCAATATCCGCTTGCGTTGAAGCACGCAGCGCTTCGCAAGCGGATGACATTGCCCGATCAAGAAGGACTGGAGCGTGTCCGCGTCAGCGGATCGCGCTCTAGTCACCGCCGCCAGGGGCTGCTGCGCCAGATATCGCCATAGGCGCGCGCCTGGTCCTCCACGAAGCGCGTCATGGTGGGCCGGTCCATGTGCCGCACGATCAGGAAGTCGCGCTCGGCGAGGGCGCGGAATTCGGGGTCGTTCGCGGTGCGGCGCACCGCTTCCTCCCAGCGCGCGAGGATCGGCGCGGGGGTCGCCACGGGCAGCGCGAAGCCGCGCGCCGATCCCACCAGCACATCCACGCCCTGCTCGACGCCCGTGGGCAGGTCCGGTGCCTTGTCCCAGCGATCGCGCTCCATGATCGCGACCACGCGCAGCGTGCCCTGGATATGCGCGCGCACGGTCAGGCTCACGGTCGAGATCGACCCCGCCACGTGCCCGCCCTGGACCAGCTGCATCGCCTGGCCGGCACCCTGCGTCGGCACCCAGGTGAAGCGCACGCCGGCGGCACGCTCGATCGCCATCAGCGCCAGGTGTGGCGCGCTGCCCACGCCCGCGCCGGCGATGTTGATCGCCTCGGGCTGTGCGCGCGCTGCCTCGACCAGGTCGCGCAGGCTGCGATAGGGCGTGTCGGTGCCGACGAAGACCGTATAGGGCTCGTCCGTCAGCAGCCCGACATAGGCGAAGCTGTCCACCCGGTAGCGCGGCGTGTTGTCGTACAGTGCGGTCACCAGGGCGGGAAACGACACCAGCGCGACGTGCCGCCCATCCGGCGCGGCTGCCGCGACGTCGTTCAACATCAGCATCCCGCCCGCGCCGGGCTTGTTCACGACGATGATCTGCGTGCCGCCGCCCAGATGCCGTTCGAGGAACGGCGCCGCCATGCGCGCGGCCAAGTCGATATTGCCGCCCGGCGCGAAGCCCACGTAGATCTGGATGGGCCGGTCCTGGGCCCGGGCAGCGAGGGCCGGCAGCGCGAGCGCCCCGCCGACCAGGATGCGACGCGTGGTCACCTGCGGTGTCTCCCGGGCCATTGCGGCAGCAACGGTGCCCCGCCCGCGGCGCGGTGCGCAAGCGGTCTTGCTGCGCGCCCCGCAAGTGGGCCGTGCTCCGCGTCCCCCCGCTCGTGCGGTCCGGCGCGTCCCGCGGAAGGCCGTTGCACCACGGTGCCGTTCCGCTAGGCTTTGGCCTTCATCGCGGAGCACGCCGAATGCTGCGATTCAGCAATTTCCTGTTTCCCGAAAGCCGCGACCCGGATCGCGATGCCGAGGTGATTGCCGATTGCGTGGCCGAGGCGAAGCTCTGCGACGAGCTTGGCGTCGAGGTCATCTGGCTGGCCGAACACCACTTCGACGGCAACTGCGCCTATGTCGACCCGGTCACCTTCGCCGCCGCGATCCTGGCGGCCACGAAGCGCATCAAGGTCGGCTTCGCGGTGGCGCAGGTCTCGCTGCACCACCCCATGCGCCTCGCGGAGCAGATGTCGCTGCTCGACAACCTGGGGAAGGGCCGCGTGATCGTCGGGCTCGGCCGCGGCACTGCCTACAACGTCTATGAATACCAGGGCTACGGCATCGACCACGCGGAAGCCGGCGAACGCTACGAGGAAGCCGAGGGCATCATGCTCAAGGCCTGGACCAGCCCGCAGGGGTTCCGGCACGAGGGCAAGCACTGGACGCTGAATGTCCCGCGCCTGCGGCCCACGCCCTACACGAAGCCGCACCCCTACCTGATTCGCGCCGCGTCGTCCGAGGATGGCGCGCTGCACCTGGCGCGCCGCGGCCTGCCCTTCCTGATGAACGTGCAGTCGCTCGAGACCACGGCAAAGCGCCTCGCGGCGTATCGCGCCACCATGGCGGAGGCCGGCTTCGGCGCGGCCCACATCGCGCGCTGCATGGATGAATCCTGGGTGTGGCGGAACGTGGTGGTGGCCGACACGGACGAGGAAGCGCGGCGCATCGGCGTCCCCGCCTTCGAGGCGATGCAGGAGCACCGCAAGAAGCTGCGCGAACGCATCTACGCCGAACAGGGCATCATCATGAAAAAGGAGACAGTGCCGCCGGCGCGCGTGAATCCCGACCTGGCGCTGATCGCCGGGTCGCCCGCGACCGTCGCCGCCCGCATGGCTGAGATCGAGCAGACCGGCGTGGGCGGCGTGATCTGTTCCTTCCGGCTCGGCCCCATGCCGGCGGAGGTCGCCGCGCGTTCGATCCGCCTGTTCATGGAAAACGTGGCGCCGCGCTTCACGACCGCCGCGGTGCCCGCCGCGGCGGAATAGGGCAGCTCCCGATCGGATGGCCTCAACCAATCGGGTGAAGAGTCACGCGCAGCGAAAGGCCGGAGGCCTTGCCGCGAGCCGGGGCGAGCGGACATCGCTCCGGCGCGCGGCGCGGCGGTCAGTCGACGCGCACGACCAGCTTGCCGAAGTTCTCGCCCTTGAGCAGGCCGATGAAGGCGCGCGGCGCATTCGCGAGGCCGTCCACCACATCCTCGCGCCAGCGCAGCTTCCCCGAACGGATCCAGCCCTCGGCCTCGGCGCGGAACGTGCCGTAGCGCGACCAGCCTGTATCGGAGACGATGAAGCCCTGGACGCGCAGCCGCTTGCGCACGATGGGGCCGAGGTTCGGGCCCGGTGGCGCGCCGGCGGCATCCGCGCCTGGGGCCTCGTTGTACTGCGCGATCATGCCGCACATCACCATGCGGCCGAAATCGCGCAGCCGCGGGAACACCGCCGCCTGCGTCTTGCCGCCGACATTCTCCCAATAGACGTCGATGCCTTCCGGCACCGCGGCATCGAGCTGCGCATCGAGGTCGCCGTGATGATCGAGGCAGGCATCGAAGCCGAGTTCCTTTACGACGAAGTCGCACTTCTTCGCGCCGCCGGCCACGCCGACCACCTTGGCCCCGCGGAGCTTCGCGATCTGCCCGACCACCTGGCCGACAGCACCCGACGCGGCCGAGACCACCACGGTCTCGCCGGCCTTGGGCTGGCCGATATCCTCGAGGCCCGTCCAGGCGGTCAGCCCGGGCATGCCCAGCACGCCGAGGCTGGCCGACAGCGGCGGATCAGTGGCCGGCACCTTGAACAGCCGTTCCGGCCCGACCACCGAGAAGCGCTGCCAGCCGAAGCCGCCCAGCACCGTGTCGCCCGGCGCGAAGCCCGCGTGGCGGGAGGCCACGACCTCGCCGGCCGTCTGTCCTTCCATCACCGCGCCGAGCGCCACCGGCTTCGCATAGGATTTCACATCCGCCATGCGCCCGCGCATGTAGGGGTCAAGCGAGAGGAAGCGGGCGCGCACCAGCACCTGGCCTTCGCCGGGTTCGGGGATCGGCGTCTCGACGATGTCGAAATCCTCGGGCACCGGCGCGCCCACGGGGCGGCGCTTGAGCAGGATCTGCAGGTTGGTCTCGGCCATGGTCATCCTCCGGTCGGCAGGGAGGATGCCATGCGCGACGCGTCGCGGCGAGGCGCGCGGGCTGATGCCGCGGCGAGGCGCGCGGGCGGATGCCGCGGCGAGGCGCGCGGGCACAGGTTGTGGATAGGCGCGCGGGCTGAGCCGGCATCCGGCCGCATGATGCCATCGAACCGGATGCACTGCCCGGGAACCTGCGCGAGCCGCTCGTGTCACACCCATCCGCGCCGCATCCGGGGCGGCGCGATGGCGGGCTCGGCTAGCGCCGTGCCTTGCCCTTGGCGATCTCGCGCTCGATCGACGACCGCTCGGTCGCGCCGGACCGGCGGATGATCTCGCGCACGATGGCGGGCGAGACACGGTGGCGCTTCGCCAGGTAGGCGATGTCGTCCTCGATGCTCGCCGCCGGCTTCGCGGCGGCGGCCTCGGCAGTGTCATGGTCGGCCATCGGGGGCTCCTGTGGCGCGGCGGGCGCATCGCGCCGCCACGGTCGTGATGATGATCGCCCCCTGCGGCGGCGGGTAGCGCCGGCTGCCCGGCGCTGCCCGTTCGGGGGTGTTACTTGCGCCGCGCCTTGCGGGCGGCGTAGCGGGCGTCGCGCAGCGCCTTCTGCTCGGCAGCCAGCGCCAGGGCGCGGGCCTTCTTCTCGGCGTCGAGGAGGGCGGCGCGTTCCTCGGCCTCCATGGCGGCGGCGGCGGCCTCGCGGGCGGCCTCGGCATCGCGCCGCGCCTGTTCTGCGGCCTCACGGGCCAGTTCGGCCTGGCGGGCAGCTTCGGCGATGGCGCGACGCTCCGCTTCCTCGGCTTCGGCCTTCAACTGCGCGGCGCGCTCGGCCTCGCGGGCCAGGCGGCGGGCCTCGCGGGCTTCGGCGACCGCGCGCTGGGCGGCCAGGCGTTCCTGCACCACGGGATCATCCGGGCGGGGCTGGGCGCGGAAGCGCTCCATCATCGCTTGGCGGGCCTTTTCCGCGGCTTCGCGGCGGGAATTGTGATCGTCGCGCTTCAGACCTTGCATCGTGTCTTTCTGCTGTCCTGTGTCGTGGGGGTGCCTGTGTCGCGCGGTCAGCCCAGGATGTCGAGGACGATCCTGCGAATTTCGGCGGCGGAGAGCCCGCCCGGCTCGGGGGCACCCTGGCTGGGCGCGGGGGTGGTCGGCGCCGTACGCGTCGTGCGCCGGGCGGCCTGGTCATGGATATTCATTGTGTCGTCTCGTTGATTCTTGGGTGGCGCAGCCCGCATTGGGGCAGCGCACGCCTGTCGGGGGATGGCGGCCTGGGCAGGCGGTTCAACCGCCCGCTGTGTCGGCCGGGGTGCCGGCCCGTCGGGGGCCGGCGGGCCCATGCGTCGCGCCCGGCCGATGGCCGGGGCATGCTGGGCCCGGTGGCGGATCGTGGCGGCGCCCGGGGGCGCCGCCCGGCCCGTTCAGGCGCGGCGGAGGTTGGTCGCCGAGGTCTTGCCCTGCTGACCCTTCTGCAGGTCAAACTCGAGCTTGTCGCCTTCCTGCGGCGTGCCGATCCCCGAACGCTCGACGTCGGAGATGTGCAGGAAGACGTCCTTGGAGCCGTCCTCGGGCTGGATGAAGCCGTAGCCCTTGGTCGCGTTGAACCACTTGATGGTGCCGGTCGTCATGGAGAAGTTCCGTATATGCGTGTTGCCGCCGCCGCACGGTACCGTGCGCCGGATCAATCTTCTGTAGGGAGCGGGCGGCGGGCTCGGGGCTCGTTCGAAGACGACCGGAGAGAGCGCAGCAGGACCAAACAAAGCTGACAGACGGCTATGTAAGCCATTGGGCCCGCGATTCCAAGGAATCATTTGTGACGCCCTGTCGGCATGCTGCGCGAAGGGCTGGATTCCGGGGCGCTTCGGCCGGTAAGTCACGACGACGCAGGCCAGGGGAGAGCGATGGAGCCGACGCCGTGCTGGACGCCAGGGCGCCTGATCGCGGCCCTCGAAGCCCGTGGCGACGCGCCCGCCATCGTGACGATGCAGGGCGATGCCGCCACCCCCTGGCCCGCCGCCGCGATCGCGGGGCAGGTGCGGCTGCTCGCCACCGGATTATGCGCCGCCGGCCTGGCGCCTGGCGAAGCGGTCGCGATCCATGCACCGAATTCACCGGACTGGATCGTGGTGCGCCTGGCGATCGCCGCCGCCGGTGCGCTGCCCATGGCGATCGATGACCTGACCGAGACCGCGGCCGCCGAGGCCATCATCGCCGGCGCCGGCTGCCGCTGGCTGTTCGCCTCGGCCGCGCATGCCGCTGAACTCCAGCGGCGCGACGGCCTTCGCGTGGTGCTGGTGGACCGCCCGGCCGATGCCGATGGCTGGCACGCGCTGCGCGCCGCCGCCCCCGGCCCGCTGCCCGATCCCGCCCCGGGCGATGCCGCGCTGATCGTCGCGACCTCGGGCACCACCGGCGCGCCCAAGCTGTTCACGCTGACGCATGCTAACCTGACCGCGAACCTGCAGGGCGTGCTGGCGCAGGGGCTGATCGGCGCCGGCGACCGCATGCTGGTGCCGCTGCCGCTGCACCACGTCTATCCCTTCCTTGTCGGGTTGATGACGCCGATCGCCGCGCGGGCGACCATCATCCTGCCCGAGGCGGTGACCGGCCCGCTGCTGGTGCAGGCGCTCAAGGGCGGGCGCGCGACCATCATGATCGGCGTGCCGCGGCTGTATGTCGCGCTGCTGGCGGGGTTGCAGGCGCGCATCGCCGCGCGCGGGCGGGCCGCGGCGCTGGTCTTCGCCGGGCTGCTGGAAGTGGCCACCGCCCTGCGCAAGGGTGGCATGGATGTCGGCCGGCGACTGTTCGGCACCCTGCATGCGCAGATGGCGCCGGAGCTGCGCCTGATGGTCTCGGGCGGTGCCAAGTTGGATGCGGAGAGCACCTGGATGCTCGAGGCGCTGGGCTGGCGCGTGGCCAGCGGCTACGGCCTGGCCGAGACCGCATCCCTGTTCACCGGCAATACGCCCGCCGCCCAGCGCGTGGGATCGGAAGGCCGGCCGATCGCCGCGGGCACGCAGGTGCGCATCGCGCAGCCCGATGCGCTCGGCATCGGCGAGATCGAATTGCGCGGCCCGAACGTCTTCGACGGCTATCGCGACAATCCCGAGGCCAATGCGGCCGCCTTCACCACCGATGGCTGGTTCCGCACCGGCGACCTGGGGCGCGTCGACACCGACGGCTTCCTGCACGTGACCGGCCGCAGCAAGGAACTGATCGTGCTGGGCGGCGGCAAGAACGTGATGCCGGAGGAGGTCGAGGCCGCCTACGCCGCCGATCCCGCGATCGGCGAGATCGCGGTGCTCGAGCGCGACGGCGCGCTGGTCGCGATCGTGCTGCCCGACGCGGCTGCGCTGCGCGGCGCCGGCGCTGCCAGGCCCGAGGACGTGCTGCGCGTGGCACTGACCGCCGCTGCCCAGGACCTGCCATCCTACCAGCGTCTGGCCGGCTACGTGCTGGCGCGCGAGGCGTTGCCGCGCACGCGCCTGGGCAAGATCCAGCGCTTCCGCCTGCCGGCGCTGTACGACGACCTGCTGGCCGGCCGCACCGCCGCCGCGCCGCAGCCCTTGAACGAATCGGATGCCGCGCTGGTGGCGATGCCGGGCGCCGCGGCGGTGTGGGAGATCCTGAAGGCGCGCTATCCCGGCAAGCCGGTCGCGCCCGATGCCAGCCCATCGCTCGACCTGGGCATCGACAGCTTGGAATGGCTCTCGCTCGCGATGGAGATCGAGGCCCGGACCGGGTTGCGCCTGACCGAGGACGAGATGGCGGAGATGACGACCATTCGCGCGCTGCTGCTACGCGCGAGCGATGGCGCTCCCGCACCCGCGCCGCGCGACCCCGCGCTGGCCGCGGCCGAGGTCGCCGCCGCCACCACGCCGCCCTCGCCGCTGGTGTTCCCGCTGCGCGTGGCCGGATGGGCGGCTGCGCGCGGCATCGGGCGGGCGATGTTCGACCTGCGCGCGACCGGCGCGGACTCCGTCCCGCGCAGTGGGCCCTTCGTCATCGTGGCGAACCATGTCAGCGACCTTGACCCCGGGCTGGTCGCGGCCGCGCTGCCCTTCGGCGTGGCGCGGCGTCTGTGGTGGTCGGGTGCGGCGGAGCGGCTGTTCGTGAACCGCGTCGCGCGCGGGTTCAGCCGCACCTTCCAGGTGTTTCCGGTAGAGGAACGCGCGCCGGCGCAGGCGATCGCGATGGCGCGGGCGGTGCTCGCACGCGAGGATGGTCTGGTGTGGTTTCCGGAATCCTGGCGCTCGCCCGATGGGCAGTTGCAGCGCTTTCTGCCCGGCATCGGCCTGGTTCTGGACGGCATGGACGACGTCACGGTGATCCCCGCGCATATCGCCGGCGCCTTCGAGGCGATGCCGCGCGATGCGCGCCTGCCGCGGCGGCACCCGGTGCGCGTGGCCTTCGGCGCGCCGGTGCGCGCGGCGGCGCTGAGAAGCGACGCACCAGATGCACGCCAGCGTGCGGAGGCGGTGGCGCAGGCGCTGCACGACCTTGTGGCGGAGGTTGCGCGGGGGCGCCCGCCGAACGGTTGAGGCTGTCGCGCAGGATGCGCGCCTGTCGACTGTCGCGCAGGATGCGCGCCTGTCGACTGTCGCGCGGGATGCGCGCTTCGCGACCGGCGCGCAGCCTGCGCGTCTGCGCCGCGCCCTGCATGTTGCATCGTGTCGCGCGCCATGCGGGCCCACGCCCGCGGCCGTGCCGCCACCGCCCCTGACGTGCGCGACGAAGTCGCGCTAGCCTCCCGGCCAACAACGACAATCACCGGAGGACCGCCATGCCCATCGCCCACGTCAGCGCCCGGCGCCGCGCCCTGCTGATCGGCAGCGGCGCGCTGCTGGCCGCGCCGCGCATCGCCAGCGCCAATTGGCCCGACCGGCCGATCCGCCTGGTGATCCCCTTCGGCGGCGGCGGGCAGACCGACATCGTCTCCCGCGTGACGGCCGAGGCGCTGGCACAGCGCCTCGGCCAGCCGGTGCTGCCCGACAACCGCCCGGGCGGGGCCGGCAACACCGCCGCCGAGGCGGTCGCGCGCGCACCGGCCGATGGCTACACCGTGCTGGTCGCGACGCTCGGCACCAACAGCGGGCTGAACGCGCTGCTGTATCGCAACCTCGGCTATGATTCCGCGCGGGATTTCACGCCGGTGGGCATGTTCTGCACCACCTCGAACCTGCTGATCGTGCACAACTCCGTCCCCGGGCGGAACTTCACCGAGGTGGTGGACTGGATCCGCGCCAATCCCGGCAAGTTCAACTTCGCCTCGGCCGGCGTGGGCGCCATCACGCACCTCATCATGGAGGATGTCGGCGCGCGGCTGAACCTTGACATGGTGCACGTGCCCTATCGCCAGACCACCAATGCCATGACCGACCTGATCGCGGGGCGGGTGCAGGCGCGCTGTCTCGGCCTGCCGGAAGGCGAGGCGCTGCGCCGCACCGAGAGTGTGCGCGCGGTGGCGGTCACCACGCCCGGCCCGCGTCCCGAATGGCCAGGCGTGCCACCCATGAGCGAGACAATCCCGGGGTTCGAGGCGTCGTCCTATTTCGGCCTGGCGGTGCCGGCGCGCACGCCGCCCGAGGTGATCGCGCGGCTGAATGCAGCCCTGCAGGACGCGCTGGCGGACGAACGCGTCCGCGCCGCCTATGCGCGCGTCGGCGCCGACCCGGCCGACCCGCAACCGCCGGAGGTCTTCGCCGCACGCGCAAGGCGGGAGGGCGAGCGCTGGGCCACGCTGATCCGCCGGCTGAACCTGGTCGCGGAATAGCCGCGCGCCGCTGGCTGGTGTATGGCGCGGCTCGGCCCGGCAGGGGCAACGCGGCAGCATGCGGCGCGTTGTCGTGCCGGGGCCTTGTCGGGAGCACGGGCGGATGGGCCGTCGCGTCAAGTGGATCATCGGCGTCGTGCTGGCGCTCCCGCTGCTGGCGGCGGCGGCGCTCATCGTGGCGCTGCCGCGGATCGACCTGGCGGCGATGGCGTCGGCGCGGGCCACGGCCTCGCTCGGGCGCAGCCTGACCATCGAGAGCCTGCGCGTCACGCCCGGGCGCAGCATCGCCATCGTCGTCCGCGGCGTGCGGCTGGACAACATCGAGGGCGGCAGCGCGCCGGCGATGATGGAACTCGCCACCGCCGAGGCGGAGATCGACCTGGCCGCCCTGCTGCGCGGCACCGTCCTGGTGCGGCGGCTGCATGCCGATGGCTTCACGCTGCTGCTGGAACGCGCCGCCGATCGTCGCGCCAACTGGCATTTCGGCCCGCGGCCCGCGACACCGCCGGCGCCCGAACCGCCGGCGCGCGACCTGCCCACGATCCTCGACTTCCGCATGACCGGCAGCGAGGTTGTTTTCCGTACCACCAGCGGTGCGCGGCTGACGACGCGGCTCGACACCGCGAGCTTCGGCGCCGCCGACGCCGCCGCGCCCGTGACGCTTCGGGCCGAGGGCAGCTACAACGCCGTGCCGGTGGTGCTGGAGGGTGGCCTCGGCAGCTTCGCGCAACTGCACGACGCGGCCACGCCCTTCCCCATGACCCTGCGCGCCACGGCGCGCGATACGGCGATGCTGTTCGAGGGCACCGGCACCGATCCGCTGAACTTCGATGGGCTGGATGGCAGGCTGACCCTCGCGGCCTCCAACCCGCATGCGATCCTGGCGATGGCGGGGGCCGGCGCGAATGCCGGCCCGGATGTGCCGGTGGACCTGGCGGGCCATTTCACGCGCCAGGGCGATCTGTGGCGGCTGCGCGATGCGACGGGCACGCTGGATGGCAGTGACGTCAGGGCGGCGCTGCTGGAACTCGCCGAGGGCAGTGCCGGCAGCCCCGATCGCATCGTCGCACGGGTGCATGTCGCGAGCCTTGACGTGAACCGCTTGCTCGGCCCGGATGACGGCGCGCAGGGCCGCGGCGATGCCGATATCCCGCTGGTGGTGCCGCAGCGGCCCGACCCGCTGTTCGACATCGAGGCCTCGACGCGCGAGCTGACCTATGCGCGGCTGCGCGGCACAGATGCGCATGCACGGCTCGAGGTCGCGCCCGGCCGCATGACGCTGCACGAGGCGCGCGTGACCGCCTTCGGCGCGCGCATGGCGGGATCGGCGGAATTGCTGCCGGCACCGCGCGGCGCGCGCGTGCGCGCGGACATCACGTTGCGCGAGGGCGACATCGACACGCTGCGCCGCGCCTTCGGCCTGCGCGCGCTGCCTGTGGCAGGGCGGATCTCCGCCGACATCGTGGCGGGCGGCGAGGCCGCGAGCGTGAACGCCGTGACGCGCGAGGCGCGCATCTCCGCCGTCGTCTCCATGACCGGCGGCACCATCGCGCGCGAGGTGATCGAGATGGCGTCCACCGACGTACGGGCGCTGTTCCGCACCTCCCAGGGCACCACGCCGATCAGCTGCCTGCTGGCGGCGGTGGACATCAATGCCGGCGCCGGGCGGGCAGCCCCGCTACGCATCCGTGCAGGCACCGGCACGATCAGCGGGCTGGCGACCTTCGACCTGAATCGGCAGACGCTCGACCTCATCATTGGCAGCCAATCCGACACGACGGATTTCTTCGCCCTCGACATCCCGGTGCAGGTGCGCGGGTCCTTCGACAATCCGTCGATCGCGCCGGCGGACTGGTCGCGCGCGGCGCGCGAACGCATGGCGCGCAACGAGATGGCACCGCTGCCGGCCAACCTGCGCACCATCGCGCAGCGCAACCCCTGCTATCGCGGCCAGGGCCCGGGGCGCTGACGGTCCATGCTGTTCAACTCCCAGGCGCTGATTCTCGGCCTGCTGCCGGTCGCCCTGCTGGGGTGGTATCTCGCGCCCACGCGCCTGGCGCGACAGGTGTGGGTGATCCTGGCATCGCTGGTGTTCTACGCCTTCTGGGACCTGCGCTTCGTGCCGGTGCTGGTCGGCCTCACGCTGATCAACTGGCTGCTGGCGCGCGCGCATGCGGGCAACCCGCGCGGCTGGTGGGCTGACGCCGGGATCGTGCTGAACCTTGGCGTGCTGGCCTGGGTGAAATACGCCAACTTCATCGCCGACAACGTCGCCTGGATCCTGGGCGGGCGGCACGATGCCTGGAGCATCATCCTGCCGCTCGGCGTGTCCTTCTACGTGTTCCAGAAGGTGTCCTACCTGGTCGACCTCAAGCGCGGCCAGGCCAAGACGTACAACCTGTCGGACTTCTTCCTGTTCGTCTGCTTCTTCCCGCAGTTGGTGGCCGGGCCGCTGGTGCGCCACAACGAGGTGATCTGGCAATTCGCGCTCGACCCGCGCCGGCCCGAGATGGCCGAGAACCTGGCACGCGGCTTCGTGCTGTTCACCATCGGCGTGGTGAAGAAGGTCGCGATCGCGGACACGCTCGCCCCCGTGGCCGATGCCGCCTTTGGCCGTGCGGCGGCTGGGCAGGCGCTGGCGGCCTCCGACGCCTGGCTCGGTACGCTGGCATATACGCTGCAGATCTATTTCGACTTCTCGGGCTATTCCGACATGGCGCTGGGCCTCGCGCTGATGTTCGGGCTGCGGCTGCCGGTGAACTTCGATGCGCCGTATCGCGCGGCGTCGATCCGCGAGTTCTGGCGTCGCTGGCACATGACGCTGTCGCGCTTCCTGCGCGACTACCTCTACATTCCGCTGGGCGGCAACCGGGCCGGGGCGGCGCACCAGGCGGTCAACGTCGTTGTCACCATGCTGCTCGCCGGGCTGTGGCACGGCGCAGCCTGGACCTTCGTGGTTTGGGGCGGGCTGCATGGCGCCGCACTCGCCATCAACAGCGCCTGGAACCGCGCTGGGCTGCGCCTGCCCTGGGTGGCGGGCTGGCTGCTGACGCTGCTGTTCGTCATGGCGGGCTGGGTGCTGTTCCGCGCGCCGGACTTCCCCTCCGCCGCGCGCATGTTCGAAGCGCTGGCGGGCCTGCCGCTGGTGCGCGGGGCGGTGGTGATGGACACGACGCAGACTGTCGCGATGGTTGCGGGATGCATCGCCGCCGTCCTCGGGCCGACATCGCAGGTGGCCGCGCTGGAGCGGCTGCGGCCGGTGCCGGTGGTCGGCGCGGCGGTGGGCGTGGTCCTGTTCCTGATGCTGCTGCTGATCGGCGGTCGGATCCCGAATGAGTTCATCTACTTCCAGTTCTGAAGACCCGGCGCGCTGGGCGCGCTTCGTGCGGCGGCTGCTCGGCACCGCCGCGACGCTGGTCGTGGTCGTCTATGCCTTCATTGCGCTGGTCGACCCCTGGGGCATGCTGCCGCTGAGGCTGCCGCTGCCGCGCGAGACGGTCACCACCAACCAGCGCTTTTCCTACCCGATGCTGGCGCGCGACCCGCGCTTCGATTCGGTGGTCATCGGCACGTCATCTGCACGGCTGCTGCGCCCGCCGGAACTGGACCAAGCCTTCGGCGGGCGCTTCGCCAACCTGTCCATGAACAGCGGCACGGCGTGGGAACAGTCGCAGATCCTCGCACTGTTCACGCGCTCGCACCCCGCGCCGCGCACCGTGCTGGTGGGACTCGACATGGTGTGGTGCGAGAGCGGCCCGCTGCGCCGCCTGACGCCACGGCCCTTTCCGGACTGGATGTATGGGGCGAACCTCTGGCGTGGCTACGCCGAGATCCTGAACCCCTTCGCCGCCGAGGAAGCCGGCAAGCAGGCGCTGGCCATGCTGGGCCTGGCGCGCCCGCGCTACGGGCGCGACGGCTGGGCGGATTTCCTGCCCGATGATGCGCGCTACGACGCGCCGCGCGCCGCCGCCGGGCTGGTGCCGCCGCCATCCGAGCCCGCGCCTGCCGGCACGCCGGTCTTCGACTTCCCGCAGCATGCGCTGTTGGCCGAACGCCTGGCCGCGTTGCCGCCTTCGACGCGCGTGCTGCTGTTCCTGGTGCCCTACCATGTCTCGCTGCAGCCGCAGCCCGGCACGCTCGAGGAACGGCGCTGGGCCGCCTGCCGGCGCGACATCGCGGCTATCGCCCGTGCGCGGCCCGGCACCATCCTGGCCGACTTCATGTTCCCGAGCAGCATCACGCGCGAGGGCACCAACTACTGGGACCCGCAGCACTACCGCATCGGCATCGCCGACCGCCTGGTGCGCGACCTGGCGGAAGCGGCGGCGGGCCGCGACACGCCGGACCTGCGGATCATCGTCCCGCCCGCCCGTTGATCCCGCGGCCGGCGCGGCCCACCCTGCGGGCCGAATCCGAAGGAGACACGCCATGGCCGACACGCACATCTTCCCCGGCACCGTCGAATGGTCGGGCGAGAACCCGGGCATCTCGCTGAAGGAGGACCCCGCGGGGCCCTTCACCACGCTGGCGTCCTTCTTCCGCGTCGTGCTCTCCCCACATGGGCGCGGGCACGCGCTGGTGCTGATGCTGGATCCGCAGTTGGCCGAGGGGCAGAACATCTGCCTGACCGACAACGAGCCGCTCGCGCGCTGGCTGGTGGCGGACTACGTCAGCCATTTCGGCGCCTGGCGGAACCTGCCGGGGCTGGCCGGCCTGCGCTACGCGAAGCTGGACAGCGTGCGCACCAGCGGCGATGCCATCACCACCTATTCCGAGACGGTGCGCGGGGCGGACCTGACGGTGGCGCTGACCTGGTCGGGCCTGGGCAAGCCGTTCTGTTTCGCGCTGACGCCGGCGACCTCCGCCACCGGCGCCCACCACATGCCATCCGTGTTCGTGGGCTGCGCGAGTGCGAGCGTGACGGTGAACGCCAAGGTGCGGCCTGGCGCGCCGATCCCGCGCGAGATCGCGGGGCAGTCGATTTCGACCGCCATGCTGGCCTTCTCCGAGACCTGGATCCGCGCGTAATCGCTTGGCAGCGGCGGGCCCGGCCGCGCAGAAAGGAGCGATGAGCGAATCGACCCTTCCGCGCGCGGCGCGCCACCTTGGCCTCGCGGGGCTGATCCCGACCGTGGCGATGATCGCGGGCCTGCTGCTGCTGCCCGACTGGCGCGACATCATCGCGAAAGCCGGGCTGGCCTATGGTGCGGTGATCGCGAGCTTCGTGGGCGGTGCCTGGTGGGGCCTCGTGGCGCGCGCGGAGACGGTGGCGCCGCGGCTGCTCGTGCTGTCAGTGCTGCCGTCGCTGATGGCCTGGCCGGCGCTGCTGGTACCGCCGGCGACGGGGCTGCTGGTGCTGGGGGTGGTCTTCGCGGCGTTGCTGCCGACCGACCGCCGGCTGGTGGCGGAGGGCATCGCCCCGGGCTGGTGGATGGACCTGCGGCGACCGCTGTCCTGGGGGATGGCGGCGCTGCATTTGGCCGGCGGCGTGTTCCTGTCCCTGGCCGCGTCGGGGTACGCGTTGCTGCCGTGACGTGCTCGTCGTCAGCCTGATGTTCGGAAAGTCCCGCGGGTGGTGGAGCTGAGGGGAATCGAACCCCTGACCTCGTCATTGCGAACGACGCGCTCTCCCAACTGAGCTACAGCCCCGACCCGCGAGAGGCCGGCTGAGTGCCCCAGCCCCCGCGCGAAGTCAACCCGCCATCACGCAACCCCGCCGCCTTGCCCGCCGGGGGGCCGCTCACTAGGTTGCGCGCAAGGTCACGGCGACCGGTGCAGGGAAGGTCACGGAGGACCGATGCAAGCATTGTTCTGGCTGCTCGACACGGCGCTCAGCCTGTATGTCTGGGCGCTGATCATCTCGGCGATCCTGTCGCTGCTGCTGGCCTTCAACGTGCTCGACAGCCGCAACCGTTTCGTCTGGACGGTGGCGGATTTCTTCTACCGCGTGACGGAACCCGCGCTCCGGCCGATCCGCAAGCGCCTGCCGAACCTGGGCGGGGTCGACCTGTCGCCGCTGGTGCTGATCATCGCGCTGCAGGCGCTGCGCATCCTGCTCGCGACATCGATCGCGCCGGCCCTCGGCGTCTATCGATTCTGATGGCCTTCTGGCGCGCTGATGCGTCGGGCGTGACGGTGCGCGTGAAGGTGCAGCCCAAGGCGCGCCGGCCGGGCCTCGGTGGGCTCAAGGCGGCGGCGGACGGGCCGCGGCTGTCGCTGGCGGTGACCGAGGCGCCGGAGGATGGCCGCGCCAACCGCGCCGCCTGCGCCACGTTGGCTGCGGCCCTCGGTGTCGCCGCCTCGGCGGTCGAGGTGGCCCACGGCGCGACCAGCCGCGAGAAGACACTGCACGTGGCCGGCGATGCCGGCCTGCTCGGCCCGCGGCTCGAGGCACTGGCGTGACCGCGCGCATCCTGGATGGCAAGGCGATCGCCGCGCGGTTGCGCGCGGGCCTGGCCGCACGCGTCGCCACGCTGTCCTTCCAACCCGGCCTGCGCGTGGTGCGGGTGGGCGACGACCCGGCCTCGGGCGTCTATGTCCGCAACAAGGATCGCGCGGCGGCCGAGGCCGGCTTCGATAGCGCCACCATCCATTTGCCCGCCGACACGACCGAGGCCGCGCTGCTCGCCACCATCGCGCGCCTGAACGCCGACCCGGCGGTGGACGGCATCCTGGTGCAATTGCCACTGCCCGCGCAGATCCGCGCCGAGGCCGCGATCGCCGCCGTCGATCCGGCGAAGGACGTGGACGGCTTCCATCCGATCAATGCCGGCCGTCTCGCGGCGGGGCAGCCAGGCCTGGTGCCCTGCACGCCGCGCGGGGTCATGCACATCCTGGCAGAGTCTGGCATCGACCTGCGCGGCGCGCGCGCGGTGGTGCTGGGCCGGTCGCAGATCGTCGGCCGACCCATGGCGCAGCTGCTGCTGGGTGCCGATTGCACCGTGACCGTCGCACATTCCCGCACCCGCGACATCGCCGCCGAATGCCGCCGCGCCGAGGTGCTGGTCGCGGCCGTCGGGCGGGCGGAGATGGTCCGCGGCGACTGGATCGCCCCCGGCGCTGTCGTCGTCGATGTCGGCATCAACCGCCTGGCGGACGGGCGCCTGGTCGGTGACGTTGCCTATGCCGAGGCCCTGACGGTCGCGGGTGCCATCACGCCGGTGCCGGGCGGCGTGGGTCCCATGACGATCGCCTGCCTGCTCGAGAACACGCTGGAGGCGGCGCTGGCGCGCCGGGGGACGTGATGGTGGTCTTTTTCCGCGCCTTGCAGGTGTTCGGCGGCGCGGGCGTGATCGCCTGCCTCGTGCTCATGCTGCAGGGAACGCCGGTGCTCGGACCGGAGTGGAGCCGCCCGCGCATCCTCTACGGAGCGGCCGGCCTGTTGTCTGCGCTGACGCTGATCGCGATCGGCGAGATCGGCTACATGGTCCGCCGCATCCGCATCACGCTGGCCCGGATCGAAAAGCGGCTCGAGGACTGATCCCGGCCGCGTCCCGCGTCCGCCGCGGGGTGTGTCGCCGGCAGGATGCATCCAAGGGGCCGCAGCCTGCGTATGCCTGGCCGGGCAGGGTGCTTCGCGACCGAACGTCCCATCCCTGCAGGGCGTCAGTCGCTCGGTTCGGCCGCCATCGCCTGCGCCAGCGCGCGGTCGGCCGCATCGTCGCTGGCCGCCAGCCCGCGCGCCACACCATCGCGGTCCGCGGCGCTGCGGTTCTGGCTGAGCTTGCGCTTGCCGATCAGTGTCTCGATCCGCAGCACGATGCCGACGATGCCCTTGAGTTGCCCGGCGATGAACGGCTCCGGTGCGTCGCCCACGGCCCAGGGCTGCGCGCGCGGGGTCTCGTGGTGGTCGGTCAGGCGGCTGACCAGCGCATGCAGGCGCGCGGCGTCCTCGATCACCTCGACCGGGCCGATGGCGTGGACCGCCACGTAGTTCCAGGTCGGCACGACGCGCCCATGCTCGGCCTTGCTGGCGTAGTTGGAGGGCGAGACATAGGCCTCCGGCCCCGGGAAGATCGCGCGCGCCGCCGCACCAGCCGCCAGCGACCGCCATTGCGGGTTCGCCTTGGCCAGGTGGCCGACGATCGTGCCGTGCGGGCCCTGGTCAGGATCGATCAGCAGCGGCAGGTGGGTCGCCTCGGGCGCGCCGCCATCGGGCGCGGCGCTGACCAGCAGCGCCAGGCGCGCCGCGCGCATCACGGCGTGCAGGATGGCGGGGTCGTCCTCGCGGAAGGCGGCTGGCGTGTACATGGCGCGATGCTCCTGGCCGGTGCAGGCTATCGCAGCGCCATCCCGCGAGGGAACCGGCGCGACCACGCAGGAGGCATGCGATGGCGGGATGCGCGGCGCCGCTGGCAAGGCATCGAGCTGTCGCCTGGCGCCTGCGTGGAACCGTCCCGTGACCTGCCCGACAGCCGGAGCCATCGCTGCATGACCCACGACCTGATCCGCCTGACCGCCACCGAGGCCGTGGCGAAGCTGCGCGCGCGGGAGATCACGCCGCTCGACCTCATCGACGCCGCCGCCGCGCGGATCGCGCGCGTGGAGCCGGAGGTGAACGCACTGCCGACGCTGTGCCTCGACCGCGCGCGCGACCACGCGAAGGCGCTGATGCGCGGGCAGCGGCGCGAGGCGGAGGGCGAACCCGGCTGGCTCGGCGGCCTGCCGGTTGCGATCAAGGACCTGACGGAGGTGGCTGGCGTGCGCACCACCTTCGGCAGCCCGATCTTCGCCGACCACGTCCCCGACCGCAGCCACCCGGTGGTCGAGCGCATCGAACGCCGCGGCGGCATCGTCATCGCCAAGTCCAACACGCCGGAATTCGGCGCCGGCGGTTCGACCTTCAACGAGGTGTTCGGGCGCACGCGCAATCCGTGGAACACGTCGCTCACCTGCGGTGGGTCGACCGGCGGCGGGGCGGTGGCGCTCGCGACCGGAGAGGTCTGGCTGGCGCATGGGTCCGATCATGGCGGGTCGTTGCGCCGTCCCGCGACCTACTGTTCCGTGGTGGGGCTGCGGCCCTCGCCGGGGCGCGTCACGCGCGGCGCGCAGGAAGACCTGTGGTCGCCGCTGTCGGTGCAGGGGCCGATGGCGCGCAACATCGCCGACCTGGCGCTGTTCCTCGACACCATGGCGGGCTGGGACATCGACGACCCGATGACCTACGACGAACCGTCGCGGTCCTACGCCGACGCCGTCGCAGCGGCGGAGCGCGAGGCGCCGCTGCGCATCGCCTTCACCGCCGATTTCGGCGGCGCCCTGCCGATGGATCGCGAGATGCGCGAGATCTGTGCGCGCGAAGTGCGCCGCTTCGAGAGCCTCGGCATCGCCGTGGAGGAGATCCACCCCGACCTCGGCGCGCTGAACGAGGCCTTCCTGGTGCTGCGCAGCCAGCACTTCGTGGTGGACCGCGAGGAACTTCTCGCGACGAAGCGTCACCTGCTCAAGCCGGACATCGTCTGGCAGACCGAACGCGGGCTGGCCGAGACACCCTCGCGCCTCGCCTGGGCGGAGCACGAGCGGGCGCGCTTCTACCGGGCGATGCGCGACGTATTCGCGCGCTGCGACGTGCTGGTGACGCCGGGGGCATCGACACCCGCCTTCGATGTGAACCTGCGCGCGCCGGAGAAGATCGCGGGAAAGGTGCTCGACAACTACATGGGCGGGTCGCTGATCAATGCCTTCGCGACGCTGGCGAGCTGCCCCGCGGTGGCGGTGCCCTGCGGCTTCGACCGGCACGGGCGGCCGGTTGGCCTGCAGGTGGTGGCACCCCCGCGGCAGGATGCGCGTGCGCTGCAGGTGGCGGTGCTGTTCGAACGGCTCAGTGGTCTGGACCGGATGCTGCCGATCGACCCGCGCCCGGGCGTGGTGCCGCCCTACGAGTGACGCGCCGCACAACCACACGCGCCCGGCCGGCGATCGGCCAGCGGGGCGGACCGTGGGGCGCAAACGACGGAAGCGGTCGCACTGCGCCGCCGCCGCGTGCCGGACCGTCGCGCGGTGGCCGCGCCGCTGCCTCTACTGCGGCTGGATTCCCGCGGCCCGCGCCGCCGCCACCCACTTCTCCATCTCCGCCTGCACGAAGGCGCGCATGGTGTCCGGGTCGTTCGACACGATTTCCGCCCCCAGCGTGTTGTGCCGGTCGATCACGGTCTGGGTGCGCAGGGCGGCGCGAATGTCGGTGTTCAGCTTCGCCAGCACTGCCGGCGGCAGGTTGGCTGGCGCGATGATCATGCCCCAGGTGGCGGCCTCGAAGCCCGGCAGCAGCGCCTCGGCCATGGTGGGCACGTCGGGCAGCTGCGGGCTGCGGCGCGCCCCCGTGGTGGCCAGCGCCTTCAGCGCGCCCGACTGGATGTGCGGCAGCGCGGCCGGGACGGTGTCGAACATGATGTTCACGCGGTTGGCGATCAGGTCCGGATGCGCCTGCGTGCTGCCGCGATAGGGCACGTATTCCAGCTGGATGCCGGTGCGCTGCGCGAACAGCACTGGAGCCAGGCGCACCACCCCGCCGGTGCCCGCGAAGGTCACGCCCGGGTTGCGCTTCGCATGGTCCACCAGCTCGGCCGGCGTATTCGGCGCGAAGGCGCGCGGCGCACAGAGCACCAGCGGCGTGGCGGTGGTCTGCGTGACGAAGGTGAAGTCGCGCATGGTGTCGAAGGGCAGGCGATAGAAGGCGGCATTCACCGGATGCCCGACCGACACCAGGCCGAGCGTGTAGCCATCCGCCGGCGCACGCGCGACCACCTCGGTGCCGATCACGCCATCCGCGCCGGCGCGGTTCTCGACCGGCACGGGCTGGCCCCAGGTGGCGGACAGGGGGTCGGCGATCAGCCGCGCCGTGATGTCGGAGACGCCGCCGGGCGTATAGGGCACCACGATCCGCACGGCGCGGCTCGGGAAAGCGGCCTGCGCCGAGGCGCCGCGCGCGATGGACAAGGCGGGGGCGGCAAGGGCGGCGGCGCCAAGGGCGCGGCGGGTGATGGTCATGGCGTTTCCTTCCCTGCGGGCTCTGGCGGCCCGGCGGCATCATCCTGACGCCGGGCGCGCGGGCGGGGAAGCGTCCATTCCGCCGGGGGGCGAAGTGCCGTAAAGCCGGCCGCATGAAGATCCTCGCCATCGAAGGCGCGCTCGCGCGCTGTTCGGCCGCCGTGCTGGCGGATGGCGTGGTGCTGGCCGCCGCGGCGGCCGATGCGCCGCGCGGCCAGCCCGCGCTGCTGCCGCCGATGGTGCAGGACGTTCTCACGCGCGCGGGCCTGGATGCGGCCGCGCTCGACGCCGTCGTGGTCGGCATCGGGCCAGGCGGCTTCACCGGCCTGCGCGCCGCCATCGCGCTGGCCGCCGGCATCGCGCAGGGCGCCGGCCGGCCCTTGGCCGGCATCACCACCGGGGAGGCGCTGTTGGCCGCGCTGCCCGCAGGTCTGCGCGCCGGTCGTGCCGCCTGGGCGGCGGTCGACAACCGGCGCGGGCGGGTGGTGCTGGAAGTCTTCGCACCCGGCGCGGATGTGCCATCGGCGCCGCTGGTCGTCGCACTGGATTCGCTGCCGCCCGCCGACAGCCCCGTGCTGGTGCTGGGCGATGCCGCCGAGGCGGTGGCCACGGCACTGCGCGCCCGCGGCAATGATGCGCACGCGCATGAGGGCCTGCCCGACGCCACGCACCTCGCGCGGCTGGCGGCGGCGCGGCTGCGGGCCGGACTCGCGCCGCGCCCCGCCGCACCGCTCTACGCGGAGCCGCCAGCGGTGACCGCCCCCGCCGGCGCGGTGCCTGCCTGACCCCGCCCGAAATCACGCCGGCTGGGCCCGAGGCAGCGGCGCTGCTCGCGGCCCTGCATGCCGAGGCCTTCTCCCCCGCCGACCGCTGGGGTGCCTCGGCGATCGGCCTGCTGGCCGCGCTGCCCGGGCATTTCACGCTGTTGGCGACGCGCGGCGGGGATCCGGTCGGGTTCGCCATGGGCCGCGTGGCGGCGCAGGAGGCCGAGGTGCTGACGCTCGCGGTACATCCGGCCGCGCGGCGCGGCGGGGCGGGTGCCGCGCTGATGCGCGCGTTGATGACTGCGGCGGCACAGCGCGGTGCCAGCGACATGTTCCTCGAAGTATCGGAGCAGAATGCCGCGGCACGACGGCTCTATGCGCGCCTGGGCGCCACCGAGGCCGGGCGGCGGCGGCGCTACTATCCGGATGGGTCGGACGCGCTGGTTTTGCGCCTGGCGCTCAGCCCTTGCGGCGCAGCACCAGGCGCGTGACGCCGCCGGGCAACTCCGCCTGCGAGACCACTTGGTGGCCTTGTTCCGCGGCGGTGCGCGGCACGTTGCGCAGCGGTTCATCCCCCTTCAGCAGGACGTCGAGGATGGCGCCCGGCGGCAGTCGATCCAGGGCGAGCCGGACCCGAACAAAGGTCATCGGGCAAGTCTCATTGGTGATATCGAGCGCGGAAGCGGGCGACACTTCTTCGCTTGCCGGTGCAATACGTAATGATGTCAAGAAATTTATCCTTTGCAGCATTGCGATAATACCGACTCGGCTGTAAAAACGAGTCGCCAAGCGCCCGAACAAGGAGGCCCCTTCGTGGCCGAATCCAATCCCAGCAGTGAACTTCTCGGCCTGACCGCGCAGATCGTATCGGCGCATGTCTCGCACAACCCGGTCCCGGCGTCCGAATTGCCGAATCTGATCCAGGAAGTGTTTCGTACCCTGTCGGGCGTCGGCAGCGCGCCGCCACCGGAACCCGAACGGCCGCAGCCGGCGGTGCCGATCAAGAAGTCCATCACGCCGGGCTACCTGATCTGCCTCGAGGATGGGAAGAAGCTCAAGATGCTGAAGCGGCATCTCAAGACTTCGTACAACCTCTCGCCGGAACAGTACCGCGAACGCTGGGGCTTGCCGGCCGACTATCCCATGGTGGCGCCGGACTACGCGAAGCATCGTTCCTCGCTGGCGAAGAAGATCGGGCTCGGCACCACGCCGCGTTCGCGCGGCAAGGCCAAGGGGGGCTGACCCTCGCGCGGCTGACCCTCGCGCGACGGCAGGATTGGCCCGGCGGCCCGGGCGGGACTATGGTCCCGGCCCGCGCCGCCCCTGGCGCCCCCCTGCCGCGGATGCCGATACCCTGATGGAGAGCCGGACCCGACCGCGCCTGCCGCCGACCGAGGCACCACCGTCCCGCATCGAACGGCTGTGCATCGAGCGCGGCCTCAAGATGACCGGGCAGCGGCGGCTGATCGCGCGCGTGCTGAGCGAGGCGGAAGACCACCCCGATGTCGAGGATGTCTATCGCCGCGCGCTGGCACTCGACAGCAAGGTCTCGATCGCGACCGTCTACCGCACCGTACGGCTGCTCGAGGAGAACGGCATCCTCGAGAAGCGCGACTTCGGCGGCGGGCGCGCGCGCTACGACCTGGCCGACCGCGGCCATCATCATCACCTGATCGACGTGGACAGCGGCCGCGTCATCGAATTCGCCGACAAGGAATTCGACGCCCTCGCGCAGCGCCTCGCGCAGCGGCTCGGCTTCGACCTGGTCGGCCAGCGCCTGGAACTGTTCGGCCGCAAGCCGACCGAGGCGCCGCGCACCACCCCGCGCCGCCGCGCCGGGGGCGACACATGACCGAGGACGACCCCGGCTTCGGGGAACTTCGGTCGGGCAATCTCGGTGTGCGGCTCGCGGTCAGTGCCGACGAGATCGATGCCGTGCAGGCGCTGCGCTACCGCGTCTTCTACACCGAGATGGGCGCGCATGCGGATGCCGCGACCGCCGCCACGCACCGCGACCGCGACGATTTCGACGCGGTGGCCGACCACCTGCTGGTGGTGGACCACGATCGCGGCGAGGGCGCGGAATCGGTCGTCGGCACCTATCGCCTGATCCGCCGCCCGGCGGCGGCGAAGCTCGGGCGCTGGTACTCGGCCGCGGAATACGACATCTCGCGCATCACGGCCTTCGACGGTCCGCTGGTGGAATGCGGCCGGTCCTGCGTGGATGCCGCATATCGCACGCGCGGCACGCTGCAACTTCTGTGGGGCGGCATTGCCGCCTACGTGTTCAAGCACCGCATCGGCATCCTGTTCGGCTGCGCGTCGTTGCCGGGCACCGACCTCGATGCCCTGGCCGACCAGCTCACCTACCTCGCCGCGAACCACATGGCGCCCGAGGACATCCGTCCGCGCGCCCTGCCGGACCGCTACGTGGACATGATGCGCCGCGATCCTGCGGGCATCGACGTGAAGCGCACGCTGGTCGACCTGCCGCCGCTGGTGAAGGGATACCTGCGCCTGGGCGGCTTCGTGGGCGACGGGGCGGTGCTGGACCATCAGTTCAACACCACCGATGTCGCTGTGCTCGTGAAGACCGACCAGATCACCGACAAGTATTACCGGCACTACGAACGCAAGGTCGGCGGGCGCGACTGACCGCCATGCTGACGCTGTGGGGCCGGCGCAGTTCGTTCAACGTGCAGAAGATCATGTGGCTGCTGCGCGAGATCGACCTGCCGCATCGCCACATCGAGGCCGGCGGCGCGCATGGCGGGCTGGATACGCCCGCCTTCGGCGCGATGAACCCGCATCGCAAGGTCCCGGTGGTCGACGATGACGGCCATGTGGTGTGGGAATCGCACGCGATCCTGCGCTACATCGCCGCGCGCTATGGTGCCCCCCGCTTCTGGGACGGCGATCCGCGCCTCCGCTCGCTGGCCGATCGCTGGATCGACTGGGCTGCCACCGGCCTGCAGCCGGACCTGCTGAATGGTGTGTTCTGGGGCTACTACCGGACGCCCGCGCCGGCACGCGACATGGCGGCGGTGTCGGCCGCCATCGCGCGGACCGATGCGCGGCTGGCGGTGCTGGACGGCGAACTGGCGGGGCGCGCCTTCCTCGGCGGCGATGCGCCGGGCCTGGCGGACATCCCGGCCGGCACCGCGCTGTACCGGTGGTTCACGCTCGATATTCCACGCGCGCCGGCGCCGCGCGTGGAAGCCTGGTACGCGCGCCTGCAGGAACGCCCCGCCTATCGGGCCGGCGTCATGATCCCCTATGCGGAATTGTTCGGGCGCCTCGACTTCTGATCAGCGCGCCAGGCGCTCATGCCGGCCATCGATTGCCGCCAGCCCCGCCGCGATCGGCGCCATCCCGGCCAGGAGCCGCGCCAGCAGCGTTTCGCCGCGCACCAGCGTCCCGAGCCGCTCGCGCTGACTGGCACCAGGACGGTGACGAGCGATAGGTCCCGCGGCGGCGGCACCGACAGCACTCGCAGCGCCACCCGCAGCATCGCCGCAGCCAGGCCGACGCGCAGCGCCACCGTTGTGAGCGGCGGCATCTCCGCCACCTCCACGCCCACGAAGGCGAAGAACCCGCCCCGCGGGACGGACAGCGTGACCGGCAGGGACCCCGCGAGGGGCGACAGGCGGGCGTCCGACACGCCGTCCCGCACCATGCCCGCCGATGTTGCGGCGGTTCAGTCGATCCTGGCGCCGCTCGCGCGCACGATCTCGGCATGGCGGCGGATCTCCACCGCCAGGAACTCCGCCGCGCGCGCCCGCGTGCCGCCCAGCAGCACCAGCCCCGCGCCTTCCAGACGCTGCTTGCCCTCGGGGTCGGCGATCACCTCGTTCACCAACGTGTTCAGCCGGTCGATGACCGGTCCCGGCGTGCCCTTGGGCGCCATCACCATGAACCAGGTGCCGAAGGTCAGCCCGGCCATGCCGAGTTCCGCCATGGTCGGCACGTCGGGCAGTTGCGGAGACCGCGCATCGTCCAGGATCGCAAGCGGCACCACCTCTCCGCCACGGATCTGCGGCAGCGCGCCGGTCACCAGGTTGAACATCGCCTGGATGCGGTTCGACAGCAGGTCGGTCACCGCCGGCGCGGGGCCGGAATAGGGCACGTGCTGCATGTCGGTCTGCGTCATCTGGCGATACAGCTCGCCGGCCAGGTGCATCGACGACCCGTTGCCGGTGGAGCCGAAATTGATCTTCCCCGGATTGGCCCGTGCATAGGCGGTGAATTCCGCCAGCGTGCGCGGCCCGAGAGCGCGGTTCACCACCAGGATGTTCGGCACGTTGCCCACCAGCACCACCGGGTCGAAGTCGCGCGTCGGGTCGAAGGGCAGGTCACGGTACAGCGCGGGGTTGGTCGCCAGCGTGCCCGCCCATCCCCACAGGAAGGTGTAGCCGTCCGGCGCGCTGCGCGCGGCCAGCGCGGCGCCGACATTGCCGTTGGCGCCGGCGCGGTTCTCGACCACCACGCGCTGCGGCAGGCGCTTGTCCAGTTCCTGGCTCAGGATGCGCGCGACGGTGTCGGCGGTGCCTGCCCCGCCCAGCGTGGGCACGATCAGGCGCACCGGCTTGTCCGGCCAGGCCGGCGCCTGCGCGCGCGCGGCAGCCGGCGCAAGGGCGAGGGGGGCGGCGAGCACGGTGCGGCGATTCATCATGGCGTGGGTCCTGCTGGAACGGACCGAGCCTAGCGTGATTTCCGATCGGGCGGCACAGGCCCGCGCGCGCCCCGTGACCCAACGGCAGCCCCCTGGCTCTCGCATCGGGAAGGTGCCGCGACCGACAGGTTGGCCATTGCGTTCGTGTCGCGCAGCGGCCGGAGGCACCGCGCCGCGCCTCGGCATTGCCAATGCCCTGCCGCGACGCTGTGCGGGCCGCGCTCGGGCCGACCGCCTCGCGCCCTTGCCGTCGCGCCGTTGGCGCGCCAGCGTCGGCGCCTCAAGTCGGGAGGATGCGGATGCGCGTGGCGATCCTGGGTGCGGGGGCGATTGGCCCCGGCTGCGCCGCCCTGGCCGCGAGCCGCGGCCATGACGCGGCGCTGTGGTCGCCTTCGGGCGCCGGCACCGGCGGCCTGGCGGGCACGCTGCACGCCGAGGGCGAACTGACCGGCACCTTCCCCGTCCGCGTCGCCGCCACGCTCGAGGAAGCCTTCGCCGGCGCCGATGTCGCGCTGCTGACGGTGCCGGCCTATGCACTGGCCGGGCTGCTCGCGCGTATTGCCGCCGCCATTCCGCGCGACATGCCCTTGCTGATCGCGCCGGCGGCCTCGCTCGCGCCGCTGGCCTTCGCGCGGCTTCGCGGGCCGGGCGCGCCGGTGGGCGCGATGGCGACCACGCCCATCACCGGCCGGCGCACCGCGCCCGACCGCGTGCGCATCGCCGCCATCCGCGCCTGGTCCGAGATGGGCGCGCTGCCGGGGGCGGCCGCGCCGCAGATGGCCGCGCTGGCCGAAGCCCTGTTCGGCAACCGCTGGCCGGTGGTGCCCGATGCGCTGGCGGCCGCCTTCATCAACACCAACCCGATCGCCCATGCCGCGCTGGCGCTGGCGAACGTCACGCGCATCGAACAGCGCGAGACCTGGGGCCAGTACGGGCTGATGACGGAAGCGGTGTGCCGCCTGATGGAGGCGCTCTGCGCCGAGCGCGACGCGCTGGCCGCGCGCTTCGGCCACAGCCCGCCCAGCCTCGTCGAGGCCCTGCACCGCACCAACGGCGTGCCGCGCGGCCCGCTGCACGAGATGACCCGCGCCATCGAGGCCGGCCGCGGCGTGATCGCCGGCCCGACCGAGATGGACACGCGCTACGTGACCGAGGACGTGCCCTATGGCCTCGCCTTCTACCTGGCGCTGGCCGCCGCGAATGGCCAGCCCATGCCGGTGACCGAGGCCGCGGTCACGGTGATCGAGACGCTGTGGGGGCGCGGCCTGCGGGAGAACCCGCTGCTCGAGGGGCTCGATCTCGCAAACCTGCCCGCCTTGCTGCGCGCAGGCTGAACGGCCGCGCGGCCTGTCGGGTGCGCTGCCGCTCCAGCGGTATCGGGCGGGGAGCTGTGCCGCGCGACGCGATGCGCACCGCCGGTGACCCGGCGAAATCCTCACAAACCCGAGCTTCGCGCGCCATGCGGAAGGCGCGGGGGTGGCGTGACACGCCGACCGCGTTCCCGCGGCGCGACCCTCGACCGGGTGCCTTCAGCGAGACACGACCAACGTGACCCCAGCCCGATGCCGTCGGTCGAAGACGTCACCGCAGCCGGTCAGTCCAGGCTGATCGCCAGCGGCGCCACCACCCGCGTCCAGCGCGCCAGGTCGTCGCGCATCATGGCGCCGAAGGCCTCGGGATCGGTCGGCGCCGGCGTGGCGCCAAGTCCCTCGAGCCGGTTGCGCAGCGATACGTCCTGGATCGCGCGCGTGAAGGCCTCGTGCCAGAACGCGATGGCCGCCGGCGGCGTGCCGGCGCGCAGCGACAGCCCGGTCCAGATGCTGGCGGTGAATCCCGGCACCGAGGCCTCGGCCAGGGTCGGCATATCGGGCAGGCTCGGGAAGCGCCGGTCGCCGGTGGTCGCGACCACGCGCAGCGCCCCACCCTGGAAGCCCAGCACCGAGGGCACCGAGACGAACATCAGCGCGATCCGCCCCGCCAGCAGGTCGTTGAAGGCCGCCGCTGCGCCGCGATAGGGCACGTGCTCGACATTGAGCCGCTCGCGCGCCTTGAGGTCCTCCATGATCAGGTGCGTGTTGGTGCCGGTCCCGGTCGAGGCATAGGGCAGCGGCGCCGGCGCGGCGCGCGCGAAAGCCATCAGCCCCGCCGCGTCGGAGGCCGGCACGCCCGGCCCGGCGAGCAGCGCGACCGGGCTGTCGAGCAGTTGCATCACGGGTGCCAGGTCGGTGCCGGGATCGTAGGGCATGCGCCGGCCGATCGCCTTCGGGATGGTGGTCTGACCCGCAGTCGCGAGCAGCAGTGAAAGCCCGTCGGCGGGGCCGCGCGCCACCGCCTCGCCGCCCAGGATGCCGCCGGCGCCAGCCCGATTCTCGACCACCAGCTGCTGGCCGGTCGCGGCCTGCACTGCCTGGGCGAACAGGCGGCCCAGCACGTCCTGCGATCCGCCTGGTGCGAAGGGCACCACGAGGCGGGCCGGGCGGTCCGGCGACCAGGCCGACTGCGCCAGGGCGGGGGCGGGCAGCGCCAGGCTGGCCAGCAGCGCGCGGCGGGGCAGGGGCATGGCGGTGTTTCCTCGGGCGGTGGGACGGCGCATTCATGGCACGCCGCGGCGCCGGTGCCATCGGCGCGCCGGCGGGCGGCTGCGGTGCCGGCCGTCGCCAGCCTTCACGCGCCTGCCGCGAAGCCTTCATTGCCCCGCCACGGTCCGCGCGCTACCTGCGCTGCATGGAAGCCGTCGCCCGCTCGCCCGAGGAAGCGCTGAAGCCGCGACGGCTTCTGCGCCGCAACCCGCTGCGCTTCAGCCCCTGGATGCGCGGCGACGCCTGGGGCGACGTGATGGAACCGCGGCCGATCGGCGGGCGCATCCGCGCCATCCGCCGCATGGCCAGCGCGGCGGTCTGGACGCTGTTGTGCATCCCGGTGCAGGCGGTGCTCCTGCGCGCCTCGCCCGCCGGCGCCAAGCGGTTCGGCCGCACCTACCACGCCGTGCTGTGCCGGCTGATCGGGCTCCGGGTCCAGGTGGTCGGCGCGCCCTCGGCCTCGCCTTCGGTGCTGTACGTGTCGAACCATTCCTCCTGGCTCGACATCCTGGTGCTGGGCGGGGTGCTCGAAGCATCCTTCGTGTCCAAGGCCGAAGTCGGGACTTGGCCGCTGGTCGCCACCGTCGCGCGGCTCGGCCGCACGGTTTTCGTCAGCCGCACGCGCAGCGGCACCGGCAAGGAGGCAGGGGACATCGGCCAGCGCCTGCAATCGGGCGACAGCATCATCCTGTTCCCCGAGGGCACGTCGAATGACGGCACGCGAGTGCTGCCCTTCCGGTCCTCCTTCCTGGCGGTGGCGGCCGATGCGAAGCAGGTGCAGCCGGTCTCGCTGGTCTATGACCGCCTGGGTGGCCTGCCCGCCTGCCGGCGCGACCGGCCCTTCTTCGCCTGGTACGGCGACATGGACATCGCGACGCATTTCTGGCGCATCGCCCGGCGGTCCGGCGCGCGCGCCACGGTGCTGCTGCACGAACCGGCCGACCCGGCCGCCTTCCCCGACCGTAAGGCGCTGACCGCGGCGGCCAGCGAGGTGGTGGCCGAGGGTGCCGCGATGCTGCGGCAGAACCGGCCGGTGGCGCCACTGCGGCTGCGCGGGCCGGCCGCCTGATGCCGCGCGGCGTGCCGGCACCGTCCGCCCGCGCCGATCGAGACAGCGCTTGACCCGACGCGACGCGGCCCGCCACGCTTGCTCCCATGATCCGCTTCGGGCCAACGGTCGCTTGACCCGCACCGCCCTGGTGCGCATGTCCCCCGCCGATCCCTGCCGCACCCAGCGCGGCGGGGCGAGCGGAGCCTGACCCCCGATGACCGACGCCACCCCCCGGAAGCGCCTGCTGATCCGCACCTGGGGCTGCCAGATGAACGTGTACGACAGCACCCGCATGGCGGATGTGCTGGCGCCGCTCGGCTATGCGCCCACGGAGCAGGTGGAGGAGGCCGACATGGTCATCCTCAACACCTGCCACATCCGCGAGAAGGCGACCGAGAAGGTGTTCTCCGACCTCGGCCGCCTGCGCGAGGCCAAGCGGGAACGCGGCGGCGACATGGTCATCGCGGTGGCCGGCTGCGTCGCCCAGGCCGAGGGGGCCGAGATCACCGCCCGTGCGCCCTGGGTGGACATCGTGCTCGGCCCGCAATCCTACCATCGGTTGCCGGAGATGGTGGCGCGTGCCTCCCGCGCTGCGGGGGCCGTGATCGAGACCGACTTCCCCGCCGAGGACAAGTTCGACCACCTGCCCGAGACGGCGGCACCGCAGGGTGTCACGGCCTTCCTGACCGTGCAGGAGGGCTGCGACAAGTTCTGTTCCTTCTGCGTCGTGCCCTATACGCGCGGGTCGGAATACTCGCGCCCGGTGGCGAAGATCGTGGCGGAAGCCGAACGGCTGGTCTCGCTGGGCGCGCGCGAACTGACCTTGCTCGGCCAGAATGTGAACGCCTGGCATGGCGAGGGGCCGGATGGCCGCCCGTGGACGCTCGGCCGGCTGGTGCGGCAACTGGCAGAAATCCCGCGACTGGCGCGCATCCGCTACACGACGTCGCATCCGCGCGACATGGATGCGGATCTGATCGCGGCGCATGGCGACACACCGGCGCTGATGCCCTTCCTGCATCTGCCGGTGCAGTCCGGGTCCGACCGCATCCTGAAGGCGATGAACCGCGGCCACACGGCGGATGACTACCGCCGGTTGGTCGAACGCCTGCGCGCCGCGCGGCCGGACCTTGCCTTGTCCACCGACATCATCGCCGGCCATCCGGGCGAGACCGACGCCGACCATGGCGCCACCGTGGCGCTGATCCGCGACGTGGGCTTCGCGCAGGCCTTCTCGTTCAAGTATTCGGCCCGCCCCGGCACCCCGGCCGCGACCATGGCCGGGCAGGTCGACGAAGCCACCAAGGATGCGCGCCTCGCCGAGATCCAGGCGCTGCTGCGCGACCAACAGGCCGCCTTCAACCGATCCCGCGCCGGGATGCTGGCCGAGGTGCTCGTCACCGGCCCCGGCCGCCATCCGGGCCAGATGGCCGGGCGCACGCCCTGGCTGAACCCGGTGCATTTCGACGGCCCCGCCAGCCTGACCGGCCAGGTGGTGCGGGTGGCGATCACCGCCGGGCATCCCAATTCCCTTTCGGGCGTTATCGGTACGCCCAGCCACGCGACAACCAGGGAGAGACCAGCCGCTTGACCGCCACCCACAGCCTCGCCCTCCGCGCCTCCGACCCCCGCGGCCAGATCGAACAGAGATCGGTCACACTGCAATTCGACGACAACATCCTGCTGGCGGCCCTGCACGGGGAACACGACCGGCATTTGGCGCGGATCGAGCAGGTGCTCGGCGTGCGCCTGGCTTCGCGGGGGAATCGCATCGCGATCTCCGGCGGGGCGGACCGGACGGAAATGGCGGAGGCGGCGCTGCTGGCGCTGTGGAAACGGCTCGAACAGGGCCAGCATGTCGGCACCGCCGAGGTCGAGGCCGCCCTGCGACTGGCCGAAGGCGGAGCGGAACTGGGTGAACCCCGCCTGCCGCTGGCCGACCTGCCGGCCATCCGCACCCGCAAGGGTGCCATAGCCCCGCGGTCCCCGGCCCAGGCCGCCTATATCGACATGCTGGCGCGCCGCGAAATGGTGTTCGGGATCGGCCCGGCCGGCACCGGCAAGACCTATCTGGCGGTCGCGCAGGGTGTTGCGCTGCTGCAGACCGGGCGGGTCGACCGCATCGTGCTCTCCCGCCCCGCTGTCGAGGCCGGCGAACGCCTCGGCTTCCTGCCGGGCGACATGAAGGAGAAGGTCGATCCCTACCTGCGCCCGCTGTACGACGCGCTGCACGACATGCTGCCGGGCGAACAGGTGAAGCGCCGGATCGACGCCGGGGAGATCGAGATTGCCCCCCTCGCCTTCATGCGCGGCCGGACGCTGGCGCACGCCTACTGCATCCTCGATGAGGCTCAGAACACCACGCCCGCCCAGATCAAGATGTTCCTGACCCGCATGGGGGAGGGGTCGCGCATGGTCATCACCGGCGACCCGACCCAGGTGGACCTGCCGAATGGCCAGCCCTCGGGGCTGTCGGAGGCGCTGCGCATCCTGGACGGGGTGGACGGCATCGGAGTCGCGAGATTTGCCGAGCGGGATGTGGTAAGGCACCCGCTCGTGGCCCGGATCGTCGCCGCCTATGGGCGGGCCGACGACCAGAATCGGGCGAAGAAGGAGAGGTATGGAACCGGGAAGTAGCCGTCCCGGCTCCCGCCACATTGGCGGGGCCGGGCTTCGGAACGGATCGCAGGAGATGGACGACATCTCGGTGATCCTGGCGGCGCCAGGCTGGCGCGCCGCCGTGAAACGGCCCGAGGCGCTGGCGCGCCGGGCCGTTCGGGCTGCGCTGCGCGAAGCGGGCGCCGCCGGTGCCATCACCGTGCTGCTGGCCGACGACGCCTCGGTAAAGCGCCTGAACGGCACCCACAGATCCAAGGCGAAGCCGACCAACGTGCTGTCCTTCCCGGCCGGTGCGCCTGGGCAACTGGGCGACGTGGCGCTGGCGCTGGGCGTTGTGCGGCGCGAGGCGCGCGAGGCCGGCCGCAACGCCGCAGCCCACCTGGCCCACCTGGTCGCGCATGGCGCGCTGCACCTGGCCGGCCACGACCACATCGAGGCCGGCGAGGCCCGCCGCATGGAACGCGCCGAGGCCCGCGTGATGCGCCGCCTAGGCCTGCCCAATCCGTGGCGGGGCGTGTCATGAGGGACCCGGACCACCCGGCGGGCCGGCCATCGTCACAGGAATCGGATCGCGGCCTGACGCGATCCGGGAGCGCACGGCGTGACCGCGCCCAAACCATCCGCGGCGCCCGTCGCACCGTTGCACGGCGCGCAAGCCACGCCGGCGAATGCCGGCGCCCGGCGCTTGAGGGCGCAGAACAATGAGCGACGTCTCGTCGCGCCCCGGGCTGTTCTGGAAGCTCCAGGGCATGCTGCGCCGCAAGGAGGCGGAATCCGTCCGCGACCGCGTCGGCGAACTGATCGGCGGCAGCGAGGACAAGCGCGAGGCCGACGGCCACGAACCCGACGCCAACGACCTCGACACCCACGAACGCGCCCTGCTGTCCAACGTGCTGCGCCTGCGCGGCACGACCGCCTACGACGTCATGGTGCCGCGCGCCGACATCATGGCCATGCCCGAGGACTACAGCCTCGAACAGGCGATCGCGCTGATCCAGCGCGACGGGCACTCGCGCTACCCGGTCTATCGCGAAAGCCTCGATGACATCGCCGGCATGGTGCACATCAAGGATGTATTCGCCGCGGTCGGGAAACCGGGCCCGTTCAGCCTGAAGTCGATCGAACGCAAGCCGCTGTTCGTGGTGCCGTCCATCCCCGTGCTCGACCTGCTGCTGCAGATGCGCCAGCAGCGCACCCACATGGCGCTGGTGGTTGACGAGTACGGCGGCATCGACGGGCTGGTCACTATTGAGGACCTGGTGGAGACCATCGTCGGCGACATCTCCGACGAACACGACGAGGACGCCACGCCACAAATGATGGAACGGCCGGACGGGACGATCGAACTCGACGCCCGCATGCCGGTCGAAGCCTTCGAAGCCAAACTGGGCCAGATCCTGACCGACGAGGAACGCGCCGCCGACATCGACACCGTCGGCGGCCTGGTCTTCACCCTGGCGGGCCGGGTCCCAGCCAAGGGCGAACTCGTCTCACACCCCTCCGGCCTCGAATTCCGCATCCTCGAAGCCGACCCCCGCCGCATCCGCCGGCTGCGGGTGCGACCACCCGGAACGAACCCCACGCGCGCGGCTGCCGAGTAGGGGCTGGGCGTGGCCGGGTGGCGCAGGGTGACCGGGGGGCCAGCCCCCCGGACCCCCCGCTGGGAGGCAACCGCCTCCCAGACCCTGTGTCAAAGGGCTGATTGGGAGGAGGGGCATAGCGCGCCCGTCGCGTCAGTGCCGCCGTCGAGCCCCTCCTCCCAACCAGCCCTTCACTCACCGCGGGTCCGGGGGCACGTATGCCCCCGGCGGGAGGGTCCGGGAGGGCAGAGCCCTCCCGGTTCACCCCACGCCTTCGCGGCCCCGCCCCGCCCCTGCTAGGACGCTGCCGCATGTGGGATCGTTTCCTGGGTCACCTCGCCGCACGCCGGGGGTGGCGGATGTGGGTCACGGCGGTGGGGTTGGGGGCCTTGGCGGCGCTTGCCTTGCCGCCGGTGCATCTGGTGCCGGTGTTGTTGGTGGCGGTGCCGGGGTTGTTGGTGATGGCCGGGGCCGGCGGGTGGCGGCTCGCCTTCTGGGTGGGGTTTGCCTGGGGGTGGGGGTTCTTTGCCGCCGGGCTGTACTGGATCACGCATGCGATCCTGACCGAGGTGGATCGCTTCTGGTGGCTGGTGCCCATTGCGGTGCCGGCGCTGGCGCTGCCGCTGGCGGTGTTCGTGGCGGCGCCCACTGCGCTCGCGGTGCGGGTGCGGGCGGGATGGCCGCGCGTGCTGGTCTTCGCGGGTGGCTTTGTCCTGTTCGAGCTGCTGCGGGGGTGGGTCTTCACGGGTTTCCCGTGGAACCTTCTGGGCACGGTCTGGGCCTTCGGCGCATTGCCGGTGCAAGGGGCGGCCTGGGTCGGCGTGCATGGACTGTCGCTGGCGACGGTGCTGGTGGCGGCGACGCCGTTGCTGGGCTGGCGCGCGATGGCGGGCGGCGCGGCGGTGGTGGCCGGCTTCGCCCTGTTCGGGGTGTTGCGCCTGTGGCCGGCTGAACCTGCGCCTCAACCCGTCGGCATCCTGATCGTTCAGGGCAATGTGGCGCAGGAGGTGAAATGGCGCGAGGAAAGCCGAATCCCCATCCTGCGCCGCTACATCGAGGGTACGCGGGAGGCGGCGCTGGCCGCGCTGCGCGACCTGCCCGAGGACCACGGCCTGGTCGTCATCTGGCCTGAGACCGCGGTGCCCTTCCTGCTGGCCGACGACCCGGAGGTACGCCAGTTGGTGGCGGGCGCCCTGCCGCAGCGCGCCATGCTGCTGACCGGCACGGTGCGGGCGGAGCGCGGCTCCGACGGCCGGGCGCGGCGCGTGTTCAATTCCCTTGTGGCGATCGACCCCGCGGGCGCGGTGCGCGGCGTGGCGGACAAGGTCCACCTGGTGCCTTTCGGCGAGTACATGCCGCTGTCGGGGCTGCTGCCGATCCGGCTCGTGCAGGGGGGCATGGACTTCACGCCCGGCGAATCGCTGCGGACGGTGCGCGCGGGCTGGGTGCCGCCCTTCGGGGGGCTGATCTGCTACGAGGTGATTTTTCCCGCGCAGGTTGTGCCAGCGGAACGTCCGGCCTGGCTGGTCAACGTCACGAACGACGCGTGGTTCGGCATTTCGGCCGGTCCCTGGCAGCACCTGGCGGCGGCGCGGCTGCGCGCGGTCGAGGAAGGGCTGCCGCTGGCGCGGGCGGCGCAGACGGGTGTCTCGGCAGTCTTTGATGCACGCGGGCGGGAGGTTGCGCGGACGGAACTGGGCGAAACCGGCGTGTTGCAGGCGCTTTTGCCCGCGGCGCGTGAAGCGACGCCCTTCGCGCGGCTCGGTCTTGTGACGCCGATCACTTTTGCGTTCGGTGTTCTCGCCCTTGGGTGGTGGCTGGGACGGCGGACGCCGCGCGCGGGGCGAGGTGCGGAGCGGCTAACGGCATTGTGATGTCTCAATTTCCGAGAATAAGAAAAAGAGTTGACGAAAGATGAAGCCCCGCCTATTCCTGCGACACTGAATGGGCGTTAATGCCTGACTTACCTGTTGGCGAAGGGCGCGTATACAGATGCGGGGTGCGGAGGTCCGGATGGCGAGTGACGAGACCGTGGAGCGCGTCGAGCGCGAGCATCGGGCCAGCCCGATCGACGTGCATGTCGGGACGCGCGTTCGCCTGCGCCGAACCCTCCTGGGCATGAGCCAGGAGAAACTGGGCGAGGCGCTCGGGCTGACCTTCCAGCAGATCCAGAAATATGAACGCGGCGTGAATCGCATCGGCGCCAGCCGTCTGTTTGACCTGGCGCGCGTGCTGGATGTGCCGATCGGCTTCTTTTTCGACGACATGGCGCCGGAACTGGGGGGCAATGCCGCCAACCGTTCCCGCGGCGCCGCCTTCGGCTTCGCCGAGGGCCAGGACGGCTTCGAGGACGACACGCTGCACCGGCGCGAGACGCTGGAACTGGTGCGCGCCTACTACCGCATCACCGACCCGTCGGTGCGCAAGCGCGTTTTCGACCTCATCAAGACGCTTTCGCCGACCGAGTGACACGGCCGCGCGGGTCAGACCCCGCGCGCGCACTGTAGCAGCACCACCGGCTGCCCTGGCGTGATCTGGAGATCGATCTCGTCGGGCCGCGTCCAGCCCAGCGTCACCGTCCCGCTCACCGGATCTCGCCCGCGTTCCTGCGGTGGCCCGAACTCTCTCTCGAGCCGGGCGCGCAGCGCCTCGGCCTGGGTCGCCTCGCCGCGCGCGGAGACGCAGACCAGCCCGCCATTGCGCGCATCGAAGGCGAAGGCGACCGTCAGTCGCAGCGTACCGGCACGAAATTCGCCTGCGGCACGGTATTCCATGCGCGCGCCAGGCACCGGTCGTCGTTCCGCTGGTGGCAGCGTGCGGACGGTGCCGGCATTGCGCACGGCGGCGGCAACCTGGCGCTCGGTCATGCCCCAGCGCGTGAATTCCCAATGCGCATGGGCGGCGGACGGCGCGGCCGCCGCGACCACAAGGACCGCCGCAACGATCCAGCGCGGTCGCGCCAGGCCGGCTGTGCGTCGCATGCCCGTCGCACGACGCATCATGTCTCTCCCTCGTGGAACCATCGGCCGAGCGCCATCCAGTGCGCCGCATCCCAGGAGCCGCCGGCAGCCCCCGAGGTCGACGGCAATACCCAGGCGGGCGGCAGCTCCGGCGCTGACGCCTGCGGCCCAAAGGCGATCCCGCGCGACGGTCGACCGAGCGCCGCTGCCGCCGCCGCCTTTCCATTGAACGCGATCATCGCGGGCTTCGCCACGCGCAGGCGCCGCCTGAGGTCCGTCGCGTCGAGCGCGCCGCGCGGCAGGTCCGCATCGTTGCCCGAGACATGCTTGGCGATATCGGTCAGGCCGATGCCCCACCTGTCGAGCACGGCGAATTCCTCGGGTGCCAGGCGCCGTGGTGTCAGGCCCGCCGCGGCCAGGATCGGCCAGAAGCGGTTGCCTCGCCCGGCGTAGTAGGCCCCGCGCGCGGCCGAAGCCGCCCCCGCGGCGGTGCCGCAGAACACCAGGCGCAGCCCGGGTCGCAGCAGGTCCGGGAGGATCGCCGCCGGCATCGTCAGGCGCGTTCGCGGCCGGGCAACGGGCGGCGCGGGGTCACGCCCGCCCGTGGCAGACCTTGTACTTCTTGCCCGACCCGCAGGGGCAGGGCGCGTTGCGCGGGGTGCGGTGCCAGGTGGCGGGGTCGTTCGGGTCCACCCCCTCCGCGATCGGGCGCGGCGCGGCGGTCCCGATCGCCATCGGCACCGCCTCGTAGGTGGTGCCGCCGCTATTCGCCATTTCGAGCTCCGCGGCCGCCATGGCCGGGTCCGGGTGGCGCATGTCCAGGAAGCCGATTCCCTCCGGTGAAGGCGGCGGCGCATCCGGGCGCAGTTCGATCCGCAGCAGCAGCGACGTCACGCGCTCGCGCAGGTCCGACAGCATGCCGTTGAACAGCGCGAAGGCCTCGGACTTGTATTCGTTCAGCGGGTCGCGCTGGCCATAGGCGCGCAGCCCGATGCCCTGGCGCAGGTGATCCAACGCCAGCAGGTGTTCCTTCCACACCTGGTCGAACACCTGCAGCAGCAGCGACTTCTCGACCTGGCGCATGATCTCGGGGCCGACATTGGCGGCGCGCGCGGCGTAGGCGCGATCGGCGGCTTCCTCGAGGCGGTCACGCACCGCGTCGTCGTCGATGCCTTCCTCCTTCGCCCAGTCGGCGACCGGGACATCGAGGTTCAGCACGTCCTGCACCTGGCGCTGCAGCGTCTCGAGGTCCCACTGTTCCGGATAGGCGTTCTCGGGGATGCAGCGGGCGACCAGGTCGCCGATGGTCTCGCGGCGCATCTCCTGCACCGTCTCCGACACCTCGTCGGCCATCATGAAGGCGCGGCGCTGTGAATACACTTCCTTGCGCTGGTCGTTCATGACGTCGTCGTATTTGAGAAGGTTCTTGCGCATGTCGAAGTTGCGCGCCTCGACCTTCTTCTGCGCCTTCTCGAGCGCCTTGTTGATCCAGGGATGGACGATCGCCTCGCCGTCCTTGAGGCCGAGCTTCTGCAGCATCCCTCCCATGCGGTCGGAGCCGAAGATGCGCATCAGGTCGTCTTCCAGCGACAGGAAGAAGCGCGACGCGCCGGGATCGCCCTGCCGGCCCGAGCGGCCGCGCAGCTGGTTGTCGATGCGCCGCGATTCATGGCGTTCCGTGCCGATCACGAACAGCCCGCCGGCGGCCTTAACCGCCGGGCGCACCGCCTCGACCTCGGCCTTGTGCTTGATGACCGCGGCCTCGTAGGCCTCGCCCTCATTCGTGCCGGCCTCGTGGCGCGCCAGCATCTCGTAGTTGCCGCCCAGCTGGATGTCGGTGCCGCGGCCGGCCATGTTGGTCGCGATGGTCACGGCGCCCGGGCGGCCGGCCTGCGCGACGATGCCGGCCTCCTGCTCGTGGTAGCGGGCGTTCAGCACCTGGTGCGGGACGTTCTTCTTCTTCAGCAGCGAGGAGATGAGTTCGGACTTCTCGATGCTGGTGGTGCCGACCAGCACCGGCTGGCCGCGCTCGCGCGCCTCGGCGATCAGCACGGCCACCGCCTCGTACTTCTCGGCCGCCGAGCGATACACCTCGTCGTCGGAATCCTCGCGTGCCACCGGCACGTTGGTCGGGATCTCGACCACCTCGAGCTTATAGATCTCGGCGAATTCGTCCGCTTCGGTCGAGGCCGTGCCGGTCATGCCCGCGAGCTTCGGATACAGCCGGAAATAGTTCTGGAAGGTGATGGAAGCCAGCGTCTGGTTTTCAGGCTGGACGGTCACGTATTCCTTGGCTTCCAGCGCCTGGTGCAGCCCGTCCGAATAGCGCCGGCCTTCCATCATGCGGCCTGTGAATTCGTCGATGATGACGATCTTATCGTCGCGCACGACGTATTCGACATCGCGCTTGAACAGCGTGTGCGCGCGAAGGCTCTGGTTCAGGTGGTGCACGACGGAGACGTTGACGATGTCGTACAGGTCGCCTTCGGTGACCAGCCCCGCATCCTTCAGCATCTGCTCGACCCGCTCGCTGCCGGCCTCGGTCAGCGTGACGGTGCGCTGCTTCTCGTCCTTCTCGAAGGTGGTCTCGTCCTTGACGAGGTCCTTCACCACCTCGTTCACGGTGCGATAAAGATCCGACGAATCATCGGTCGGCCCGCTGATGATCAGCGGCGTGCGCGCCTCATCGACCAGGATGGAGTCGACCTCGTCCACGATGCCGTAGGCGAAATCCCGCTGGACCATGTCCTCCAGGCGGTACTTCATGTTGTCGCGCAGGTAATCGAAGCCGTATTCGTTGTTGGTGCCGTAGGTGATGTCGCAGGCGTAGGACGCGCGGCGTTCATCATCCGTCAGGCCGTGCACGATGGTGCCGACCGTCAGGCCCAGGAAGGTATAGATCTTCCCCATCCATTCCGCGTCGCGGGTGGCGAGGTAGTCGTTCACCGTGACCACATGCACGCCCTTGGCGGGCAGGGCGTTCAGATACACCGGCAGTGTCGCGACCAGGGTCTTGCCCTCGCCGGTCTTCATCTCGGCGATCTTGCCCTCGTGCAGCACCATGCCGCCGATCATCTGCACGTCGAAGTGCCGCAGGCCGAGCACGCGCCGCGCCGCTTCGCGCACGGTGGCGAAGGCCTCAGGCAGGATGTCGTCCAGGCTCTCGCCCTTCGCCAGGCGTTCGCGGAACAGCACGGTCTGGTTGGCCAGCGCTTCGTCCGACAGCGCCTGCATGCGGGGTTCGAGCGCGTTGATGGCGGGCACGCGCGCCTGGTAGCGCTTCAGCGCGCGGTCGTTGGACGTACCGAAAATGGCAGCGGCAAGGCGGGCGAACATCGCGGGTGTCGGTCTCCGTCGGGCGGGCGGCCCGGTCGAGCATCGCCCCACGGGAGGGGCGCGGACTCGTCTCGCGCCGCGCACGGCCGGACCGGGCGGGTCCAGGCGGGTCGCGGCGCGGCCCCGGCAGAGATAGGCGCCGCCACCCCCCGGGTCAACGCCGCCGGGCCTTCCCCGCCTTGTGGCGCCGTGACGCTTCCGCCATCTTCCGCGCTTCCCCGGACCCGAGAGCCCATGACGCTTCGCCCCCGCCTTGCCCACCCCCTTCGCGCGGGGCTCGCCCTGGCGGTCGCCCTGTCCATCGCGCCCGCCTTCGGCCAGCCCGCGCCGCAACCCGCCCCCGCGACCCCGCCGGGGGACCCGGTGGTGGCGCGCGTCGATGGCGAACCCATCCTGCTGTCCGACCTGGCCTCGGCGGTGCGTGACCTGCCGGAGGAACTGCGCGGCGCACCCACGCAGATGCTCTACCCGCTGCTGCTCGACCAGATGATCGCCGGGCGCGCGGTGACCGCCGCCGCCCGCCGCGCGCGGCTCGACCAGGATGCGGAGGTCCGCGCGCGCATCCGCCGCGCCGAGGAACAGGAACTCCAGCAGGCCTGGCTGAGCCGCGAGATCGCCGCCCGAGTCGACGATGCCGCCGTGCGCGCCCGCTACGACCGCGAGATCGCCGGCCGCCCCGCCGAGGAGGAAGTCCGCGCCCGCCACATCCTGGTGCCCACCGAATCGGAGGCCCGCGCCGCTCTGGCGGAAATTCGCGGCGGTGCGGACTTCATGGCGGTCGCGCAGCGCCGGTCCACCGGCCCGGGCGCGCGCGAAGGCGGGGACCTCGGCTTCTTCCGCCGCGCCGACATGGTGCCCGAATTCGCCGAGGCCGCCTTCCAGCTGCAGCCTGGCCAGGTCAGCGAGAACCCGGTCCGTTCGCCCTTCGGCTGGCATGTCATCAAGGTCGAGGAACGCCGCACCGCGGCCCCCCCGCCCTTCGAGGAGGTGTCGCAGGCGCTGCGCCAGCAACTCATGGAGGCTGAAGTGCAGGGTGCGGTCGAGCGCGCCCGGGCCGAGGCGCGGATCGAGCGCTTCAACCTCGATGGCACCGCGCCGCGGGCGATCGATACGGCCGAACCGCCCGCGCCGGCGGCGCCGGCGCGACCCGCCGCGCCCGCACCGCAACGGCGCTGAGCGGCTGACCATGCCTGCGCCGGCCTGCCGCGCCACCCGCTCATCCGTCCAGGACTGCCGCGGCGGCGCGCCGCAGCGGCGCTGATCAACGACCAAGACGAACGAGGAAACGCCATGGCCGGACAGGCCCTTCCCGTCTCCCCCCTCGCGCTGCCGATGCCCGAGATGCCGCCCGTGCCTGGCGTGCAGGTCGCCACCGGCATGGCCGAGATCCGCTACCGCGCGCGCGAGGACGTGATGGCCATGGCCTTCCCGGCCGGCACCACGGCGGCGGGCGTCTTCACCAAGAACCGTTGCCCCGGCGCGCCGGTCGAATGGTCGCGCGCCGCCCTCAAGGGCGGCAAGGCGCGTGGCTTGGTGGTCACGTCCGGCAATTCCAACGTCTTCACCGGCAAGGCCGGGCGCGAGACCTGCGAGCGCACCGCCGCCGAGGCCGCGCGCATCCTCGGCTGCAAGCCGAAGGAGGTGTTCCTGGCCTCGACCGGCGTGATCGGCGAACGCCTGCCCACCGAGAAGCTCGTCGGCGCCCTGCCCAAGGTGTTCGGCGCGGTGGCCGAGGCCGGCTTCGCCCACGCCGCGCGCGCCATCATGACCACCGACACCTTCCCCAAGGCCGCCACGCGCACGGCGAAGATCGGCGACACCACCGTCACCATCGCCGGCATCGCCAAGGGGTCGGGGATGATCGCGCCCGACATGGCGACGATGCTCTCTTTCCTCGCGACCGACGCGAAGATCCCGGCCGCCGCGCTGCAGGCGCTGCTCAAGAAGGGCTGCGACAAGTCGTTCAACTGCATCACGGTCGATTCCGACACCTCGACCTCCGACACCGTCATGCTGTTCGCAACCGGCGTGGCGAAGCACCCGCGCGTGCCGACCGAGGGCGGTTCCGTCCTGAAGGACTTCGCCCGCGCGCTGAACGAGGTGCTGATGGACCTCGCCCTCATGGTCGCGCGCGATGGCGAGGGCGCGCAGAAACTCATCCGCATCGACGTGACCGGCGCGGTGACAGCGCGCTCCGCCCATCGCATCGCCATGTCGATCGCCAACGCGCCGCTGGTGAAGACCGCCATCGCCGGCGAGGACGCGAACTGGGGCCGCATCGTCATGGCCGTGGGCAAGGCTGGCGAACCCGCCGATCGCGACAAGCTGTCGATCGCCGTGGGCGGCACCTGGATGGCGCGCGACGGCGGCGTGGTGGATGGCTACGACGAGACGCCAGTGGTGGCACACATGAAGGGCCGCGAGGTCGAGATCACCGTCGATATAGGGCTCGGCAAGGGCCGCGCCACCGTGTGGACCTGTGACCTGACGCATGGGTACATCGACATCAACGGGTCGTATCGCAGCTAGAATGGCCCGCTGCCCGGATCGCGGCCGCGCCGCGATCCGGTGAACCGCTACGCCACCGCGATGCAGTCGATCGACACCAGGAAGTCCGGATGCGCCAGTCGCACCGATTCCGTGGTCTGCCGCGCCGGGTAGTTGCCGTCCTTGAAGAAGGTCTTGAAGGTCGCGTCGAACTCCGCGTAGCGGCCCATGTCGGTCAGCGCGACGTTCATCTTCACCGCCTTCTCCAGCGACGTGCCGGCTTCCTCCAGGATCGCTTGCATGTTCGTCATGACCTGGCGCACCTGCGCGACCAGGTCCCCCTTGTCGATCGTGGCCGCCATGCGCTCGGCGCCGCGGAAGGGCGTCACGCCGGTGACGAAGACGAAGCCGCCCGCCTTCACCGCGTGGTTCACCCCCGAACGCATCGGCGTCACGCGCGGGGAGGTGATGATCTGCCTGTCCATGGAATATCCAGTCTTCGGTTGCGTCGCGCTACCCGGGCCGCCAGGCCCGACGCTGCGTCAGTCCTGCGGGAGGCCCAGGGCCGCGATCAGCCGGCCGAGCCGCTCGTTCTCCGACCGGATGCGGTCGGTCAGCCCGGCCGGCGTCAGCACCAGCGGTGTGGCACCCAGCGGCAATTTCTCCGCGAAGGCGGGGTCGGCCGCGGTTGCGTGGAAGGCCTCGGCGGCCCGCGCGACGATCGCCGCGGGCGTGCGCCGGGGGAAGAAGAAGCCGGCCCAGGCATTGAGCATCTGCGCGTCCGGCGCCGCTTCGCGGACGGTGGGCACGTCGGGGAATTCGGTGCTGCGCGTCGGGCCGCTATACGCCAGCGGCCGCAACCGCCCCGTCTGCATGTGCGGCACGGTGATCGAGGCCGAATCCATGGTCACCTGCACGCGGTTCGCCAGCAGGTCGGTATTCGCCGCGGCGCTGGTCCGGTAGGGCACGTGCTGCATCGTGAAGCCGAAGGCGCGGCAGATCGTCTCGATGTTCAGGTGCGGCACCGTGGCGTTGCCGGGCGAACAGTAGAAGATCGGGTTGTCCGCCGGCCGCGCCTTCGCATAGGCCACGAGCTCCGCCAGCGTGCGCACCGGCAAGGTGGCGTTCACCGCAAGGTAGGTGCTGGAAAGGTAGGCGCCGCCGACCGGCGCGAAATCGTTGACGGGATCGTAGCGCACGGCCTGCTTGTTGGCGTGCGGCGCAATGGTCAGCGCGGCGGCCGCGATCATGCCCATCACCGAGCCATCGGCGACGCTCTGGGCGATGTTGAAGGCACCGAGCGTGCCGCCGGCCGCCGGCTGGTTCTCGACGACGAAGGACTGGCCCGTGCGCACGCCATGCAGGTCGAGGAAGACCCGTGCGACCTGGTCTGTGATGTTGCCGGCACCATAGGGCACGATCATCTTGACCACGTCGCCGCGACCCTGCGCCCGGGCACCCCCCGCGACCGCGGCACCCGCGACACCGGCCAGGAGCCCGCGGCGCTGCAGCCGGGTAAACAGCGGCGTAACGTCGCCCGTAGCCCGCATCATGCCGTCGCCTGCCTTGAATGTTGCATCGCACACTCAAGGCACGCGGTCGGGCGCTGTCAATCGGGCAACATGCGCGACGACATGGCGCGGTTCCGCGATCGGCGGCGGGACGGGTCGCCGTCGTGCCACCGCGCGGTTACCCTGGCCGCGATGCCGGGCGTGGCCTGGCCGAGCAGGGGGTTGGGCATGGCGTTGGCCGGGTCGGCGGGCAAGGGCGCGTGACGCTGCTCCTGGGCACGATCGCGTTGCTGGCGACCTGTGCCTGGCTTGCCGGCGTCATCTGGTTCCTGCGCTTCTTCCGGGCGCCGGCGGTGGAAGTGCCCGGCCGGGTCACGCTGCTGCTGGCCGTGACCGGCCGCACCGATGGCCTGCCGCCCTTGTTCGCGGCACTCGCGCGCCAGACGCTGCAGCCGCGCCGCATGCTGGTGGCAGTGGAGACCGAGAGCGACCCGGCGCTGGCGCAGGTGCGCGAACTGGAACACCTGCTGCCCTTCCCGGTCGAGGTCGTCGTCGCCGGCCTCGACGACACGCGCAGCCAGAAGGCGACGAACATGATCGCCGCGCTGGCGCGCGTGGACGTGGATGACGATGCGCTGGTGCTGCTCGATGCCGATATCCTGCCGCAGGAGCATTGGCTGTCCTGGCTGGCGACGCCGGCGCTGAACGGTGCCGCGGATGTCGTGACGGGGTATCGCTGGCATGCGCTGGATGGCGCGGGGCCGGCGCGGCATGTGGTGGCCTGGCTCGATCGGTCGCTGGCCTTGGGGCCGCGGTTTCTCGCCTCGGGGCTGGTCTGGGGCGGGTCGGTCGCGATCGCGCGCGATGCGCTGGCGCGGATGGACCTGGCCACTGCGCTCGCGCGGACCTTCTCGACCGATGGTGCGATCAGCCGACGTGCGCGCGCGCTCGGGCTGCGGGTGCTGACGCGCCGCGCGGTGCTGCTGCCCACCCCGCCCGAGGGCGGGGATCGCGAGGCCATCGCCTTCAAGACACGGCAGTTGCAGATCGTGCACGTCTATGTGCCGTCGCTGTGGGTGTGGCTCGGTGTAGCGCTGCATGGCGAGGCGCTGGTCGTGCCGCTCGCTGTGCTCGGTGTCGTGGGCGATGGGCTGGCGCTGGGCTTCGTCGCGGCGGTCGGCGCGGTGGGTGTGGCGCGCGCTGTGCTGCACGACCGCGTGACGCGCGCGGTCGGCATTCGCGAAGGCGTCGCGGCGCGCGCGGCGCAGGTGGCGCTGGGCGCGCTCGCGCCGCTCACCGCGCCGGCCGTGGTCGCACTGTTCTGGACCAGCGCGCGCACGCGCGTGATCCGCTGGCGCCACATCGACTACGAGGTGCTGGGGCCCGAGGAGGTGCGCGTGCTGCGCCGCCGCGTCCCGGGTGATGCGGCATGACGCAGGCGCGGTCCGTGCGGGATGCCCGGCCCCGGCGATGGGCCTGCGGCGCGCCGGCGCGGAACGTGGCGCCGGCGGGCCCTGGGCGCGCCGAGCGCTGCGGCGAGTCTCGGCCGCCGGCTTGCCCGCCGTGACACCCGGCACCTGCCCCATCACCGGCGAGCCCGCCACGCTGGTCCAGGAGGTCTCTGCCACCCTGCTTCGCGGGCTGTGGCGCCGGACCTTCAAGGTCGATCCGACGCCACCGCCGCCCGTGCGCACTGGCATCTACCGCAGCCCCTGCGGCCTTGTGTTCTTTGCCCCGGCGCAGGAAGGCGACGGCGCCTTCTATGAAGCGCTGTACCGGCGCCTCGATGCCGGGGGGCGGGTGCGCGCGGCGGGGCGCGACCGCGCGGAATACCCGGATGCCGCGGCGCGCATCCGCGCCGGGGATGCGGTGCTGGAAGTCGGCGCGGGGGCGGGTGCCTTCGCGCGGCTGGTGCCGGGCGCGTGCTATGTGGGGCTCGACCCCAACCCCGGCGCCTATGCCGACCGCGCCACGGATGTGAGGGCCGAAAGCCTCGCCGATCACGCGGAGGCACACCCCGCCGCCTACGACGCCGCCGTCGCCTTCCAGGTCATCGAGCATGTGGCCGACCCGTTGTGCCTGGCCGCCGACATGGCGCGCTGCGTGAAGCCCGGCGGGCTGCTGATCCTGGGTGCGCCGGTCTGGCCCTCGGCCATGACGGCGATCCCGGACTTCGTGTTCAACGCGCCCCCGCATCACCTGTCCTGGTGGAGCGAATCGGCGATGCGCGCGCTGGCCGGGCGGCTTGGCCTGGTGGTCGAGGAGACGCGCCTGCTGCCGCCCGTGCAGGCGCAGCCGCTGATCCACTGGATGGGGCGCCTGGCGCCGATCAGGGCACGTCCGGAGGGGCCGTGGTTCGCGGCGCGGCGGTCCTGGTATGCGTCGCTGGCGGTCGCGGCGCTGCTCGGGCGCATCGCGGCGGCGCTGCTGCCGCTGCCCCGCAACGCTGCGCCCATGTTCGTGCTGCTGGTCGCGCGGAAGCCTTGACGCGGCGCGCGCGGGCGCCGTTTCTGGCACACCCATGCCCGATTCCGCCGTGACCTTCGCGCCGCTCGAGACCGCGCGCTTCCTGCTGCGCCCGCTGCGCGCCGGGGATGCCGCCGAACTGCACCGCCTGGTGAACGACTGGGAAGTTGCCAAGACGCTGGCGCGCGTGCCCTTCCCCTATCCGCGCGACCTGGCCGATGAATGGATCGCCTCGACCGCTGAGCGCATCGCGGCGAACGAGGCGTATCACCTCGCGATCGCGCGGCGCGAGGACGACGTGCTGGTGGGATGCTGTGGCCTGACGCGCGACCGCGAGGATCGTTCCGCCGAACTCGGCTACTGGGTCGGCCGGCGCCACTGGGGCCAGGGCATCGCGCCCGAGGCCGCCGGGCGGCTGGCGCGCTGGGCGCTGGCCAATCTCGACATCGACCGCATCACCGCGAGCGCGCTGGTGGACAATGCGCGATCGGCCACGGTGCTGGCGCGCATCGGCTTCCGCGAGACCGGCACCGGCGCGCAGGATTTCCTCTCGCGCGGGGGGGCGATGCCGGTGCGGATCTTCGAGGCCGGGCGAGCCGACCTGGCCCCCGCACCCGCCGCCGCGGTGCCGAGCCCCGAACCGGCGCCGGGCGGCAAGCCCATCCTGCTGGTCGCCGCCGTGGGCCTGATCGACCCAGACAATCGCGTGCTGCTGGCCCGCCGGCCCGAGGGCAAGCCGATGGCCGGCCTGTGGGAATTCCCCGGCGGCAAGGTGCACCCGGGCGAGACGCCGGAAGCCGCGCTGATCCGCGAACTGAAGGAAGAACTCGGTATCGACGTGACCGAGGCGTGCCTCGCACCCTTCGCCTTCGCCTCGCATGGCTACGAGCGCTTCCACCTGCTGATGCCGCTGTTCCTCTGCCGGCGCTGGCAGGGTGCGGTGACGCCGCTGGAGGGCCAGGCGCTGGCTTGGGTGCGCCCGCAGAAGCTGGCGGAGTATGCGATGCCGCCGGCGGATGTGCCGCTCGTCGCTTTGCTCCGAGATTTCTTGTAGGCCCTCAAGCGCCGGGCGCCGGCCTTCGCCGGCTTGGCTTTCGTGCCACGCACGGATGCGCGGAAAGCTGCTGACGGCCCAAGCCCGGGCGCGGTCGCGCCATGCGCTCCCGGATCGCTGCGCGATCCGACAGGTGGCGTGCGCTTATTCGGCCGTCTGCTCCGCCAGCCAAGGCCAGCGCAGCTTCACCACCGGGCTGTCCGGCTTGTAGGCCAGGCAGGTGCCGATGATGCGCGGCTTCTCCCGCACGCCGGTGGCTTCCTCGCGCGCCTGTTCCTTGGCGCGGCGCACCGGGTACAGCGTCTGGTAGGCAACCGTCGCCATCTGGGCCAGCACCTCGCGCAGATGCGTGCACCCCAGCACGCCGCCCACGCGTTCCTGCACCGCGCGATTGAAGCCCGGGCCGATCTTCAGCCCCGCCAGCGCCGCGAAATTCGGCGCAGCCTGCGGGCAGATGGCATAGGGCGTGTGGTCGGACGCCGCCTCGCAGTGATGGATCAGCAGGTCATCGTCGATCGTGAGGCGGATCCACATCCCGTGCAGCGGCGTGCCGGCCGGCAGGAAGCCGCGTTCCTCGTTGTCGAAGCCATAGGATTTGGTGTCGAGCAGATGCGCCTCGATGTCGAACAGCCCGTCGGCGCGGCGATAGCCGTGCATGTCGATCTGGCGGCGGTGCATGGGTTCGCGGGCGGCGGGGTCGGACAGCGGCATGACGGTCCTGGCGTGCGGTGCAGCATGACCGGTATCGCAGGCGCCGCGCGAAGACCAGTGTTGGCGTGGCAGGGGCGCGCGGGCGCCGGTCAGCCGGCGCCCTCGTCGCGCAGCAGTCCTTCCACCGCGGCGCGCGGGACATCCGCGCTGGTGAAGCACTCCCCGGCCCCGCGCATCAGCACGAAGCGCATCGTCCCGTCGCGGTTCTTCTTGTCCTTTGCCATGCGCCCGAGCAGCGCATCGACCGTGAAGCGCCCCGGCAGGTCGGCCAGGCGCGCCGGCAGCCCGCAGTCCGCCAGGTGCGCCACCACGCGCGAGGGCCATTCCTGGCTGCAATGCCCGAGCCGCGCCGACAGCGCGGCCGCCAGGCCGAGGCCCACCGCCACCGCCTCTCCGTGCAGGACCGATCCGTCGAAGCCGGCCTCGGCCTCGATCGCATGGCCGAAGGTGTGGCCGAGGTTGAGCAGCGCGCGCCCGCCCTCGGCGCTCTCCTCCCGTTCGTCGGCGGCCACCACATCCGCCTTGAGCCGGCAGGATTCGACCACGGCATGGGTCAGCGCGGCGGTGTCGCCCGCCACCACCGCCGCGCCATGCGCCTCGCACCAGTCCCACAACGGGCCCTGCAGCAGGCCGTGCTTGGCCACCTCGGCATAGCCGGCGCGCAATTCCCGTGGCGGGAGCGTGGCCAGCGTGTCGGTATCGGCCAGCACGATGCGCGGCTGGTGGAAGGCGCCGGCCAGGTTCTTGCCGGCCTTCAGGTTCACCCCGGTCTTGCCGCCCACGGAACTGTCCACCTGGGCCAGCAGCGTGGTCGGCACCTGCACGAACGGCACGCCCCGCATGGCGATGGCGGCCGCGAAGCCGGCCAGGTCGCCCACCACGCCGCCGCCCAGCGCCACCACGGCCGTGCGGCGGTCGAGCCCGGCCAGGAGCATGGCCTCGAGCACGTCCGACAACCGCGCAAGATCCTTCGATCCCTCGCCGGGTGGCACGGCGATCTCGGTCAGCACCGACAGGCCCGCGGCCTCGAGCCCGTCGCGCAGCGCGGGCAGGTGCAGTGGACCCACTGCCGAATCGGTGATCACCACGACCTTGCGCGAGGGCAGCAGGCCTGCGACCAACCCGCCGGCGCGCCCGAGCAGCCCCGGGCCGACCAGCACGTCGTAGCCGCGTTCGCCGAGGCCCACGGCCAGGCGCGTCGGCGGGACGGCATCGGCCAGCGCATCCTGCACGCGGCGCGTCGTCGCCTCCGGGCTTTCGTCGGTGCAGGTCACGGTCACGTCGGCCTCGGCGTACAGGGGGTGGCGCGCGGCCATCAGGCGCGTCAGCACCTCGACCGGGTCGGCATTGAGGAACATCGGGCGATGTTCGCGCCCCGCCACGCGGCGCAGCAGGGTGGGCAGGGCGCAACGCAGCCAGATGGTGGCGGCGCCGGACTGCTTGATGGCCGCGCGCGTCGCGTGGTCGGCGAAGGCGCCGCCGCCGGTCGCCAGCACCACCGGCGGGCCGGCCAGCAGCCTGGTGATGACGCGCCGTTCCCCGTCGCGGAAATGCGGTTCGCCATAGCGGGCGAAGATTTCCGTGATCGGCATGCCGGCGGCCGATTCGATCTCGGTATCGGCATCGCGGAAGGGCAGGCCGAGCCGCGCGGCCAGGCGCCGCCCGATGGCGGTCTTGCCCGCACCCGGCATGCCGACCAGCACGACCGCGCGCGCCGCCGCCGGCTGCGGGGCCGGGTCGGGGTGGGGATCGAGGCGGTCTTCGTCGGGAAGATCGAGGGCGGAGTTGCGCGACACGGGGGCGGAGGCTAGCACACAACGGCAAATCCGGTGAGGGAGCCGCCGCGCCTGATGTCCCGCAGCCCGTTCATGTTGATCCTGCTGCTGGTGCTCGGCGCCGTGGCGGTCGGGCTGTTGGCGCTGGGCGCCTTCCCCCCGGCCGTGGCGCCGCAGGCGGTCGAGCGCGCCCTGCCGAACGACCGCTTCAGCACGGGGCGGTGACCTCCCGCCACGTCGAGGCCTTCCTGGAAATGCTGGCCGCCGAGCGCGGCGCGGCACGCAACACCCTGGCTGCCTATGCCGCGGACCTGGCCGATTTCACCGCCTTCGCCGCCGCGCGCGGCACCGCGGTGCATGCGGCCGATGCCGACACGCTGCGCGCCTGGGTCGAGAGCCTGGCCGCGGCCGGATTCGCCGCGCGCACACAGGCGCGCCGCCTGTCCGCCATCCGGCAGTTCCACCGTTTCCTGGCGGCCGAGAGCATCCGCCCGGACGACCCAACCGAATTGCTGGAAAGCCCGCGCCTGCCCGCCAGCCTCCCGCGCGCGCTAAGCGAGGCCGAGGTCGAATCGCTGATCGATGCCGCGGCCGCGCTGCCAGGCCGGCGCGGCCCGGTCGCCGCCGCGGTGGTCGAACTGCTCTATTGTTCCGGCCTGCGCGCGAGCGAACTGGTCGCCCTGCCTGCCGGCGCGCTGCGGGCCGAGGAAGGCCTGGTCGCGGTACGCGGCAAGGGCGGCAAGGAGCGCCTGGTGCCGATCTCGGCCCGCGCGCGGACCCTGGCCCTGGCGGCGCGCACCGAGGCCGCCGAACGCGCCGGCCCGCGCGCGGCCCGTTGGCTGTTTCCCTCCCGCGCCGCATCGGGGCATCTGACGCGGCAGTCGCTCGGCCTGCTGCTCAAGGAGGTGGCGCTGGCGGCCGGGCTCGACCCCGCCCGGGTCAGCCCGCATGTGCTGCGGCATTCCTTCGCGACGCATCTGCTGGCGCGCGGGGCGGATCTGCGCAGCCTGCAGGTGCTGCTGGGCCATGCCGATATCGCGACGGTGCAGATCTACACGAAGGTGCTGGAGGACCGGCTGAAGGCGCTGGTGGAGCAGCACCATCCGCTGGCCCGATGAACCTCCGGTCCCGCGATGCCGCTTATTCGCCCGGCCAACGTGGCCAACGAGCAGGGTCGGCCTGCCGCGCATTGCTTCGCAACGCAAAGGCCCGATCGAGGATCCTGCGCTCCAAACCGGTTGCCGAAGCATGCGCCGTTGCCCCCGGGACCGGGGTGCCTGCCGTCATGCGGTCGATGCGCACGCGAAGCATGTCCCGCCTCAGGCGGCGCGACGGCATGACGTCGACCGTGACACGGAACAGATCATCGGCGGCTGCCCGGTCCTGGATCAGGATAATCGCCGCGGCGGATGCGTCGTCGTCAGGTGACCACCATGCGGTCTGCACCCGCTCCGGAATGGCATCGGACGAAGGCAGGCCGGTGAAGCCAAGGATCTCAAGAACCGCCTGCCAAACGAAGGCCGTCTCGTCCGGATTGACAGGCTGGCGACCGGAATTCGCCAGCCACCACGATCGAGCGGCGCTATCCGTCGGCTGCGACCCATGGGAAAAAACTGCAGATCGTGTGGGCAGCGGAAACGCAAGGACCGACAGCGCAGCGATCGTCCGCCTGGTCAGCCTGGCTCGGCAGAGCAAGCTCTGGAGCGGTGGTTCGGCGACGGTGCGGTCGGGAGGCGCTGGCAAATCCATCTCCTGCGGAGCGGCAGGTTAGCGTCGTGCTTGCACGGGCGCCGAGGAACTTGGCGGGACCGATTCGATCCGTCCACCACAACCAGGGGTCTCGCGCCCGGCCCGGAATTCCGCTAACCCCCCGCCGCCATGCGCCACTTCCTGGACTTCGAGAAGCCGATCGCCGAGCTGGAGGGCAAGATCGAGGAGCTGCGTCGGACCACCGACGCCGGCGGGATCGACGTTGCCGACGAGGTCGGCAAGCTGCGGGACAAGGCGCAGTCGCTGCTCAAGACCACCTACGCCAAGCTCACGCCCTGGCAGAAGGCACAGGTGGCGCGCCACCCCGACCGCCCGCACGCCACCGACTACATCGACGCGCTGATCGAGGACTTCACGCCGCTCGCCGGCGACCGCGCCTATGCCGACGACCTGGCCGTGGTCGGCGGCATGGGCCGCTTCCGCGGCCGCGCGGTCATGGTGCTGGGCACCGAGCGCGGCCACGACACCGACAGCCGCGTGAAGCACAATTTCGGCATGGCCCGGCCCGAGGGCTACCGCAAGGCGAAGCGCCTGATGGAACTGGCCGGCCGCTTTGGCCTGCCGATCCTGTCCTTCGTCGATACCGCCGGCGCCTTCCCGGGCATCGAGGCCGAGGCGCGCGGCCAGGCCGAGGCGATCGCCCGGTCGATCGAAGCCGGGCTCGAGGCCCCTGTCCCGTTCATCGCGACCATCATCGGGGAGGGTGGGTCGGGCGGGGCCATCGCGCTGGCCGCCGCCGACCGCATCGTGATGCTGGAGCACGCGATCTATTCGGTGATCAGCCCCGAAGGCTGCGCCTCCATCCTGTGGCGCGATTCGGCTCAGGCGGCGACGGCGGCCGAGGCGCTGAAGTTGACCGCCGACGACCTGCGCAAGCTGAACCTGGTGGATGCGGTGGTGCCCGAACCGCTGGGCGGGGCGCATCGCGACGCCATCGGCACCATTGCGGCGCTGGGCGAACGCATTTCGGAACTGCTGGAACCGCTGGTCGAGCTGGATGGCGCCACGCTGCGCGCGCGCCGACGCGAGAAATTCCTCGAAATGGGGCGAAGCGGGGTCATCTGAGCCCCGCGTGCTGCGCGGCGTGGCAAGCTCGTGGCCCGAGGCGCGCAGACAGGGATCGGAATGCCGGTGACCAGCCCGCCCGGGCGCCAGACGCAGCGCATCTTCGCCGTTCGCCGCCCGCACCGCTGCCGCGTGGGCAGGTCGGCACGGGGCATGGCGAACCCGCGCGCATGCCGGACGGGGGCGGGCAGCGGCCGCGCAGCACCGCGAAGGGGGGACCTGCGGCGGTGATGGGGCCGTGTTGCTCCCGCCGGTCCCGAGGCGTGGCGACGCCGTGAGCCAGGACGCGCATGCGCGCTTCAAGCGCGCCTTCCCCGGCATCGCGCTGACCATTTTTCTGTCGGCGGTGGACCAGACCATCGTCGCGACCGCGCTGCCGGCCATCGCCGCCGACATGGGCGGGATCGAGCGCGTTTCCTGGATCCTGGTCGCCTACCTAGTGGCGGCGACCTGTGCGGCGCCGGTCTTCGGGCAGTTGGGCGACGTTTTCGGGCGCAAGCGGCTGCTGTTCGTGGCGCTGGCGATCTTTGCGGCGGGCTGCCTGGGCTGCGCGCTGGCGCCGAACCTGGGCGCGCTGATCAGCGCGCGCATCGTGCAGGGCTTCGGCGGTGGCGCGCTGCTGACCCTGGCGCAGGCGCTGATCGGCGAGGCGGTGCCACCGCGCGAGCGCGGGCGCTACCAGGCCTGGATCGCGGGGTCGTTTGCCTTTGCCTCGGCAACGGGCCCGGTGATCGGCGGCTATGCCACGCAATACCTGGGCTGGCGGTCGGTCTTCCTGGTGCTGCTGCCGGTGGCGGTGGCTTGTGCGGTGCTCGCACGGCGCCTGGTCGCGGTGCCGCCGGCGAGGCGAGACGCGCCGCTGCGCTTCGACTGGGCGGGGCTGTTCGTCTTTGTGGTGGCGGTGGGCTGCGCGCTGGTGGCGCTGGACCGGGCGCGACGGCTCGACCCCGCGATGATGCCGGCGGCGGTGGCGCTGGCGGTGCTGGCGGTGGGGGCCACGATCGCGCTGCTGCGGATCGAGCGCGCGGCGGCCGACCCGCTGCTGCCGCTCGCGATGTTCGGGGAGGCGTCGATCTGGCGGGCCTACCTGCTGTCCGCCTGCGTGGTGGGGGCGCAGGTGGGCATGATCTCCTTCCTGCCGGTGTGGCTGCAGACGGTGCGCGGCATGGCGCCGGGACCATCGGGGCTGATGCTGGTGGCGATGTCGATCGGGGGTGCCTCGGGCGCCTTCTTCGCCGGGCGGATGGTGGCGCGGACGGGGTATGCGATGCGCTGGCCGTCGCTGTTCCTGCCGGTCGGCGTGGTGTTGTGGGCGGTGCTGGCGCTGGTGGCGGCGGAACTGCCATTGCCGGCCTTCCTGCCGCTGCTGGCGGCGGCGGCGTTCTGCTCGGGCACGTCCTATCCGGTGGTGCAGGTGGTGGCGCAGGCGGCGGCGGGGCGGGAGAGGCTGGGCGCGGCCTCGGCCGGGGTGGCGTTCTCGCGCAACATCGGGGCTGCGACGGGCACGGCGGTGGTGGCCGCGGTGGTGTTCATGGCGGTGAGTGCGACGGGCTCCGGCGCGGCGTTCCAGCGGCTGGTGGCGGAGGGGCCGGGGTATCTGGCGGCCCTCGGGCCTGAGGCGGCCGCGGCGTTGCGCGGCGAATTGGCGGAGGCGTTCCGCGGGCTGTTCGCGACGGCGGCGGTGCTGACGGCGGTGGGGGCGGTGCTGGCGTGGCGGGTGCCGCTCAGGCGGTTTTGACGGCGCTTTGGGCGCGTTGCGGCGGTCAGGAGGGTCGAGAAAGCGACGCGCGATCAGGATGCGCGATCTACGCCTCCCGCACAGGCCGCACCTCGAACCCCTTCAAGCCCGCGCGGCGGAAGCCGGCAAGCAACTCGTCCGAGACAAAGAAATACGCCCCGCTGCGATTGTGAAAGTCGCCGTGCCAGATGTGCCGACCCGCGATCGCGGAGCGCGAGACGCAAATGTCATCGGTCCGGACGCTGAAGCCGAGCAGGCCGCTCGGGTGCGGTGGCATCAAGCCCGGACCTGACGAGAGTTCCGGCAGCACCGCGTCCACCAGCTGCAGGCAATTGAACAGGAAGACGTCGTCCGGCCCGACCTCCTGCCCGTCGCGGCGCAGGATCGGCTTCTTCGAGCGGGGGCGGGTGATGCGGATCGGGAAGAACTGGTGCACGCCGGGCTCCAGCCGTTCGACCTCGGCGCGGAACGCTGCCGAGCAGCCCCAGCAGGCGCAGACCGAGAAGGTGTCGGTCAGCGCCTTGTGCGCCGAATGGAGGTAGAATTCGCTCCGCACCTCATCGGGCAGGAAGGGCATGCCGCCGTAGCTGAAGCGCATCTCCCGAAGCTCGTCGCGCTCAACGAGCACGCGGTGGGCATCCGGCACGTCGCGCGGGAGACCGAGGCAATAGGGAACCCTGCCATCCGCCACGGACCGGAAGATCAGCGCCGCCATCGTCACCGCCCCTCGGCTAGACGCTTCGAGCGCCCCTCAATCCCCCGCCGCCGCCTGCTCCAGCCTGTACGCGTGTGCCGGATACGCCCCCAGGATGCGGAATTCCTTGGTGAAGAATTCCAGCTCCTCGAAGGCGCGGCGCAGCGCCGGGCTGTCCGGGTGGCCGTCCACGTCGCACAGGAACTGCGTGGCCGAGAACCGCCCGCCCACCATGTAGGATTCCAGCTTCGTCATGTTCACGCCATTCGTCGCGAAGCCGCCCAGCGCCTTGTAGAGCGCGGCCGGCACCGACCGGACGCGGAAGACGAAGGTGGTGACGGTGTCGGGTGCCTCCAACGGCGGATACACGCGATCGCGCGACATCACGTAGAAGCGCGTCGTGTTGTGCGCCTCGTCCTCCACGTTGCGCAGCAGGATTTCCAGCCCGTAGATCTCGGCCGCGAGTTCTGACGCGACCGCCGCGTCCTCGATGTTGCCGCGTTGCGCGATCAGTTGCGCCGCGCCGGCGGTATCGGCCTCGATCACCGGCGCCAGGTTGCGGTCCTTCAGCAGCCGCAGGATCTGCCCGAGTGCGACCGGATGGCTGTGCGCGCGCTTTAGGGTCGCGAGCGTCGCGCCCTTGGGGGCGAGCAGGCAGTGCTCGACCCGCTGGAAATGCTCGCCGATCACGTACAGTCCGCTTTCCGGCAGCAGCCGGTGGATGTCCGGCACGCGGCCCGCGAGCGAATTCTCGCAGGGCAGCATGGCCAGGTCGCAGCGCCCCTCGCGCAGCGCGGCCATCGCCGCCTCGAAGGACGCGCAGGGCAGGGTGGTCCAGCCCGGATAGGCGGCGCGGCAAGCGAGGTCCGAATACGCCCCGGGCATGCCCTGGAAGGCGATGGTCTTGGCAGTCATGGAATCACCTGGACATCAAGGATTGCGGACTGAGGCCCTGCCTCGGTCCGGGAACGCAAGGGCGCGACCGCGCCCAAACTGTCAGCCGTGCCCGGTACGCCACTCCACGGCGCGCAAGCCGAGCGGGCGGAGGCCGGCGCCGGCGATTGAGGCGCGCAAAACATCGCCGCCCGCCGTCTGAAGGGCGCGCTCAATCGTGACCGCGCGACGCCAAGAGACTCCGGGCGCGTTCAAGGTCGTGCGGCGTATCGACGCCGAAGGGGCCGTGGTCCACCCGCGCCGCCGAAATCCGCATGCCCGCTTCCAGCGCGCGCAGCTGCTCGAGCTTCTCGCGCAGCTCCAGCGGGCTCGCCGGCAGGCTCACGAACCGGTCCAGCGCCGCGCGCCGATACGCATAGACGCCGATATGGTGCCAGCGCGGCCCATCCCCCCAGGGGATCGGCAGGCGGGAAAAATACAGCGCCGGCGCGACGCGCTTGTCGCCCTCGAACGCACAGGCGGCCTTCACGAAGGACGGCGTGTTCGCCTCCTCCTCATCCGCGATCGGGCAGACCAGCGTGCCGATATCCACGGACGGGTCGGCCAGCGGTTCCAGCACGGCGCGCAGCGTCTCCGGCGCGATGGTCGGGAAATCCCCCTGCAGGTTCACCACCACGTCGTAGCGGCCCTCGGGGTCCAGCACCGCCATCGCCCGCTGCACGCGGTCGGTACCCGAGGGCACGTCGTCGGCCACCAGCACCGCCTGCGCACCGGCGGCCTCGGCTGCCGCGACGATCTCCGGTTCCCCCGCGGCGACCGCCAGCGGGCCGATCCCGGCCTCCCGCGCCCGGTCCAGCACATGGGCGATCATCGGCCGCCCGGCGATCTCGGCCAGCGGCTTGCCCGGTAGCCTGGTGGCGGCCATGCGGGCGGGAATCACGACGATGGGGCGCAAGCGTGCGGCTCCGGGAATGAAGGTGTCAGGTGGTTGTCTGGCGGCAGGCCGGGCACTATGGTCCGCCGCGTTTTAGGCAAGGCGGTCCTGCGGCGCAAACGCGCGGCGGGCAAGGTGTTCAGGGGCTGCAACGGGCATGGCGAACCTCGAAGGCAACAAGATCATCGCGGCGGTGCTGACCGCGGGCGTGACATTCGGCGTGGCCGGGGTGATCGGCAGCCTGCTCGTGCACCCCAAGCGCCCGCACCATGCCGCCATCAGCATCGGTGGCGAAGCCGCCGCGCCGGCCGCCGCCGCTCCCGCCGCCCCGGCGCTGGACCCGATCACGCCGCTGCTGGCCGCCGCCAATGTGCAAAACGGACAGCAGGTCGCGCAGCGCCAATGCGCCGCCTGCCATTCCTTCAACGAGGGCGGGCGCAACGGCGTCGGGCCGAACCTGTATGGCATCGTCGGCGCCAAGCATGCCCATGCGGATGGCTTCAACTACTCGGCGGCGCTGCGCGGCATGGCCGACAAGCCCTGGACCTACGAGGAACTGAACGCCTGGATCCACAACCCGCGCGCCTATGCCGCGGGCAACCGCATGTCCTATGCGGGGCTGACCAACACGCAGCAGCGCGCGGACCTGATCGCCTACCTGCGGTCGATCTCGCCGAACGCGCCGGCGCCCTGATTCTTTTGCTCTTAGACGGCGGGCGCCGCCCGTCCGGGCCGCTGGCCTTCGCACTTCGCACGGGTGCTCCGACGGCGGCTGATGGTTTGGGCGCGGTCGCGCGGTGCGCTCCCGGATCGAGGCAGGGCCTCGATCCGCACTGATGGGGCTTCAGGTGTGTCGTACCGGAGGCACGCGGTCGGCATGACATGCCGGAGGCACGCGTTCGGCGTGATGCGCTGGCATCCGCCGGCCGGGCTCTCGCGCCACGCACCGGCGCGCTGATGTTCGGGGCGCGGTCGCGCCTCGCGCTCCCGGATCGCGTGGGCCGCGATCCTCTTCAGGGTGACGGTTCAGGGGAATAGCGCATGGTACCCGACGACATCATCGCCGCCGCGGAGGACTTCGCCGACGCCGCCGGCGCGGTCATCCGCCCGCTGTTCCGCTCCGCCCTGCTGGTCGAGGCGAAAGGCGATGCCAGCCCCGTCACCAAGGCCGACCGCGACGCCGAGTCAGCCATCCGCGCCCTGATCGCCACCCGCTTCCCCGACCACGGCGTGATCGGCGAGGAACACGGCGAACACCACCCCGATGCCGAATGGGTCTGGGTGTTGGACCCGATCGACGGCACCCGCGCCTTCGTGACCGGCCGGCCCCTCTTCGGCTGCCTGATCGGCCTGCTGCACCGGGGCGTGCCCGTGCTTGGCATCATCGACCAGCCCGTCACCGGCGAACGCTGGGTCGGCGTGGCCGGCCGCCGCACGCGCTTCCGCGCGCCCATGGGCGGCACGCCCGCCTGCCGGCCCTGCGCGGCGGTCGGCCAGGCGGAACTCTCCTGCACCAGCCCGGACATGTTCGACGACACGCTGCGCCCCGGCTTCGAGCGCCTGCGCGGTGCGGCCAGGCGGGTGACCTGGGGTGGCGACTGCTACGCCTATGGCCTGCTCGCGATCGGCCTGGTCGACATCGTGGTTGATGCGACCATGAAGATCTGGGACTGGGCGGCACTGGTCCCGGTCATCGAAGGCGCCGGCGGTCGCGTCACCGGCTGGCGGGGCGAGGCGCTGACCGCGGCCTCCGACGGCCGGGTGCTGGCGGTTGGCGACCCGGCCCTGCTGGCCGACGCCGTACGCCTCCTTACCGATCGGTAGGCGCAGGGACGTTGCCGCGCAGGGGGCGAACCCCCATCCTGCGAACATGAACCGTCGCGACCTGCTGGCGCTCGGCGCCCTTGGCCTCACCTTTCCGCTGCCCCGCGGCGCGCGCGCCGTAGTGCCCGCCGGCGGCGACAAACCCGGCGAGGTGGTGCGCACGCACGCGCTGTCGCTGCTGGCACCACCGTCGCTGCCGGCGGATTTCCCGCATTGGCCCTGGGCCAACCCCGCCGCGCCGAAGGGCGGGGAGGTGGTGCTCTCCCGCCTCGGCTCCTTCGACAGTTTCAACCCCTATATCCTGCGCGGCACGCCGGACCCGGGGATCGGGCTGATCTACGACACGCTCATGGCCGGCAACCCGGACGAGGCCACCGCCGAATACGGCCACCTGGCCGAGACGGTGGAACTGCCCGCCGACCGCCGCGGCGTCAGCTTCGAACTGCGCGCAACCGCCCGCTGGCACGATGGCCGCCCTGTCACGGCCGACGACGTGGTCTTCACCTTCAACGCGCTGCGCACCCAGGGCCGCCCCTTCTTCCGCGCCTATTGGGCCGACGTGACCGAGGTGGTGGCCGAGAGCCCGCGCCGCGTGACCTTCCGCTTCAAGGATGCCGAGAACCGCGAACTCGCGCAGATCCTGGGCGACCTGCCCGTGCTGCCGAAGCACTGGTGGGAAGGGCGCGACTTCGCCCGACCCTCGCTCGATGTGCCGCTCGGGTCCGGCCCCTATCGTCTGGAACGCTTCGAACCCAACCGCAGCACGGTGTATCGCCGCGTCGAGGATTACTGGGCGCGCGACCTGGGCGTGCGCCGCGGCCTGAACAACTTCGACACGCTGCGCTACGAATACTTCCGCGACACCACCGTGGCCTTCGAGGCCTTCAAGGCCGGTCAGGCCGATTTCCGCACCGAGAACGTCGCGCGCGACTGGGCCACCGGCTACGACTTCCCCGCCGCCCGGCGCAACCTGGTGCAGCGCCAGGAAATCCCGCACGAGATCCCGACCGGGATGCAGTGCTTCGCGGTGAACCTGCGCCGCCCGCTGTTCCAGGATGCGCGCGTGCGCCGCGCCCTGATCGAGGTGTTCGACTATGAATGGATGAACACCAACCTGTTCTTCAGCGCCTATGCGCGCACCTCGTCGTATTTCTCGAATTCCGACTTCGCTGCGCGCGGCCTGCCCGAAGGCCGCGAGCGCGCGATCCTGGAGGGCTTTCGCGGCCGCATCCCCGAGGCGGTCTTCACCGAGGAATACAAGCTGCCCGTCACCGACGGCACCGGCAACAATCGGGAGGGCGCGCGCCGTGCGCTGGCGCTGCTGCGCGAAGCCGGCTGGTCGGTGCGCGACCGCCGCCTGGTGAATGCGGCCGGCCAGCGCTTCGAATTCGAAATCCTGCTGCAGGGTGCCACCTTCGAACGTGTCGCACTGCCCTATGTCCAGTGGCTGGAGCGCATCGGCATCTCGGCGCGCGTGCGCACCGTGGACCCCGCGCAGTACCAAGTGCGCATCGACGCCTTCGACTACGACATGACGGTCGATTCGATGGGCCAGGGCTTCTCCCCGGGCAACGAGCAACGCGACTACTGGACCACGGCCAAGGCGCGCGAGAACGGTTCCCAGAACGTCGCCGGCATTGCCGACCCGGCGATCGACGAGCTGGTCGAACTGGTCATCGCCGCACCGAACTACGACGAACTTGTCGCGCGCACCCGCGCGCTGGATCGCGTGCTGCTGCACCACAATTTCGTGGTGCCACACTGGCATTCGCGCGTGTTCCGAATCGCCTTCTGGGACAAGTTCGGCCGGCCGGAGCGCAACCCGCGCTATGGCCTCGGCTTCCCGCAGGCCTGGTGGATCGATCCGGCGCGGGAGCGCGCGCTGGCCGAAGCGCGGCGCGGGTAGCGTACCCGTGGGCGCCTACCTCCTCCGCCGGCTGATGCTGGTGGTGCCGACGCTGCTCGGCATCCTGATCATCAATTTCGCCGTCGTGCAGTTCGCCCCCGGCGGGCCGGTCGAACAGATGCTCGCCGAACTGCGCGGCGAAGGACAGTCGACCCTCGGGCGCATCACCGGCGAGGGCGGCGGCGATGTCCGCGCACCCAGCACGGGCGGCGCGGGCGGCAGCGACGGACCGGCCGGCACCTATCGCGGCGCGCGCGGCCTCGACCCCGCGATCGTCGCCGAGATCGAACGCGCCTTCGGCTTCGACAAGCCCGCCCATGTCCGCTTCTGGGAGATGCTGACCGGCTACCTCACCTTCGATTTCGGAAGGTCGCTGTTCCAGGACCGGCCGGTGATCGACCTCATCCTCGAGAAGATGCCGGTGTCGATTTCGCTGGGCATCTGGTCGACGCTGATCATCTACCTGATTTCGATCCCGCTCGGCATCCGCAAGGCGGTGCGCGACGGCTCGCGCTTCGACGTCGCGACATCCGGCATCGTGCTGGTGGGCTACGCCATCCCGGGCTTCCTGTTCGCGGTGCTGCTGGTCGTGCTGTTCGCCGGCGGGTCCTTCCTGCAGATCTTCCCGCTGCGCGGGCTCGCATCCTCCGGGTCGGCCGACTGGCCGTTCTGGCAGCGCGCCATCGACTACGCCTGGCACATGACACTGCCGATCGTCGCCCTGGTGATCGGCGGCTTCGCCGGGCTGACTATGCTCACCAAGAACTCCTTCCTGGACGAGATCGGCAAGCAATACGTGGTGACCGCGCGCGCCAAGGGTGCCAGCGAAGGCCGCGTGCTCTACGGCCACGTCTTTCGCAACGCGATGCTCATCATCATCGCCGGCTTCCCCGCAGCCTTCATCGGCATGCTGTTCACCGGCGCGCTGCTGATCGAGATCGTCTTCTCGCTCGACGGCCTCGGCTACCTCGGCTTCCAGGCGGCAACGCGACGCGACTACCCGATCATGTTCGGCACCCTGTACATCTTCACCCTGCTCGGCCTGGTGCTGCAGATCATCAGCGACTTCACCTACACCCTGGTGGACCCGCGCATCGACTTCGAGGCGCGGCGATGAGGGTCGTGGTGTGGCGCGCCCGCAAGGGGGCTGTGCCCCCCTGCACCCCCCACCAAGGGGCAACGGCCCCTTGGATCGCGGGTTTGAATCGGGGGATTTGGGGAGGGGCATCGTCGGTGCCGCCTGCGCCGCTGGTGCGCCTTGCCCCTCCCCAAATCCCCCGATCAAGTCGAGGGGTCGAGGAGCCTTTTGGCCCTTGGCGGGTCGGGTGCGGGGAGGGCAGAGCCCTCCCTGCGGACCTCGCCGCGCCATGACCCTCACCCCCATCACGCGCCGGCGGATCGCGAATTTCCGGGCCAATCGGCGTGGGTATTGGTCGACGATCATCTTTGCGGTGATCTTCGTCCTGACCTTGTTTGCCGAGTTCATTGCCAATGACCGGCCGCTGGTGGCGCGCGTGAACGACCAGTGGTTCTTTCCGGTGGTGGTGGACTATGCCGAGACGGATTTGGTGCCGGACGGGCTGCCCACCGGCAGCGACTATTGGCAGGACCGCGACTTCCTGAAGGACTTCGAAGCGGCGGGCGGCTGGGCGATCTGGCCGCCGGTGCGCTTCAGCTATTATTCCATCGTGCGCGACCTGGATCATCCGCTGCCTGCGCCGCCTTCCGCACGGAACTGGCTCGGCACGGATGACAAGGGGCGCGACGTCGTGGCGCGCGTGATCTACGGCTTCCGCATCTCGGTGCTGTTCGGCTTCACATTGACGATCGTGAGTTCGATCATCGGTATCGCGGCGGGTGCGGTGCAGGGGTATTTCGGTGGCGCGGTGGATTTGTATTTCCAGCGATTCATCGAATTGTGGTCGGGCATGCCGCAGCTGTATCTGCTCATCATCCTGGCCAGCGTGATCGAACCCAGTTTCTGGGTGCTGCTGACCTTCCTGCTGCTGTTCTCCTGGATGGGCCTCACGGGCGTGGTGCGCGCGGAATTCCTTCGTGGACGCAACCTGGACTACGTGCGTGCGGCCAATGCGCTCGGTGTGTCGCATGCATCGATCATGGTGCGGCACATCCTGCCGAACGCGATGGTCGCGACGCTCACCTTCCTGCCGTTCATCCTGGCGGGGTCGGTGACCGTGCTCGTCTCGCTCGATTTCCTCGGCTTCGGGCTGCCGCCGGGTTCGCCCTCGTTGGGTGAACTGGTGAACCAGGGCAAGGACAACCTCAACGCGCCGTGGCTGGCGCTGACCGGCTTCTTCGTGCTCGGCACCATGCTGACGCTGCTGACCTTCGTGGGCGAGGCGGTGCGCGACGCCTTCGACCCGCGCAAGCTGCCGGGGGGCGGGCGATGACGCTGCTGCGCGTGAAGAACCTCTCGGTCGCCTTCGGCACGAAGCGCGTGGTCGAGGACGTGTCCTTCGCGGTCGAGCCCGGGCAGTCCATTGCGCTGGTGGGCGAAAGCGGGTCCGGCAAGTCGGTCACGGCGCTGTCCTGCCTCGGCCTGCTGCCGGGCGCGGGCAGCAATCCCGAAGGGCGCATCGTGCTCGATGGCACGGATGTGCTGGGTGCGCCCGAACGCGATCTGCGCCGGCTGCGCGGCGGCGTGGCGGGCATGGTGTTCCAAGAACCCATGACATCGTTGAACCCGCTGCACACGGTGGGCCGCCAGGTTGCCGAGGCGATCACGCTGCACCAGCCGCTGTCCGGCGAAGCGCTGCGCGCGCGCGTGGTGGACCTGTTGCGCCGCGCCGGCTTCCCCAAGGCCGAGGACCGGCTCGGCGCCTATCCGCACCAGCTCTCCGGCGGGCAGCGCCAGCGCGTGATGATCGCCGCGGCGCTGGCCAACGACCCCAAGCTGCTGATCGCGGACGAACCGACCACCGCGCTGGATGTCACGATCCAGGCGCAGATCCTCGAATTGCTGGAACAGTTGAAGCGCGACCTGGGCATGGCGCTGCTGCTGATCACCCACGACCTCAACATCGTGAAAAAGCACGCCGATGCGGTGGTGGTGATGAAGGACGGGCGCGCCGTCGAACAGGGCGCCGTCAGTCGCGTCTTCACGGCACCGGCGCATGACTACACGCGCATGCTGCTCGCGACCGAACCGCGCGGCGCGCCGGCGCCGATCGCCGAAGCCGCGCCCGAGATCATGCGCGGGGAGGCCATCAAGGTCCGCTTCCCGATCCGCCGCGGCGTGATGCGCCGCGTGGTCGCGGAAGTCCGCGCGGTGGATGGCGTGAGCCTCGCGGTGCATGAGGGCGAGACGGTCGGCCTGGTCGGCGAATCCGGATCGGGCAAGACGACGCTTGGCCTGGCGATGCTGCGGCTCGAGACGAGCGAGGGTGCGATCCGCTTCGAGGGCACCTCCATCCAGGGCCTCACGCGCGCCGCGCTGCGCCCGCTGCGCCGGCGCATGCAGATCGTCTTCCAGGATCCCTACGGCGCGTTGTCGCCCCGCATGAGCGTGGCGGAGATCGTGGGCGAGGGCCTGGCCGTGCACGAGCCGGGCCTGACCGCCACGCAGCGCAACGCCGCGGTGGCGACGGCGCTGGAGGAAGTGGGCCTCGATCCCGCCATGGCGGAGCGCTACCCGCATGAATTCTCCGGCGGCCAGCGCCAGCGGATCGCCATCGCCCGCGCGCTGGTGCTGAAGCCGCGTTTCCTGGTGCTGGACGAACCGACCAGCGCGCTCGATGTCAGCGTGCAGGCGCAGGTGGTGGACCTCCTGCGCGCGCTGCAGGCGAAGCATCGCCTAGCCTACCTGTTCATCTCGCACGACCTGCGCGTGGTGCGTGCCATGGCGCACCGGATCATCGTGCTCAAGGATGGCCAGGTGGTCGAGGAAGGCGCGGCCGCGCGGGTTGTCGAAGCCCCGCGGGAAGCCTACACGCGCGCTCTGATGGCCGCCGCATTCGACCTTCGCACCGAGGCCGCTCCGGGCCTGCGCACGTGATCCGCGCCACCGCCGCCCGCGCATCACTCGGATCACGCAGCGATCCGCGGGCGCAGGGCGCGACCGCGCCCAACCCTCGCATCGCGCCGGTCGCACGCGTGAATGGCGCGCAAGCCAAGGCCGCCGATGCGGCCGCCCGGTGCGCAAGGACAGAAAAAAGACCGGATTGCGCAACGGCGCGATCCGGGAGCGCACGGCGCGACCTCGCCCAACCCGCCCGTCGGCCCCCGCGCACCCGTGCGCGGCGCGAAGGCAAGCCGGGCGGATGCCCGGCGCCCGCCCTCTGAGGGCGCAAAAAAATGTCCTCTGAGATCGACACCCTCCGCACCCTGCTCGACTCGGGGCGCGTGAAGCTCGGAGTGCACATCCGCAAGATGAACTCGCCCGGCTCCCCGGTGTACCAGTCCTGGGAGAATGTCTGGCCCGCCGGCCTGATCCTGGCGGTCTCCTTCGCCGCACTCAAATGGGGCGGCGCGCCGCTGGTCGCACTCGGCGTCGAACAGGGCGGCGCCTGGGCCGGCACCATCGTGCTTGGCGTGGGCTGCTGGTGGTGGATGTACCGGGTCATGCCGCGCGTGAAGGATGGCGTGTTCGACCGCACCGCCGCCTTCGCCCTGCAGTCGCCCGGGCATTTCGACGCGCTCTGGGCAAAGGGCGTGCTCAGCCTGTATGCGAAGCTGCCCGATGGCACCGAGCGTGCGGCCACCGGTCGCAATTCCTGGCGGGACTTCGTCACCGCCCTCGACACCGAACTGAAGGCGCAGACCTGACCATGGCCGTCCTGCTCTCGACCAAGGCGCACACCATGCAGGACTGGAAGGCGGCGCTGCTCGCGGTCGACCCGTCGCTCGAGATCCGCCTGTTTCCGGAGGCCGGCGCGCCCGAGGACATCGAGGCCGCGGTGGTCTGGACCGCGCACGACATGATGGAACTGCGCCGCTACCCGAACCTGCGGGTGATCGTGTCCATGGGGGCCGGCGTGGACCACCTGTTCCGCCCACCGGGACCGCCGCCCGGCGTACCGGTGGCGCGGCTGCTCGACACGCGCCTGACGCAGGGCATGACCGAATGGGTGCTGCTGAATGTGCTGCGCTTCCACCGCCAGGACCTGGACTATCGCGATCAGCAGGCCCGAAAGGTGTGGCACGAACTGCCTGCGCCCGAGACCAGCGCGCGGCGCATCGGCATCCTGGGCTTGGGGGAACTGGGCGCGGATTCGGCGCGCGCGCTGACCGCGCTCGGCTTTCCCGTGATGGGCTGGTCGCGCCGCCCGAAGCAGGTGCCGGGCGTGGAGACCTTCCACGGCGCCGATGGCCTGATGGCCATGGCGGCCAGGACCGACATCCTGGTCTGCCTGCTGCCGCTGACGCCAGAGACGCGTGGCCTGATCGACGCCCGGCTGCTGGGTGCGATGAAGCCCGGCGGCTACCTGCTGAACGCCGCGCGGGGCGGCCACCAAGTCGCGGCAGACCTGCTGGCCGCGCTCGACAGCGGGCACTTGGCAGGCGCGGCGCTCGATGTCTTCGAACCCGAGCCCCTGCCGGCGGACAGCCCCTTCTGGACCCATCCGAAGGTGATCCTGACGCCGCATGCGGCCAGTATCACCATCCCGTCCTCGGCCGCGCCGCAGGTGGTGGAGAATATCCACCGTGCCCGCGCCGGCCGTCCGCTGATCAACCTGGTGGATTTCGCGGCCGGGTATTGATCCGGCCGGCGGCTTCGCCGGAGATTTCCGCGCGCCGGTCTGGCGTGGCGGCTGTGCGTGAAACCAAAGGCATGCAGGCGGGCGGGGGCGGCACCAGGGCCGCCCCGGCCGCACTACACTGCGCGCAGCGTCGGCTCGGTCTGGGCCGGCAGCAGGCGCACCTCGCCGGTCGCCTTCACGGCCTCGGTCATCACGCCGCGCAGGTCGCGCAGGAAGGTCGTGCCCTTGGGGGTGCGCTGCACCAGCACCGACCGGCGGTCCGCCGGGTCCACCTTGCGGCGCGCGAGGTCGAGTTCGCCCAGCCGGTCCAGTGCGCGCGTGATCGCCGGCTTGGACACGTTCAGGTCATGCGCCAGGCCGCGCACGGTGTGCGGGCCCTCGCCGAGATAGACGGTCAGCAGCACCGCGAGCTGCCGCGCCGAGAGGTCCGGCCCATCGCTGCGCACGAGGGCGACGATGGTCTCGCGGAGAATGCCGATCTGTTGGTCCGGGTTGCCGTGGTTGGTCATTTTGGTCTGTCCTTGGTGGAACGCTTGGGCGGCTCGGCCGCCGTCGTCGGTTCGCCCGCGTGCGGCCTGTGAGGGGTTGAAGATCAGGTCGTTGGCCGCGTTGCCTGCGCTTCAGCGCATTCGGCAACCAAGGCATGGAGTGCCCGGGCGCATTGGGCTTCGCCACCTTCCGGCCGTCCCGGACGGGTGCGATCGTTCCATGCATATAGGTCGAGATGCGCCCAGGGCACGCCGGCGGGGACGAAGCGGCGCAGGAACAGCGCCGCCGTGACCGCCCCGGCCATCGGCTTCTGCGACACGTTCGACAGGTCGGCGAAGGGGCTGTCGAGCCAGGAATCGTAGCCGTCATGCAGCGGCAGCCGCCACATCGGGTCGTCCACCGCTTGCCCGGCCGCCAGCAGCCGGCCCGCCAGCGCGTCGTCGTTGCAGAACAGCGCCGGCAGGTCCGGGCCGAGGGCGACGCGCGCGGCCCCCGTCAGGGTCGCGCAGTCGATGATCATGGCGGGGGATTGTTCCGCCGCGAAGGTCAGCAGGTCGGCCAGCACCAGGCGGCCCTCGGCGTCAGTGTTGCCGACCTCGACCTTGAGGCCGCGGCGGGTGCGCAGCACGTCCATCGGCCGCATGGCGGTGCCGGAGATGGCGTTCTCCACCGCGCCGATCAGGACCAGCAGGCGCACCGGCAGGTTGGTGCGCATGATCATCTCGGCGGCGGCCAGCACCACGGCGGCGCCGCCCATGTCCTTCTTCATGCGCAGCATGCCGCCGGCGGATTTCAGGTCGAGCCCGCCGGTATCGAAGCACACGCCCTTGCCGCACAGCGCGATCAGCGGGCCGGAGTCCGAACCGCTCCAGCGCAGCACCGCCACGCGCGGCGCGCGGGGGCTCCCCTGCCCGACCGCGGCGACCGCGGGAAATCCCTGGTCCAGGCTGTCGCCCAGCACGATCTCGCAATTGCCGCCATGGCGCGCGGCGAGCGCGGCGGCGGCGGCGGCAAGTTCCGCCGGGCCGAGGTCGGCAGCCGGCGCGTTGATCAGGTCCCGCGCGGCACAGATCGCTTCCGCGGTGACCAGTGCGGGCCCGGCATCAGGCGAGATCTCGAGCACGGCGGGCGAGGGCCCCGCCGCCTTGTGGCGGTGCGGGCGATAGGCGCCGAGCGCCCAGCCCAGCGTCGCCTGCGCGGGGTCCTGCGGCCCGGGAGCCAGGCGCCAGGCGGTGCCGGGCGGCAGACCGCGCGCGAGCGTACCGAAGGCCCACGGCGTATCCTCCTGTCCCAGCCCGACCACCGCGCCGGCCAGGCCGTCGGCACCGGGCAGCAGCGCGAAGTCGCCGGCCTTGGCGGCGAAGCCCGAAGCGCGCAGGAAGGACGCCACCGCTGCCGGCAGGTCGCCAAGGAAGGCAGTCAGCCCGTCCGCCCGAACGGCGTACAGCGGCAGCGCCCCCATTGCCCTGGCCGTCAGGCCCTCCAGCATCGCACAGCATTCCTTGGTGGTAACGGATGCGTCAGCATCGATTTCATGAAAATCTCAAGCACTATTTTGCTCCGGATGACCAACGGATTCCAAGGTTTCCATTCCGCAGAAGGGTTATGCACATAATGCAAGGCGTGCGACATTGCAGCGCGACCGGTTCCTTCCCCTAACGAAAACTTCACCTCGATGAGTGTTGCCCCTGCCGGCGATGCACGACCGCTCGCCGTGCGCCGGCGAGGCCGCACAACCCTTGCGCGCCGATGCATCCGAGGCCGCCGGCCGTCTCAGCGGCGCTGCGCTGGCGTTCCGGGGGGCAAGCCGGCCATCAGGGCGGCGGAGATCGCCTCAGCGATGCAGGCATAGCCGCGGTCGTTGTGGTGCAGATTGTCCGAGATCAAGAATGCCTCGTTCGGCACGCCATTCGCGGCCCAGGCATCCATCAGAGCGCCGCGGGAGAACAGCACCACGCCGGGCACGCCGGCGGCGGCCTCGGCCAGCATCGTGTCGTAGTCCCGGTGGCCGGGCCGGGCCGCGATGCGCGGCGCGCGCTGGTTGTCCATCAGCACCACGTCGATGCCCGCCACGCGCAACCGCAGCAGTCCCTGGCGCAGGAAGCTGCGGAAGGAATCGCGGTCCATGCTGCGTAGCGCGGCGTTGGCGCCGACCTGCCAAATGACCAGTTGCGGGCGTTCGGCCACCGCATCGCGTTCCAGCCGGCCCAGCATATGCGCCGCGTCCTCCCCGCCGGCACCGCGGTTCATCACGGTCACGGCAGTGCCCGGTAGCGCCGCGCGGAGCCGCGCCTCGAGCCGCCCCGGATAGGCCCGCCACGGGAGGCTCGCCCCCGCCCCGGCAGTGGAGGACGAGCCGAGGGCGACGATCCGCACCTCCTCCCCGCCCGCGATGGCGGCAGCGAGGCGCGGTGCCGCGATCGGCACAACGGGCGCCGGCGGGCAGGCCGGTGCCTCGTCCGCGCGTGCGCAGGCCGGCAGCAAGCCGACCAGCAGCGCTGCCAGCCAGGCCCGCCAGCCGGTCACGATGCCAAGGCGGCCCTGGCCACCCGGTCGAGCCCCTGTTCCCAGCGCGGCAGCGCCACGCCAAAGGTCTGCGCCAGCCGCGTGGTGTCGAGCCGGCCATCCGCCGGCCGCACCGCGCGGGTCGGGTAGTCCTGGGTGCCGATCGCCTGCACCTCGGGCCGCGGGCCGCCCAGCGGCGCGGCGGCGGCGAAGATCGCCTCGGCGAAGGCATGCCAGGTGGTGGTGCCGCCCGCCACCGCATGGAACACGCCGCGGTAGCCGGCCTGCCAGCCGGTCCCCCGCAGCCGGGCCAGCACGGCGGCGATGGCATCCGCCAGGTCGGGCGCTGCCGTCGGGCTGCCGTGCTGGTCGGCCACCACGCGCAGCACCGGGCGTTCCGCCCCAACGCGCAGCATGGTGCGCAGGAAGTTGTTCCCCACCGCCGAGAACACCCAGGCGGTGCGCAGCACGATGGTCTGCGGGTTCTCCGCCAGCGCCGCCCATTCCCCTGCCAGCTTGGTCCGTCCATAGGCGCCGAGGGGGTTCGGTGCGTCGGTCTCGACATAGGGCGCGCCCTTGCGCCCGTCGAAGACATAGTCGGTCGAGACCTGCACCAGCGGGATGCCGAGCGCGGCGCAGTGGCGCGCCACCAGCGCCGGGCCGACGGCATTCGCCACGAAGGCGCCTGCCTCGTTGTCCTCGGCCGCATCCACGGCCGTCCAGGCGGCGCAGTTCACCACGGCGTCGGGCTGCGCCGCGGCAAAGGCGGCCGCGATGGTCGCGGGCTGCTCGAATTCGAATTCGGGCTGGCCGAACAGGAAGGGCTCGAAGCCCTGGGCGGGCAGGGCTTCGGCCAGGCCGGTGGCAAGCTGCCCGCCGCGGCCGGTGACCAGCACCCGGCGCATCACCGGGACCCCGCAGGCAAGGGCGGCTGGATTTCAAACATGCGCAACGCGCAGCCGATCGCGGGATGCGAGGCTGTCTTCCAGCATCTGAGCCAGGGTCTCTGCGACGAACTGCGGGTCAAGGGACACGTCTGCATTGCTGGGCTTCCTTACGCGTGCGGGCCCCACCGAAGCCGTTGCGACCGCGGGCGTTCCGAAAACGATTCGGGGGAGCGTCGAGATCTCGGCTGCAGCGAACCCCGGGCTCTGAAGCAACTGGCGTTCCGTAAACACCGGAGGTGCATAGACGAGCCCGGGCGCCGAACTGAACCAGCCAACCTTGTGCTGCGTGGTGCCATAGGGCGCGAGATAGAGGCTGACCTCGGCTGCCCAGAGCACGCTTTCGCGCATCGTGTTTCCGACCAGGTTGAGGACCCGATCAGGGTAGTGGCTGGCCGTGCGGATTCTCTCGGCAAGCCCGTGCAGTAACGCGACGGCTTCCGTCCAGTCCTGTGAGCTTGAATCCTCCCCGACCGGAAACGAGAACCCGTCGAGCAGGAACATGGCGTCGGAGTGCGCCTCGCCGATGCGATTGATGATCTCGATGAAGCCGGCCTCCTGCTCGACCCATGCGCGGCCGCGAACGCGAAGCGCGAGCCAAAGGAGGGGAGCGCCTGCCGGGCGCGGAATGTCGCGAGGTTCAGTCACGTCCATGCGCGGCCTTGGCCGTCCGCGCATGTAACTGACGATGCGATCGGTCAGGCTGCGCGGAATGTAGAAGCCTGCCGACGGTAGTGGCAGCCCGCCAGACGGTGTCTCGGCGGGATCCACGACATTCTCGCGCCGGGGGCGCTCGATCCTTACGTCGTGAAGTTCCGGAAACAGGTCCTGCACGGACCCAAAGAACTCCGTGCCGGAATACCTCACGGCGGCAAGCGCATCGACCCTACGGAGTCGGATCGCACGTTCAAGTCCCGTCTGGAAATTCCAGTGATGATGCGCGAAATTGTTTGTCGGGGGCATGTAGAGCGTAAACTTTGTTCTCTCCCCGATGGGCGCTGCGGCGCGCACCGCACGGGCGCGAAGATATGCCGCAAGAACGTTTGCAAGCTCCTTGCCCCGCAGGCGTCCTGTCCATTCACCGCCGAACGTCAGAACGATGCGACTGCGCGAAAGATAGAGGCCTTGCGGCGCGTTCCATGGACCACCGGTCACCATGAAGAACGGCTCCACGCCATCGAACCGGTAAAGGCAGCGGCCATATGCGATGATGCCGTCGCTCGCGTTGAGGACCTCTCCGCTCAGCGGATCCATCATCGACAGCCGGCCCAGTTCCAGGGCGCGGTCGACCCATCCACATTCACCCTCGGTCTGTTCGACGCGGCGCCTGGCTTCGGTGCTCGGCAGCCGGGATTGCGCGATCACGCGTGCCCATTCGGGGTCCGGCTTCAGTTCGGACTGCAGATAGTCGTGCATCCTGGAGATCTGAATTCGCTCGGCATCCTGTCCGACAATCTTGCCGGGCTTGAGTAGATTAATCGCCTGCGTGGGAGGAATTACGAATCTGAAATAAATCGGCACGAAATTACGAATATCAGAGGAAATTCTTTCGCGAGACTGCTGATATTCGTGGTTCCCTTCGCACAAAAACCTCCAGAATCGTGCTATCGGCAGAAGCAAGCCGTTGGATGCGTTATTCAAAATGTCTTTGAATAATGATCGAGGGGCGTCTTCGCCCATTTCGTCTGCAACAAAATCCAGAATTGTCGGTAGCGGCATGGTGGAGTCGAGCTGTGTCTTGCACGCCCAATCGACGGCAACCGTTTTGCCGAACGTGTTGGAGATTTGAGATACCGCACGTTGAAATTTCGCTGAATTCGCGGGGTCGCTGCGGATCAACTCCGCCAGGGCCTCGAACGAATTGGACGCCACATCTGTACTGACTTCATCCTTGGCCGATTGGGTCATGGCCGGCGTCATTTCTTCCTGCATGCAGGGAGTTCAGCCGGCGGCGCCGCTCGGATCTCCATGGCAGGCTTCCCGCCGCGGCCGGTGACCAGCACCCGGCGCATCACCAGGACCCCGCGGGGAAGGGCGGCGCGATCTCCGCCAGGCGCGGCGCGGTCCGGTCCTTGTCCGACAGTACCGGCGTCCCGGCCGGCCAGGCGATGCCGAGGGCGGGGTCGTCCCACGCGATGCCGCCATCCGCCGCTCGGTCATAGGGCGCGTCGGTCTTGTACAGCACCTCGGTATCGGGCTCGAGCGTGCAGTAGCCATGCGCGAAGCCGCGCGGCACCCACATCTGCCGCCAGTTCGCCGCGCTCAGTTCCGCCGCGACGTGCTGGCCGTAGGTCGGCGAGCCCTGCCGGATATCGACCGCGACATCGAGGATCGCGCCGCGCGCCACGCGCACCAGCTTGCCCTGCGCGGATGGCGGGCGCTGGAAATGCAGCCCGCGCAGCACGAAGGGTTCGGCCGAATAGGCGTGGTTGTCCTGCACGAAGTCGGGGTCGATGCCATGCGCGGCGAAGGCGCGGCGCGACCAGACCTCGCTGAAGAAGCCGCGCGCATCGCCGTGCCGGACGGGTTCGATCAGCAGTACATCGGGAATCGCCAGGCGTTCGACCTTCATGCGTGCCGCCCCGCCGCCAGGTCGCGCAGATAGGCGCCATAGGCGGTCTTGCCGAGCGCATCCGCGCGCGCGGTCAGGCCGGCGGCGTCGATGAAGCCCATGCGGAAGGCGATCTCCTCCGGGCAGCCCACCTGCAGGCCCTGGCGGTCCTGCACGGTCTGCACGAACAGCGCCGCCTGCAGCAGCGATCCCGGCGTGCCGGCATCGAGCCACGCGCAGCCGCGGCCCATCTGTTCGGCGCGCAGCGCATCGAGGCCGAGATAAACCTTGTTGAGGTCGGTGATCTCGAGCTCCCCGCGCGCCGAGGGCGCCAGGTCGCGGGCGAGCTGCGTGACGCGCGCATCGTAGAAATACAGCCCGATCACCGCCCAGTCGGATTTCGGCTTCGCAGGCTTTTCCTCGATGCTCAGCACACGGCCCGTCGCGTCGAATTCCGCCACGCCGTAACGCTCGGGGTCGGCCACGCGGTAGCCGAATACTGTCGATTCGCCGGCCTGCGCGCGCGCGGCGGCGGATTGCAGCTGCTCGGACAGGCCGTGGCCGTAGATGATGTTGTCGCCCAGTGCCAGCGCGCAGGGCTGCCCGCCGATCCAGTCCGCACCGATCTGGAAGGCCTGGGCGATGCCCTCGGGCTTCGGCTGTTCGGCATAGGCGATCGAGACGCCGAACTGTGACCCGTCGCCCAGCAGGCGCTGGAAGCTCGGCAGGTCGGTCGGCGTCGAGATCAGCAGGATGTCGCGCACCCCTGCGAGCATCAGCGTGCCCAGCGGGTAGTACACCATCGGCTTGTCATACACCGGCAGCAGCTGCTTCGAGGCCGCCAGGGTCATGGGATGCAGGCGCGTGCCCGAGCCGCCCGCCAGAAGAATGCCCTTCATGCCGCCACGCCCCCGAGCCGCTGCCCCGCGTATCGTTTCTCGCGGATCGGCCGCCACCAGGCCTCGTTCGCCAGGTACCAGGCGATGGTCTGCTCGAGCCCGCTTTCGAAATCATGCTTCGCGCGCCAACCAAGCGCCGCCTCGGCGCCCGAGGGGTCCATCGCGTAGCGGAAATCATGCCCGGGCCGGTCGCGCACATAGGTGATCAGGCGCTCGCGCGGCCCGTCCGGGTCGGGTCGCAGCCGGTCGAGCGTCGCGCAGATGGCGCGCACCACTTCGAGGTTCGTGCGTTCCTGGCGCGGGCCGAGGCAATAGGTCGCGCCCGGCATGCCGCGGAACAGCGCGAGGCACAGCGCCTCGGCATGGTCCTCGACGTGGATCCAGTCACGGATGTTCGAACCGTCGCCATAGACCGGCAGCGGCTTGCCATCGAGCGCGTTCAGCGTGACCAGCGGGATCAGTTTCTCGGGGAACTGCCAGGGGCCGTAGTTGTTCGTGGTGTTCGAGACGAAGTTCGGCATGCCGTAGGTGTGCTGCCAGGCGCGCACCAGATGGTCCGATGCCGCCTTGGACGCCGAATACGGGCTGCGCGGGTCGTAGCGCGTGTCCTCGTCGAAGGGCTTGTCGTCGCGGCTTTCCAGCGAGCCGAACACTTCATCGGTCGAAACGTGGTGGAAGCGGAACGCGTCCTTCGCCGCCCCGTCCAGCGACGCCCAGTATTCGCGCGCCGCCTCCAGCAGCACTTGCGTGCCGACCACGTTGGTGCGGATGAATTCCGCCGGCCCGTCGATCGACCGGTCGACATGCGATTCAGCCGCCAGGTGCATGACGCGCGAGGGCCGGTGCTGCGCGAAGGCCGCGCGCACCGCCGCCGCGTCGCAGATGTCGGCCTTGATGTGGACGTGCCGCCGGTCCGCGAACCAGGAGCCCAGGCTGTCCGGGCTTGCGGCATAGGTCTGGCAGTCGAGGTTCACCACCACTTCGTCCGTGGTGGACAGCAGGCGGCGCACCACCGCCGATCCGATGAAGCCAAGGCCGCCGGTGATCATCAGGGTCATGGAGGGTCCGGACAGAACAGGGGTTGGTCCCGCTTTCGCGGAAGCGCGGCGATGGTGCAATCATTAGATGAATATTCCATCGCGCCGCGGGCTGCGACTCCGCGCGGCCGTGTGGAAAATTGCGTCACGCCGTGCCCCGGCGCAGGCCGCGGTCGCGCCAATGCCCCGGCAGGCGTGCTGCGAAGCGCAGCGGCCAGATCGGGTCCGCCGCAAGCCCGGCCATCGCGGTCGTCGCCGCCGCGCCGACCGCGCCTTGGCGCGCTTGCAGCCCCGCCCGGTAGCCGACCGCCCAGCCATGCCAGCGGCGATAGGCGGCATGCGCCGGCGTGCCGGGCGCGCACTCGGCCAGGCGCGCGCGCGCGAGGTCGAGCAGATGTCGCGATAATTTGTCCCGCAGGTCGCCCGCCGCGAAGGTCAGCGACCCGGCATGGCTTCGATACCGGATGATGGTCTGCGGGATCACCAGGCAGCGCGGCGCGGCCAACACCAGCCGCAGCCAGAAATCCTTGTCGGCCGCGAGCGGGAAGCGGTCGTCGAACAGGCCGACCCGGTCGAACAGGGCGCGGCGGTAGATCGCGGCATTCATGGTGGTGACGCCGCCGATCGCATTCGCCTCGGTCAGCCCGACCGCGGCTGCGCCGGACAGGTGGCGCAGCGTCACCTCGCGCCCGTGCTCCGTGGCGAAGAATTCGGCGGCGCCGATCACGAGGTCGAGCGCGGGGTCGGCCAGCGCCGCCTCCGCCGCGGCGAAGGCGCCCGGGGCATAGAGGTCGTCGCTGTTCAGCAGCCCGACCAGGTCGCCCTGCGCGCGCCGGAGGCCCTTGTTGATCGCGTCGTACAGGTTGCGGTCGGCTTCGCGCACCACGACCAGGTGCGGGTAGCGCGCCAGAACATCGGCGGTGCCGTCGGTCGACCCGCCATCGACGATGATGTGCTCGAAGGACGGGTGGCCCTGCGCGAGCACGCTGTCGATCGCCGCGCCAATGGTGGCAGCGCGGTTCAGGCAGGGGGTGACGATGCTCAGCCGCGGGGTCATCGGCGCAGCCATGCCCGCAAACGGCGCATCGCACCACCCGCCAGCAGGCGTTCCGCCGCCCGCGCCAGCGCCGGGGATGCGCGGTCGAGTGCCGCGACCAGCGCCAGCGCACGTCGCGCCGGGGCGGCCGCCGCATCCCGTGCCCGCGCTGCGGCGATCGCCGCATCCCACCCCGCATCCAACCGTTGCTCGGCCTCGGCCTCGGCCCCGGCGCGCCGGCGGGCCAGCGCCAGCCAGGCGGCGCGCCCGGCCGGCGCGGGTGCGGCGCGGACCAGCACGGCATCGGCGTCATGGATCGCGACCCCTGCCGCCTGCGCCTGCAGCAGCAGGTCGGCCAGGGCCGGCACGTCGCGCGGCAGCGCCGCGCCCAGCCGGGCGAGGATGTCGGGACGGACCAGCGTCGCCTCCGGCACGCCGAAGCCGGCCGGGCCGTCGGGCGAGACATCGCCGCGCAGCACGCGCGCCCAGGCTGCCGCGGGCTCCGCCGTGCGGTGCAGCGCCTCGGCCCCGTCGGCGCCGCGTAGCAGGTGGTGGCCGCGGATGATGCCGGCACCGGCGGGGGCCTCCGCCACCGCCTGCGCCAGGGTGGCCGCGTCGCCGGGCGCAGCGCCTTCGGGCAGGGCCAGCAGCCAGTCCGCCTCCGGGAGAGGCCCGTTGGGCCGCGCCACGGCGATGCCGGCCTCGGCCAGGCCCCGCGCGGGCAGGGCCGCCCGCAGCAGCGCGCTGCGCTGCGCCAGCCGCGCCATGGGCGTCAACAGGAAGTCCACCAGCGCGGGCTCGGCGGCGCTCCAGCGCGCATGGCCCGCGGCGATGTCGTCGCGCGCCCTTGCGCCGATCTCGGCCGCACGGGCGAAGTCCAACGGGCCGTGCGCGCCGGGCGCATACAGCAGCCCGTTGCGGCCATGCGACACATACTCGTTCATGGTCGGCGCATCGGGGGCCACCACGCACATGCCCGCCGCCATGGCCTCGAGCACCGCCATGCCGATCCCTTCCATCGGCCGCGGTGCAAAGAACACGTTGGCCTCGGCCAGGCGCTGGGCGAAGGCCGCGCCGTCGGCCGACCAGGTGCTGCGCAGCAGCCGCCCGACATGGGCGGGCGCAGCGGTAGGGAAGGGCGCCTCGTGCCCGGGGTCGGGTGCGTCATGGATGGCGAGGCTGTCGAACCGCGCCCCTGCGGTCAGCGCGAAGACCTGCCCGGGCGGGATGTCGCGCCGACGGTACCACAGGAAGCCGCGCAGCGCGTCGAAGTCGCGCACCGCCGGGCGCGCGGCGGGGTCGGGATAGTACTGGACCAGCGCATGCACCGGCGCGCGGCGCATCACCTGTTCGCGCAGCGCCCAGGAGAAGCACAGGATCTTCGCGGCATCGAAGGATGGCCGCCAGGTGAAGGCGCCGCCGCGCCACATCGCGTCCAGCATGGGCGCGAAGGTCACGTTGCGGTGCCGCCCGCTCAGCAGCGCGAAGGCCTCGTGCAGTTGCCAGACGATGATGGCGTCGTAGCGTGCCTCGTCGAAGCCCGCCGCGGCCAGGCGCAGCGCCGCCACGTCCGGCGGGGCGAAGACGGCATCCACCGTCGCGTGGCGCTGCACGAGGTCGAGCAGGAAGCGGCTCGACCCGGTGCGTGCATGGTAGTCGAGGCCAAAGAAGGCGACGCGCATGTCGCCGCGCGGTCAGGTGCGCAGCGCCGGCTGGTCGAGGAACCAGCGATAGGTATCGGCCAGCCCCTGGTCGAAGCCGATCCGCGACTGCCAACCCAGCGCGCCGATGCGCGAGACATCCATCCGCTTCAGCATGGTGCCGTCTGGTTTGCTGCGGTCCCAGTCGATGCCCCCGGCGAAGCCGGTCACGCGCGCGATCGCCTGCGCCAGTTCGGCGATGGTGATGTCGCTGCCCGTGCCGATGTTGAGGTGCCCTTCGCCCGAATAACGTTCGAGCAGGAAGGCGCAGGCATCCGCCACGTCGTCCACATGCATGAATTCGCGCCGCGGTGTGCCGGAGCCCCAGCAGGTGACCACCGCGTCGCCCGCGCGCGCCGCGGCGTGGAATCGCTGCAGCAGGGCGGGAATGACGTGGCTGCGCTCGGGGTGGAAGTAGTCGCCCGGGCCGTACAGGTTGCACGGCATGGCCGAGATGTAGTCGCGCCCGTATTGGCGGCGATACGCCTGGCACAGCTTGATGCCGGCGATCTTGGCGATGGCGTACCACTGGTTGGTGGGCTCCAGCGGGCCGGTCAGCAGCGCATCCTCGGTGATCGGGTTCGCCGCTTCCTTGGGGTAGATGCACGACGATCCAAGGAACAGCAGGCGGTTCACGTCGGCCCGATGCGCCGCCTCGATCAGGTTCGTCTCGATCATCAGGTTGTCGTAGAGGAATTCGGCCGGGTAGCTGTCATTGGCCAGGATCCCGCCGACCCGCGCGGCCGCGACCACCACGGCATCGGGCTTGGTCGCGGCCATGAAGGCCTCGACCTGGTCCTGGCGGCGCAGGTCCACCGTGGCGCGGTCGGCGGTCAGCACCTGCGCGCCGGCCGCCTCCAGGCGCCGCACGCAGGCCGACCCCACCATGCCGCGATGGCCCGACACATAGATGCGCGTGCCGGCCAGCGCGAAGACCTCAGCCATGCTGGCGCTGGCCGGGCACCGGGGCGGCCTCGTCGCGCAGCAGGGCTATGTCGGCGGCGACCATTTCGCGCACCAGTTCGGGCAGCGCGACCGTGTGGCTCCAGCCCAGCTGGCGCTTCGCCTTGGCGGGGTTGCCGATCAGCAGGTCCACCTCGGTCGGGCGGAAGTATTCGGGATCGACGCGCACCAGCGTGCGGCCGGAGGCGCGGCAGACGCCCTCCTCCTCGACACCCGTCCCGCGCCATTCGAGGGCGATGCCCGCCTCGGCAAAGGCCAGGTCGCAGAAATGGCGCACCGTGTGCGTCACGCCGGTCGCGAGCACGTAGTCGTCCGGCGTGTCCTGCTGGAGGATGCGCCACATGCCCTCGACGAAATCACGCGCATGGCCCCAGTCGCGCTGCGCATCGAGGTTGCCGAGCCACAGGCAGTCCTGTCGGCCCAAGTGGATGGCGGCGACCGCGCGGGTGATCTTGCGGGTGACGAAGGTCTCGCCCCGGCGCGGGCTCTCGTGGTTGAACAGCACGCCGTTCGAGGCATGCAGGCCATAGGCCTCGCGGTAGTTCACCACGATCCAGTAGGCATAGAGCTTGGCGGCGGCGTAGGGGCTGCGCGGGTAGAAGGGCGTGGTCTCGTCTTGCGGCACGGCCTGGACCTTGCCGTACAGCTCGCTGGTCGAGGCCTGGTAGAAGCGCGCGGTCTTGTCCATGCCCAGGATGCGCATGGCTTCCAGCAGCCGCAGCGTGCCGATGGCGTCGGAATTGGCGGTGTATTCCGGCGTCTCGAACGACACGGCCACGTGCGACTGTGCGCCCAGGTTGTAGATCTCGTCCGGCTTCACCTCGGCCAGGATACGGATCAGGTTGGTGGCATCCGTCAGGTCGCCGTAGTGCAGGTAGAATCCGACGCCCGGGTCGTGCCGGTCATGGTACAGGTGGTCGACGCGGCCCGTGTTGAAGGATGACGACCGGCGCTTGATGCCGTGCACCACATAGCCCTTCGCCAGCAGCAATTCGGCCAGGTAGGAGCCATCCTGGCCGGTGATGCCGGTGACGAGGGCAACCTTGCGACGATCCGACATAGGCTTCCTTATGGTCTGCGCGGAGCGGCGACGCGCAAGGGGCACGCGTGGCCGGCCGCGGGCGGTCTGCGTCGGGCCGGGCTTTAGCAGGTGGCGGGCCGGCCCGGAAGGCCACCGCCGGGTTCAGGCCCGCGGGCCCACCAGGCGACGCTTCGCGGCGCGGATGGCGCCGACCGCGGGCCGGGGCAGGTGCCGCACCAGCCAGGACCGCACCAAGCCGATGCCATGCGGCTGGGTCCAGGGGGCGCGGCCGTCCTGGCGCTCGATCTCCTCGATCCGCTGCGACAGCAGAGCGTACTGATACATCTCGATGCGCCGGCGATCCCATTCGGGGGTCCGGAACACCGGAGACGCGTTCTGGATAGCGAAGACCTCCGGCTGGCCCTTCCGGAGGTCGGCCGAAGCGCCCCCCATCGCGTAGGACGCCACCAGCGTATCGATCCGCTCCAGCCGCAGCGAGGGGTCGGCCAACACCTTCAGCCACCAGTCGTAGTCGGCATGCCGGCGCCAGCGCAGGTCGAAGGGGCCGGTGCGGTCGAACACGGCACGCCGCGCGAAGGTCGCCTGGTGCGGCAGGCAGCCGAGCACCATTTCCTCGGCCGCCTTTTCGGGCGGCGGCGGGTCGTGCCGCATGCGGTCAGTGCCGTGCCGGAGTTCGAGCGAGCCGTAATAGACGTCGGCGCGCGGGGCGCGGGCGATGGCCGCCATGGCGTCGGCCACGGCGGTCGGCCCGGCAAAGCGGTCGTCGGCGTTGAGGAAGATCACGAACTCGCCGGTTGCGCGCGCCAGGCCCTTGTTCATCGCGTCGTAGATGCCGCGGTCCGGCTCGCTCACCAGCGCCGCGATGCCGGCGCGGTGGCGGTCGAGGATTGCCGCGGTCCTGTCAGTCGACGCACCGTCCACCACCACGTACTCGATCGCCGTCCAGGTCTGTTGCAGCACGCTGGCGACGCACGCGTCGAGTGTCGCGGCGGCGTTGCGGCACACCGTCACGACGGAGACGACAGGGATGGCATCCTGGCTGGGCGGCATGGACTCGCTTCACGGCGCGGTGGCGCCCGATACGGAGGTGCAATACCGGGATCGATCGTCGCGTCACAGAAAATTTTCGCGCCCCCTTGCAGAGATGACGCAACCGCAACAACGTCCGGCCGGCAGCAGGGTTTCCGGAGTCCGGAGGCACGGCGCGCCTGGGGGTAGCAACGCGTGGTGCCGAAGCGCCTCATCACATCTTCGTTCGTCGTGACTGCCATGTTCCGCCGCATGAAGCGCCTCCGCGAGGAAAACGCCCGGCTGCGCGAAGCGGCCACGCAGACCGCCGTCGCCCATTCGGCCGAGATCGCGGCGCTCCAAGCGCGTGTCGTGCCCGACGACCCGGGCGAGGGCTTCTTCGCCGCGCTGAAGCGCGTGGGTGTGCTGAACTGGGAGAGCGCCGCGGCCAGCGGCGAAGAGCGCTTCCTGCGCGGCTACCTGCAGCGTTGGCCCGAGGCGCTGATCCTGGACGTGGGCGCCAACACAGGCCAGTTCGCCGCCACTGCGCGGGCCGAGGGCGCGGCGGCCGCGATCCACAGTTTCGAACCCCACCCGGTTGCCTTCGCGCAGCTCGCCGATCGTGCGGCCGGCCTGGACGTGACCGCCGAACAGCTGGCGCTGGGCGACCAGGACGGCGCGATCGAGATGTTCGACTACGCGGACGAGACCGGCTCCCAGCACGCCTCGCTCTACCGGGAGGTGATCGAGGGCGTGCATCGCCGACCCGCCGCCGCCGTGACGGTGCGCATCGCGAAGCTCGACACCATCGCGCGCGAACGTGGCATCGGGCACGTCGGCCTGCTCAAGATCGACACGGAAGGCCACGAGCTGGCCGTGCTGCGCGGCGCCGCCGGGCTCATAGCCGCCCGCGCCATCGACGTGATCCAGTTCGAATTCAACGAGATGAACGTTGTCTCCCGCGTCTTCATGAAGGACTTCTTCGACCTGCTGCCGGACTACCGGATCTTCCGCCTGCTGCCGGACGGCGCGATCCCGTTCGACGCCTATGACGCGCGCTTCATGGAGATCTTCGCCTTCCAGAACATCGCCTGCGTGCGGCGCGACCTCGAATCCGGGTGGCTGCTCGCGGGCGGTTGACGCTGCGGGGCCGCTGCCCTAGGCCGCGCGCGGACCGCCCGAAACCCGCCGGCCAAGTACGGTCCAAGGAGCAGCAGCATGAGCGAGCCCCAGGGCGCCACCACCTCCGAGCTCGACCGGATCATCGCTCCCGAGATCAAGGACGATGCGTTCTACCGGCTGATCCGCGATCTCGCGGCCAGCGAATCGCTGCGCCATGTCCTGGAGATCGGCTCCTCGGCCGGCGGCGGCAGCACCGAGGCCTTCGTGGCTGGCCTCGCGCAGAATCCGGGCCAGCCCAGGCTGTTCTGCATCGAGGTGTCGAAGCCGCGCTTCGAGGTGCTGCGCCAGACCTACGCCGACCGGTCCTTAGTGCAGTGCTACAACATGTCCTCGGTCGCGGTGGAGGAATTCCCGACGCCGGCCGAGGTCGAACGCTTCTACCGCGAGGAAACCTCGGGCCTGTCGAAATTCCCGCTGCCCGAGGTGCTGCGCTGGCTCGAGCAGGACATCGCCTATGTCCGCGACGCCGGCGTCGACGCGGGCGCGATCGAGCGCATCAAGGCCGAGCACGGCATCGAGCACTTCGACATGGTGCTGATCGACGGCTCGGAATTCACCGGGGAGGTCGAGCTGGCGAAGGTGATCGGCGCGCGGCTGATCCTGCTGGACGACACCAACACCTTCAAGTGCTTCGCCGCGCGCCGGACGCTGCTCGCACACCCGGACTACGAGGTGATCGCCGACGACCAGGCGCTGCGCAACGGCTTCTCCGCCTTCCGCCGCAAGACGCGCGCCGCGGACTTGCCGGTCCACTTCTTCACCATCGTGCTGAACGGTGAGCCCTTCATCCGCTACCACGAGACCATGCTGGCGAAGCTGCCCTTCCGCTGGCATTGGCATGTGGTGGAAGGGGTGGCGGCGCTGCGCCACGACACCGCATGGTCCACCGCCAGCGGCGGGCGCGTGCTCGATGCGATTCATCGCGACGGGCGCAGCAACGACGGCACCAGCGAATACCTCGACGACCTGGCCGCGCGCTTCCCCGGCCAGATCACCATCCACCGCAAGCCGCCGGGCGAGTTCTGGGACGGCAAGCGGGAGATGGTGAACGCACCGCTGCCCCACATCACCGAGGAATGCCTGCTCTGGCAGGTCGATGCCGACGAGCTCTGGACGGTCGACCAGGTGACCGCGATGCGCGACCGCTTCATCGCCGAACCGGCGCGTGGCGCAGCCTTCTATTGGTGCTGGTACTTCGTCTCGCCGGACAAGGTCATCAGCACGCGCAACAACTACGCGCAGAACCCCGCGCAGGAATGGCTGCGCACCTGGCGCTTCCGCCCCGGCGACACCTGGGCCGCGCACGAGCCCCCCATCCTGGTGCGCCCCCAGCCGGACGGGGCGAAGCCAGTCGATGTCGCGACGATGGCGCCCTTCTCGCACGACGAGACCGAGGCGCATGGCGCGGTGTTCCAGCACGTCGCCTACGTGACCGAGGCGCAGGCGCGCTTCAAGGAATCCTACTACGGCTACGCCGGCGCGGTGGCGCAGTGGCACGGGCTGCAGGGCGCGCGCGGCGCAGGCTTCCTCGCCGATCACTTCGCCTGGGTGAAGGACCGCACCATGTTCGACGACGCGGCGGTGTTCCGCGTCGAACCCATCGCGCGCCAGGACGCCGCCGGCGTATGGTCCTTCGCCCCGCCCGAGGGCGCGAAGGACCGCGGCCGCGTGCCGGCCCGCCCGCGCATCGTGGTCGATGGGGTGTACTGGCAGTACCTGTCCTCCGGCATCGGGCGCGTCTGGCACTCCATGCTCGAGGAATGGGTGCGGGACGGGCTGGCGCACCACATCATCCTGCTCGATCGCGCCGGCACCGCGCCGCGCATCGCCGGCGTACACACCCGCACCATCGCGGCGCACGACTACGGGCGCTGCGGCGCCGACAGCCTGTACCTGGAACGCATCTGCCAGGAGCTCGGCGCGGACCTGTTCGTCTCGACCTACTACTCCACGCCGACCGCGACGCCGTCCTACTTCTTCGGCTACGACATGATCCCCGAGGTCACCGGCCTCGACCTCACTGAGGAAGGCTGGCAGGAGAAGGCGCGCGCGATCCGCCATGCGGCGGGGCATGCGATGATCTCGCGCTCCTCCGCCCGCGACCTCGCGCGGTTTTTCCCGGCCGTGGCCGAGGACAGCGTCGACCTGACGTATTGCGGCCTGCCGCCCATTTTCACGCCGGCCATGGCGGACGAGATCGCGGCGGCGCGGCGCGATCTGAAACTGCCCGACCGCTACGTGCTGATGGTGGGCGACCGCTCCGGCGCCGGCGGCTACAAGAACGGCATCCTCGCCTTCCGCGCGGTGGCCGAGGCTGCGAAGCGCGGCGAGCGCCTGGGCATCGTGTGCATCGGCGGCCTAGCGGATATCGAGCCCGACTTCCGCGCCGCCGCGCCCGGCATCGAGATGCTGCGCCTCAAGACCGACGATGCAGCGCTGCGCCTGGTCTATGCCGGCGCGCATGCGCTGCTGTATCCCTCGCGCTACGAAGGCTTTGGCATGCCGGTGCTCGAGGCGATGGCCTGCGGCTGCCCGGTCGTGACCTGCCCCAATTCCTCGCTGCTCGAAGTGGGCGGAGACGCCGCGGTCTTCGTCGATGCCGACGACGTGGCGGGCATGGCCGATGCCATCCTGGCGCTGCGCGACCCGGCGGTCCGCGCCGGGCGCGTCGCCGCAGGCCTCGCGCAGGCGGCGCGCTTCACCACCAAGGCGCAGGCAGATGCCGCCATTACCGCCTTCCGCGCCACCATCGCCGACCTCGAGGCGGGCCGCCGTCCACGCCCGGGCGCGGGCTGGGCGGAATTCCGCCGCTACCAGGCCGGCATCCAGGCCTGGCTGCAGGAACGCCCCGACCTGGCCGCGACCGGCCCCGCGCGAGGTGCCGACGCCGGCCCCGCCGCGCCCGCCCGCCCTTCGGGCGAGTTGATGCGCGCGCTGGCCGAGATCGAAGCGATGAAGAACAGCCCGTTCTGGCGCCTGCGCAGCCTCGTGATCCGTGGGCTGCGCAAGGCGGGCCTGCGCCATCGCGGGTGAGGCGCCGGACCGCGCGATGCGCCTGCTGCTCTGGTACTGGGGCCGGCGCGGCGCGGGCGGGCAGCTCACGCTGGCCCTGGCGCGGGCGCTCGCGCGGCGCGACGACGTGGCGGTGGCGCTCTCGCTCTCGGCCCAGGCCGACCTCGCGCCCGAGATCGACGCGCTCGGCCTGCCGACGGACCGTGTGCGCACCTATGCCAGCGCGGCCGGCTTCGTGGCGGGCTTCCTGCGGGTACCGGGGCTGGCGCGCGGGCTGGTGCGCCAGGCGCGGGACCTCCGCGCCGATGCCGTGGTCTCGGTGATGACGCATCTCTGGACGCCGCTGGTCGCCCCCGCCCTGCCGCGCGCCGGTCTGCGCTTCGTGCCGATGGTGCACGATGCCGAACCGCATCCGGGCGATGCCGGCGCCTTCTGGGAGTGGCGGCTCGGGCGCGAACTGGACGCGGCGCAGAGCGCCATCGTGTTCTCCGACAGCGTCGCGCAGGGCGTGCACCGGCGCCGGCCGGCACTGCCGCTGCATCGCCTGACGCTGGGCGCGCTGCTGCCCGGCAGCGTGCCACCCGCCGCCGCGCACCGGGCCGGGCTGCGCTTCGTAAACCTCGGGCGCATGCGCGCGTACAAGGGCCTCGACCTGTTGCGCGACGGCTGGGCCGCCTTCGTCGCGCGCCATCCCGACGCGACCTTGCTGGTGGCCGGGGAGGGCGATCCGGAAGCCCTCGCCCCCGGCCTGTCGGCGCTGCCCGGCGTCACGGTCGACGCGCGCTGGCTGGACGAGGCCGAGATGGCATCCCTGATCGCCGCCGCCGATGCCGTGGTGCTGCCCTATCGCGAGGCGAGCCAGAGCGGCGTGGCCCCGGTGGCGCATGGCCTCGGCGTGCCGGTCGTCGCGACCCCCGTCGGCGGCCTGGCCGAACAGGTGCGCGACGGCGTCGACGGCCTGGTGGCCCGTGCCGTCACCGCGCCGGCATTGGCCGCGGCGATGGAGGCACTGGCCGCCGACCCAGCGCGCTTCGCGGCCGGCGCACGCGAAACCGGCCGGCGCTTGGCCGACTGGGATGCGATCGCCGCGCGGCTTGTCGCGGCGCTGCGCGGCTGACAGGCCGCGGGCGGCGGTGGCTCAGCCTGCCGTTACGCGACGTCGCCAGCGACCGGGCACAAGGGTGCGCAACCAGTCCGCCAGGCCGGCGCCGAAGCGCGCCCTGGCGTCGGGCAGCCGCACGTCGAAGCAGCCGGCGTTGAAGTCCGCGCGCTCTCCCTCGCGGCGCAGTTCGAGCACGAAGGGGTCGTGGGGCGGCACCGCCGAGACATCGACCTCGACCGGCGTCCAGTCCGTGCCGACCTCGGCTGCACCGGCCGGCTGGGCGTTGGCGTGGAAGGTGAAGGCGGCCGGCGTGGCGGCGCGGATCTCGAAGCGCAGCACCGGCGCGGCCGCGCGGGTGCGGAACAGGCGGGCGCGGCGATAGGCGGTGCGCGTGGTCGGCGTGCTGCGTGCCACGCGCCATCCGTTCAGCAGGTCGAATTTCGCCGGCGCACCAGGGAAGGGCGTGTCGAGGTAGGCGCGTGGCATGATCCGCGCGAGTTCCGCCACCGCGCGTTCCGGTTCGTCCAGCCAGGCGGCGAAGGTGGCGGGATCGAGGATGCCAGCCGTCTGCAGGTGCCGCGCCGCCGGCCACGGCGCGGTGAGGCGCACGCGCATCGCAAGGCTGCCACTGCGCGCCTTGAGCAGCGCAGAGTCGGCATCGAGGTCCCACGCCGTCCAGTCCGTCAGATCCGGCCCTTTGCCCAACCGTCCACCATGCAGCATCTGGGTAAAGAGTTCCGGCGCCAGCACACCGCGATGGCGTTCCAGCGTCGCGAGGAAGTCGGAGGCGCGGGGGATCTGTTCGTTGATCCCAAGCAGCACGGCCTCGTGCCGGTCGAAGATGTCGAATTCGTGCGAAGGCCCGAAGGCGTCGCTGCGGAACGGATCGCCGGTGGTGATCAGCGTGCCGCCCGGGCGCAGCACGCGCAGCGCCTCGGCGATCGAGGCCGGGATATCGCGCATGTGGTGCAGCGCGGCGTTGATGAAGACGAAATCGAAGGATGCGTCGGCGAAGGGCAGCGCGTGCGAGAACCCGCCGATCCAGCGGATCGAGGGGAAGGATTTCAGCCCTGCCTCGGTCAGGATGGGGCTGAATTCCAACGCCGTGACGCGCGCCCCGCGCAACGCGAGCCGCCAGGCGTCGAAGCCCGGCCCGGCGCCAATGTCGAGCACGTCGCGGCCGGCCAGGGCGGTGCCGTCGAGCAGCGTCTCGACCGCGACCCATTCGCTGTAGCGATGGCCGAACCACCAGGCCTGCGCCTCGGGGTTGGCGGCGCGGAACGCATCCTTGTCGGCGGCGGCCTGGTAGCCGCTGCACAGCGCATCGAGCCGCTCCACCGCCTGCGGGTCGACCGGCAGGCTCGCGCGGTTGGGCGCATTCGCTGCGATCTCGATCAGGCCGAGCGCGTCCTCGCCCTCGAAGGCGCCGAGGAAGGGCACGCCGAGCACGCGCCGGTATTCCGCCCCGCAGCCGGTGCAGCGCAGCCCATCCAGCACCGACCCGCACTGCGGGCAGGCGAGGTCACGGCGATCATCGGCAGCAAACTGAGACATCCGGACCATCCGCCCTGGAGGATTCGTCCGGGATCATAGCCTGACCGCGGTGGCTGGCGCAGCGCCCCTGGCGGGCGCGCCCGCCGCGCGCCATAACGCCGCCCCGGGCCCATGCCGGGCCGGTCAGGGGGAGTGCCGCAGCCACCATGTCCATCACGCCCCCGGCGGCTGCCGCGCCATGACGGACGGCCGCGGCTACCTGGCCGAGCTTCTGCTGCGCCGGCGCATGCCCGAGGGGCTGAAGACCCTCGGCCGCCTCGCGCGCCTCGCCTTCCAGCCGCCGCCGCCGCCCGCGCCGCCGATCCCGCAGGGGCAGCTTGAAGGCTGCGTCCTGCTCAACGACCGCGCCGAGATGCTGCGCCGCTTCCCCATGGGCGGGCGCGTGTGCGAACTCGGCACCTATCGCGGCGACTTCGCGCGCATCATCCTCGACACCGTGCAGCCGGACGAACTGCACCTGGTGGACGTGACCTTCGCGCTGTGTCGTCAGGACGTGCTGGACCATGCGGCGGTGCGCCGGCACGAGATGACGACGGTGGCCTTCCTGGCCGCGTCGGATACCGCCGATTTCGACTGGATCTATGTCGATGCCGACCATGGCTACGAGGCCGTGGTGGCCGACATCGCCGCGGCCAAGCACCGCGTGAAGCCGGGCGGCATGCTGGTGTTCAACGATTTTGCGCGCATCGTCCGGCCGGGCTTCGGCGTCTTCGGCGTGCACCAGGCGGTCTGCGAGTTCGCCGCGGCCGAGGGCTGGGCTGTCGCCTACCTGTCGATGAACGGGGAGGCGCTGTACGACATCGCGCTGCGTCGCCCGGCGGGCTGACGCGCCGCGCCGCCTGCGCCTATCCTGCGCGCCGGAGGACCTCGACATGACCAGCCCGACAGCCTGCCTGCTCATCATCGGCAACGAGGTGCTCTCGGGCCGCACGCAGGACGCCAACCTGAAGTTCCTCGCGACCCGCCTGGGCGAGATCGGCATCCCGCTGCGCGAGGTGCGCGTCATCCCCGATGTGCGTGCCACCATCGTCGGGACGGTGAACGAGGTGCGCGCCAAATACGACCACGTCTTCACCACCGGCGGCATCGGGCCGACGCATGACGACATCACGAGCGAATGCATCGCCGAGGCCTTCGGCGTGCCCTGGGAACCGCAGCCGGAAGCCTGGCGGCGGCTCGAATCCCACTACGCGCGGCAGACCCCGCCGGGAGACTTCAACGCGGCGCGCCAGCGCATGGCGACCATGCCGCGTGGCGTGGTGCTGATCGACAATGTCATCTCGCTGGCGCCCGGCTTCACCATGGGCAATGTCCACGTGATGGCCGGCGTGCCCCGCATCATGCAGGCGATGTTCGAGGCGCTGGCCCCCACGCTCAAGGGCGGCCCGCCGGTCGTCTCGGCGGCGGTGCACGCGAACGGGCTGATGGAAGGGCGCATCGCCGAGGGCCTGGCGGACATCCAGGCCCGCTACCCGGATCTCGATATCGGGTCCTACCCCTATTACAGGCCCGGCGGCGGGGGCGTGGCGGTGGTGGCGAAGGGCACGGATTCGGACGCTGTGAAGCAGGCGGCACGCGACGTGCTGGTGTTCATGCGCGCCTGCGGCGGGCAGCCCATCGAGGGCGAGCCGGACTGAACGGCGCGCCGGCGTCGTCCCGGTCGTCGGGTCGCGCCATCGCCGTCATCGCGCGGCGGGATCACCGCGTCGGTTCCCCGTGCAGTTCGAAGAGCAGCATCAGGCTGCGCTGGACCAGGCTGCCATTGTCGTCGGCCACCAGCGCGACGATCAGCCGCCCGCCATGGCGTGCCGCCGCGACGCCTTCCCAGTTCTCGGCCGGCAGCGCGCCGCCATCCAGCCGCAGGATCGGCGCGCCGGTCAGCACGCTGCCCTCCGTGGCGGACGCGAGCGCCTGCGGCGCCACGCGCACCAGCCGCGCCGCGAAGCCCGTCAGCAGGGTGAAGCGCCGTTCCAGCACCAGCGCGCCGCCATCGGGCAGGCCCGCCGCATCGACCGGCACGAAGCCGGGTTCCGGCTGCCAGGCCAACGGCATCCAGCGGCCGGGGCGGCCCAGCCAGGCCTGGCGCAGCGCCGGCGCGCCGGGCGGGGGCAATTCCTCGGTGATGGCGAGCAGGCGGCCATCGGCGAGCAGCGTCAGCGCCTCCATCCCGCCATTGACGGGCGCGCGGTCGAGACCCGGTGGTGCATCGACATAGGCGCCGGGGCCGTCGAGCCGACGATAGGCGCGGAGACGGTGCCAGCGTTCGAAGCCGACCAGCCAGGTGCCGTCGGGCAGGCGGGCGATCGATTCCGCATCGGCGGCGCGCCCCCGCGGCAAGGGACGGCCGGCGCCGTCGCGCAACGGGCCGGAGGCGATCGGTACCAGGCGATGCGCCACGCCTTCGCGCAATTCGATGCGCGCCTGCGCCCAGCGGCCACGATCGTCCACCATGGTCGCGACCAGGTCGTCGTCGAGGTGGATGCCCGACAGGTTGGCGGCGCCGAGGCGCGCGGCGTCGATCGCGAAGCCGCCGAGGCTGCGCAGCGGGCCGTCGTTTGGGAGCGGCGGCAGGACCGAGCCGGCGCCGTCGGCCGCCTGCGGAGCACGCGCGCAGGCTGTGACAAGCGCGGCGCCGGCAAGGAAGGCGCGCCGTGTCAGAGGCTGGCGACGCGACGCAGCACCATCACACCAGCACGGGCCCGCGCTCCGCCGCCGCACGCTGCCACGCCTCGGCGGCATCCTCGTCGAACAACTCGGCCAGCTTCTTCATCATCGTGCCGCCAAGTTCCTCGGCATCCACGATGGTGACGGCGCGGCGGTAATAGCGCGTGACGTCGTGGCCGATGCCGATGGCGATGAGTTCCACCTGGTTGCGGCCCTCGATCTCGTGGATGACCTTGCGCAGGTGGCGCTCCAGGTAGTTGCCCGGGTTCACGCTCAGCGTGCTGTCATCAACCGGCGCGCCGTCGCTGATCACCATCAGGATGCGCCGGTGCTCGGGCCGCGGCAGCAGCCGCTTGTAGGCCCATTCCAGCGCCTCGCCGTCGATGTTCTCCTTGAGCAGACCCTCGCGCAGCATGAGGCCGAGGTTCTTGCGCGCACGCCGCCACGGCGCGTCGGCGGCCTTGTAGACCACGTGGCGCAGGTCGTTCAGGCGGCCTGGGTTGCGCGGCTTGCCTTCCTGCACCCAGCGTTCGCGGCTCTGCCCGCCCTTCCACGCACGCGTCGTGAAGCCCAGGATCTCGACCTTCACCGAGCAGCGTTCCAGCGTGCGCGCCAGGATGTCGCAGCACATCGCCGCCACCGTGATCGGCCGCCCGCGCATCGACCCCGAATTGTCGATCAGCAGGGAGACGACGGTGTCGCGGAAATCGGTGTCGCGCTCGCGCTTGTAGGACAGCGCGTGCATCGGGTTGGTCACCACGCGCGTCAGCCGCGCGGCATCCAGCATCCCTTCCTCGAGGTCGAATTCCCAGGCGCGCTGCTGCTGCGCGAGCAGCCGGCGCTGCAACCGGTTCGCGAGCTTCGACACCACGCCCTGCAGATGGCTCAGCTGCTGGTCGAGCTGCTGGCGCAGCCGGTTCAGCTCATCCGGGTCACACAGGTCGTCGGCCGAGACCGTCTCGTCGAACTGCGTCGTGAAGGCGTGGTAGCGCGTGGTGTCATCGACCTGCGGCACCTCGCGGCGCTGCTGCGGGCCGCCGGGCTTGTCGTCGCCATCGGCGGCGGCGCCGTCCTCCTCGGTCTCCTCGCCTTCCTCGTCGGAGGCCTCGCCCTGCATCTGCTCGGGCTGGGCGCCGAGCATCTGGTCTTCCTGCTCGGACTGGGACTGCCCTTCGCCGGACTGGTCCTGCTGGGGGGTGCTCTCGCCGCCCTCCTCGCCTTCCTCGTCCTGCTGTTCGGATTCGGCCTCGACCTCGGCTTCGGCCAAGTCAAGCGCGGTCAGCAGCTTGCGCGCGGCCTTGGCGAAGGCGACCTGGTCCTCGGCGTTGGTCGCCATCTCGGCCAGCGCCTCGTCGGCCTTCTCGCCCAGCGTGTCGCGCCACAGGTCGAGCACGCGGTGCGCGATCTCGGGCGCGGGGTGGCCGGTCAGGCGTTCGCGCGCCAGCATGCCGAGCGCGGCGGGCAGCGGAAGCTGGTCCTTCCGCGTCATGCGGTCGTAGCCCTCGGCCTCGCATTCCTCGGCCAGCTTGGCGCGCAGGTTGGCGGCGACACCTTCCATGAACTTCGAGCCGACGGTCTCGACGCGCACCTGTTCCAGCGCGTCGAACACCTCGCGTGCCTCGCGCCGGCCGGGGATGCGCGCGGCGTGCAGGGATTCGTCGTGGTGGCGCAGCCGCAGCGCGGCGGCGTCGGCGGCGCCGCGCAGCTTCGCCATCTCGGCCGGGGGCAGCGCGCGCGTGGGCAGCGGCAGGCGCACGCGCTTGCCCGCCACGCCGGAAGGGCCGGGCTGGAACGCCACCTGCACCTCGGGGTCGGCGTGCGCCACGGCGCGCAGCGCGCCGGCCGTGGCACGCTTGAATTCTTCCTGGCGGGTGAGGTCTTGCTTGCCGGACATAGGTGTGGCCTCCGCTTCGCTCCGGCGGGGCCGGCCTGATTCAGACTTCGCTCCTCGGCGCCGTGCGCCTCCGGGGCTCCGTCATCAGGACGGCCCTCTGCGTTACTGCGTTCGTCTGGGTCGGCCCGATCCGGGTTTCGCTCCGGGCGCCTGCGGCGCTGCGGTGCTCCGTCATCGGGACGGCCGTCTGCGTTACTGCGTGGTGGGGGGCAGGATATCCGCCCCCCAGGTCCGGCCTAGCCCGCCTTCTTCAGCAGCCCGGTCGAGACTTCCTCGTTGAAGCAGCGCTGGTAGTACTCCGCCACCGTCGCGCGCTCCGCCTCGTCGCACTTGTTGAGGAAGGTCAGGCGGAAGGCGAAGCCGACATCGCCGAAGATGCGCGCATTCTCCGCCCAGGTGATGACGGTGCGCGGCGACATGACGGTCGAGATGTCCCCCGCGATGAAACCGGCGCGCGTCAGGTCGGCCAGGGCCACCATCGCCTCGACCTGCTTCTTCGCCTTGGCGTCGCCTTCCATGCCCATCTTCGCGAGCACGATCTCGGTTTCCATCTTGTGCGGCAGGTAGTTCAGCGTCGCCACGATCGACCAGCGGTCCATCTGGCCCTGATTGATCTGCTGGGTGCCGTGGTACAGGCCGGTCGTGTCGCCCAGGCCCACCGTGTTGGCGGTGGCGAACAGACGGAAATACGGGTTCGGGCGGATCACCTTGTTCTGGTCCAGCAGCGTCAGCTTGCCCTCGACCTCCAGCACGCGCTGGATCACGAACATCACGTCCGGGCGGCCGGCATCGTATTCGTCGAACACCAGCGCGCAGGGGTGCTGCAGCGCCCAGGGCAGGATGCCTTCGCGGAATTCCGTGACCTGCTTGCCGTCCTTCAGGACGATCGCGTCCTTGCCGATCAGGTCGATGCGCGAGATGTGGCTGTCGAGGTTCACGCGGATGCAGGGCCAGTTGAGCCGTGCCGCCACCTGCTCGATGTGGGTCGACTTCCCGGTGCCGTGGTAGCCCTGGATCATCACGCGGCGATTGAAGGCGAAGCCCGCCACGATCGCGAGCGTCGTCTCTTTGTCGAAGCGATAGGTGCTGTCGACCTCCGGCACATGCTCCGTGCGCACCGAGAAGGCCGGCACCTCGAGGTCGAGGTCGAGGCCGAAGGCCTCGCGCGCCGTCACCTTGATGTCCGGCGCGTCGATCGCCGAGGTCGGGCGGATGTCGGAGATTGGGGCGACCTTGTTCATCTGCAGTCCGGTTCCGTCACTGTCGGGGGCATACTAGGGGTGCGCGGGCGATCCGGCTACCCGGCGGGCGCGCCGGCGGGCTCGGCACCCACGCGCCCACGCGCCGGAACGCGGCGCTTGAGCAGGCTATAGGCGCGGTTGATGTCCTTCAGGCGATCCTCGGCGGCGCGGTCGCCGCCGGTGGCATCGGGATGGTAGCGCTTGGCCAGGTCCTTGTAGCGGGTTCGCAGTTCCACCTGGTCGAGCGGCCAGGTCAGTTCCATGAGCTCCAGCGCGGCGCGCAGGTCGGGCGGTGTCTCGACCACCTCGCGCGCACGCCGGCGTGTGGGCGCTTCCTCGCGCAGGATGCCCAGCGGGTCGCGCAGGATCTCGGAATCGAAGCGGCCCGCGCCGCCAAGCCGCCCGAGCGGCCAGGTCGGGCGCTGCCAGGCGGTGTCGTCGCGCAGATGCGCCTCGATCTCGTTCGGCGCCATGCCCTTGTAGTAGTCCCAGGCGGCATTGTAGGCGCGCACATGCGGCAGGCAGAACCACAGGAACTGGCGCAGCGTGCGGTCGCGCGGGGCGCGGTACAGGCCGGCCTCGGTGCAGCCGGGATGCTCGCAGGCGTGCCGCGGCATGTCCTCGGGATCCGGCTCGACCTTCCTGCCACCCTTGCGCATTCAGCCGTTATGGTAGGGGTGCGCCCGTCCCGCAAGGCACGAGACGGCCCTTGGCAGCGTGGGCCGAAGGCGGGAAAAGCGCGCATGAATGACAGCCGCGCCCAGCGCATCCGGTCCATCCTCGAAGCTGCCTTCGCCTCCGCCCAGGTCACGGTGCAGGACGACAGCGCCAGCCATGCCGGCCATGCCGGCGCACGGCCGGGCGGGCAGACGCACTACAGCGTCACGATCGTGAGCGCGGCCTTCGCCGGGCAGTCCCGCGTGGCGCGATCGCGCACCGTGCACGACCTGCTCGCCGCCGAATTCGACACCGGCCTGCACGCCCTCGCGCTGCGGCTCCTCACGCCCGAGGAAGCGGCGCGCCGCTGATGCCGCGCCCCCGCCGCCGGATCATCTACAGCGACCGCGAGATCCTGGTGGTGCATCAGCCGGGCGAGTCCGAGCACAGCCTCGTGACCTTCTCGGATCTCACCACCCGTCCGAAGCGCGCGGCCTTCTGGGGGGATGACGCCGCGGCGAAGCTCGGCCTCGATGCGATCGGCTTCGTCGCGCGGCGGGAGAACTGGTTCCCGCGCGCCTCGGTCGATGCCGCGGCCACCGCGGTGCGCGCCGCGCTGAAGCCCCGCGCGGTCGCATATGGCTACAGCATGGGCGGGTATGGCGTGCTGAAGCATGCCGGGCGGCTTGGCATCGGCAGCGCCATCGCGGTCGCGCCGCAGGTCAGCATCGCCCCGGCCGAGGTGCCCTGGGACGAGCGGTTCCATCGCTTCCACCGCCCCCCGGCGCATCGCGGCATGCGGATCGAGGCCGGCGACCTCGCGCCCTTCACGGCGGTGATCGCCGACCCCTACGACGCGGCCGACTGGCGCCATGCGCGCCTCGCGGCGCAGGCGGGGCCGGTGCACCTGCTGCGCGCGCCACTGTCCGGCCATGGGGCGATCTGGCTGCTGGCCGGGACCGAGGTGCTGGCGCCCATCCTGGCCGCGGCGCTGGCCGGCGACGCGGCGGCGATGCGCCGCCTGCTGCGCGAACGGCGCGCGCGCTCCACGCACTGGTTCCGCCTGATGGGCCGGGCCGCCTTCGGCCGCGGCCATGCCAGCCTGGCCGAGGCCCTCTGGGCGCGTGCCGCCGAACTGGGCGTGCCGCCTGCGGTGCTGCGCCACGAACGCGCCGAGGCCGTCGCCGACCGCGCGCTGCGCCTGATGACACTCGGCCGGCGGGAGGAAGCGGCGCAGGCCTGCCGCAGCCTCGCCGCGATGGAACCGCCTTCGGCCCAGCGGCTGGGGCGCGCGGCCCATCTGATGCTCGCGACCGGCGCCGCCCCTGAGGCCGAGGCGACCTTCCATCAGGCTCTGGCCCTGCGGCCGGAGGCCGCCGACCTGCATCTGGGCCTGAGCCTGGCGCTGGCGTCGCAGGGCCGCGCGGCGGATGCGCTGGCCGCGGCCGCCGCCGGCCACACCGCGCTGCCGCAGGATACCGACCTCGGTGCGCATTATGGCCACCTGCTGAACGCCGCCGGCCCCGCCCGTCAGGCGGACGCCGAGGCGGTGTTCCGGGCCGTGCTGGCGCGCGACCCGCGCATGGGTCAGGCGCTGTTCGGCCTGGCCAGCGTGCTCGCGGCGCGTGCGGACCACGTGCCGGCGCTGCTGTTCGCGACACGCGCGGCCCAGCGCCTGCCCGGGCGGGGCGATGTGCGGCTGCTGCAGGCGCGGCTGTGCCTCGCGACCGGCGACGCCGCCCGGGCCGAGCGCCGGTTTCGCCGCATCCTGCGCGATATGCCGGGTTCGGCCGAGGCGCAGGTCGGGCTGGCGGATGCCCTGGTGGCGCTGGACCGCCGCGGGGAGGCGCTGGCACTGCTGCGCCGGGCCGCCACCGACCGGCCCGGGGATGGCGCGCTGGGCGACGCCCTGCGCCGGCTGGCCGCGCCGGCGCGCGCGCGGACCGGGATCATGGGACGGCTGCGCCGGCTGCTGACGCGCGGACGTACGCTGACGGCCCCGCGGGGCTGACGCGGCGCGCCGGACGACCGGCGGCGCCGACCCTGGTCCGCAGCACGCGCCAGCACGCGGGCCGTTCGCTTCAATAGGCGAAGGGCAGGCGAAGCCTCGCACCCGGCGCGGGCTGGCGGAGCAGCCGGTCCTCACGGGCCTGCAGGTTATTGCGGTCCACCGCAGTGCCGTAGCGCGGTTCGTTCGGGTCGATCAGGGTCGGGTCGAGCCGGGCGGTCGGCCCAGGTGCCTCGCGTGCGCGCGGCGGTTCCATGTCCCTGTTTGGCACCGGTGCGGGGTCGCCGCGCGGATGCGCGGCCTGCGCCGGCGCGGGGGCCGGGGTAGCGCGGCGCTGTGGCTGCGCGCGGCGCGGAGCCGGGCGCTGCGCGGCGCGGGTCGTGGGTGCGGTGGCCGCCTGCGCCGTTGTGCGGGCGGACGGCGCCTGTCCCGGCGCGGGGCTCGTCTGCGCCACGGCCGGCACGGCCAACGCCGCCAGCACAGCGACCAGCAGGGCGCGCCGGGGGGTCATGCCGCGCTCCCGGCCGGCAACGGGCGCATGCCGCGCGCATCCTCGGGCGGGTTGGTCGCGACCGCGCCGGGCGGACCATCCCGCCAGGCGTGCAGCGCCCAGCGCACCGAGGGGAAGGCGAGGTCGTCCCACGGGATCTCGTCCCAGGCGAAGCGGCGCACCTCGAGGCTTTCCGGCCCGGCCTCGAAGCCCGGTTCGGCCATGCGGGCGCGGAAGATGACCTGCACCTGGCCCAGCCGCGCGATGGAATAGACCGCGAGCACGCCCTCCAGAGCGATGCGCGCGCGCGCTTCCTCCCAGGCTTCGCGGCGCGCGCCTTCCTCGGTGGTCTCGTTCATTTCCATGTAGCCGGCGGGGATGGTCCAGAAGCCGCGACGCGGTTCGATGGCGCGGCGGCATAGCAGGACCGTGTCGCCCTCGGCCACGATGGAGCCAACGACGACCTTTGGGTTTTCATAAGCGACATGCCCGCAATCGGGGCACATCAGCCTTTCGCGGTCATCGCCCTCGGGGATCCGCCGGATGAAGCGGGACATGACGGAATCATGGGGCAGCCCACCCCACCGCCGCAAGCGCTGGTTGCGCCGCCGCGTTCAAAAACTGTCGACAGGCCGCGTGCAGCGCGACCCGAGGCTAAACCCGCAGGTCGAGAAGCGACCCGCGCGGCAGCATCTGCAGCGCCGGCAGACTGCCTGAGGGCGGCACCGTCTCGAGCGTGCGCTGCTGGGCGGGGGAAGCGGCGCGCGCGGCGTCCGTCGGGCGTTCGGTACCGCGGACCGGCTGGATGCCGGCGCTGCGGGTGACCTCCTGCGTGAAGGCGGCCAGGGAATTCAGGCTGATCATGCGCAGCATTGTCCAGCCAAGACGTGAAGAATGGCTGAACGGCGGCCGACGCACGACAGGGCGCAAGGGGGAGATACGCATATCCGGACCCTGCGCCCAGGTGCCGTTAACCTTCCAGCAACCAGTGGCTGCAATTTGGGCCGACGGCCGCGGCTGGGGCCTCCTCCGCTCGCCCTGGCTCGCGGCAACGCCTCTGCACCCGCTCGGATGAGTCCATCCGACCGGGATCCGCGCTAGCCCAGCGCGGCCACCCCCGGCAGCGTCTTGCCCTCCAGCCATTCCAGGAAGGCGCCCCCGGCGGTCGAGACATACGTCATGCGCTCCGCCACGCCCGCATGGCGCAGCGCCGCCACCGTATCCCCGCCGCCGCCAATCGACTTCAGCGCACCGGATTGCGTCAGAGCGGCCACCACCTGCGCCGTCGCCACCGTCGCGGCGTCGAAGGGCGGCGTTTCGAAGGCGCCCAGCGGGCCGTTCCACACCAGGGTCGAGGCACCGCGCAGCCGCGCCTCGATCGCCTGCTCGGTCTCGGGGCCGACATCGAGGGCCATGCTGCCCTCGGGCACCGCGCCCGCGCGCACGGTGCGGGTGGGCGCGTTCGGCTTGAACTCCTCGGCCACCACCAGGTCGGTCGGCAGCAGGATCTCGCAATTGGCGGCGCGCGCGGTGTCCAGGATGGCACGCGCGGTGTCGTGCATCTCGGCCTCCTGCAGGGACTTCCCCATGCCGTGGCCCTGCGCCGCCAGGAAGGTGTTGGCCATCGCGCCGCCGATCACCAGCACGTCCACGCGCTTGGACAGGTTGCCCAGCAGGTCGAGCTTGGTCGACACCTTCGACCCACCGACGATCGCCACCACCGGGCGCGCCGGGTTGCCCAGCGCGGCATCGAGCGCCTTGAGCTCGGCTTCCATCAGCCGCCCGGCATAGGACGGCAGCAGGTGGGCCACGCCCTCGGTGCTCGCGTGGGCGCGATGGGCAGCGGAAAACGCGTCGTTCACATAGGCGTCAGCCAGCTTCGCCAGCGCCGCGGCCATGGCGGGGTCGTTCGTCTCCTCGCCGGCGTGGAAGCGGGTGTTCTCCAGCAGCAGGATCTCGCCATCGGCCAGCGCCGCGACCGCCGCCTCGGCCACCGGCCCGATGCAATCGTCGGCGAAGGCCACGGGGCGCTTCAGCGCGGCCGACAGCGCCTCGGCCAGCGGCTTGAGCGACATCTCGGGCACGCGCTTTCCCTTGGGGCGGTCGAAATGGCTGCAGATGACGACGCGCGCGCCGGCATTGGCGAGCTCCGCGATGGTCGGGCACAGGCGTTCGATGCGCGTACGATCGGTGATGGCGCCGTCGCGCACCGGGACGTTAAGGTCGGCGCGCAGCAGGACCCGCTTTCCCTGGGCGTCCAGCGCATCGATGGTTCGGTAGGTCATCGCGTCGAAAATCCTGGCGAGGAGAGGTGGGATGGTCCGGTGGATCGCGGTCTTCGTCCTTCTGCCGGTCCTAGCATCGGCACAGGAGGCCTTCCAGTTGCCCTCGGGCAACATCCATTGCGCCGTGCATGACGGCAGCCTGCGCTGCGACGTGCTGAACTTCACCTACCAACGCCCGCCGCGGCCACGCAGTTGCGACCTGGACTTTGGCGGCGCGGTCGAGATGCGCGCGCAGGGCGCGGCCGCGCTGATCTGCCACGGGGACACGGTGGCAAACCCGATGGCGCCGGTGCTGGGCTATGGCCAGGCCTGGCAGGGCAGGGGCATGACCTGCACGGCGACGCCCCAGGCGCTGCGCTGCGTCAATGCGGATGGGCGCGGGTTTGAGATGGCGCGGTCGCGGTTGTTGCTGTTCTGAACGCCGCGGGCCGCCTCGGCCGCAAACCTGGACGGCTCTTGAAACTCCGGCAATGATTCTTCAACCTCAGCCCGGCCGGCGGCCCCGTGTCATCGGTGGATAGAAGGAGGTGCCTTGCCTCTCCTTGGCCGCCATGTCGTGCTCGACACCCGTTCGGTCTCGGTCGCGCGCGACGCCAACCGGCTGTTTCGCGGCCCGCTGCACCTCAGCCCGCTCGGCGACCCTGCCGCGTTTCGCCTGGTTGTCGCGACCGCCGCTATCGACACCATCAGGCTGAGCGCTGTCACGAGCACCGGCCATGCCATCGGCCTCGTTGAGGACGATGCCATCACGCTGCTGGCACCCTATCGGGGCATCATCGCGACGGACACCACGGCTGGCCGACTGGAAGCCCGTGCCGGCGACCTGGTTGCGCCGCGACGCGGGCCGAGGCGGACCCTCGTCGGCGAGGATTATGTCGGCCTGGTGGTCCAGGTCTCGACTGGCTCGCTGCGGCTGAGCGCCAGCCACAACCCCGAGGACGGCGCCGTCCTGGCCCGTGCGATCGATGGCGGCTTCGACCGGCGCAGCGCGGGCAGCGCGACCGCCGTGCTGGCACGCTATCTGCGCTACCTCGCCGCCGAGGTCGACCACGATACGACGGTGCTGCGCGCGCCGCGGGGTGCGCAGGCCGCGGCGAACATGGTGACCGCGCTGGTGCTGGACTGCTTTGCGGCAGTGGCGGCCACGACGGCGCCGCAGCGTGCGGCCGCCGCCGGCCGCCGGCATGTGGAACGCGCCGAAGCGGCGATCCGTGCCCGCGTCGGGGAAGACCTGTCGGTGCCCGCGCTGGCGGCCGAACTCGGTGTCGGTACGCGTGCCTTGCAGCTCGCCTTCCGGGCCCATCGCGGGGTGACGCCGCGGGAGGCCATCGCGACGGCCCGACTGGATGCAGCGCATGCGCTGCTGAGTGCGGCGTCGCCGGCGGCGTCGGTTACGGGAATCGCCCTGGACTGCGGCGTCACGCATCTCGGTCGCTTCGCCGCGCACTATCGGGATCGCTTCGGGGAAGCACCGTCCGAGACATTGGCGCGGACCCGTCGCTCCGACTGAACGGCGTGGCGTCCGCCACCGCATGCCTGCGCGCGGGCGGCCAAGTGGCCGTTCCTTCCGGTGACGTTTCGGTGATCGCGCCGGCCACGAAAATCGGCGGACGGGCTTCGCCGGGTGGATGGCGGTTTCGCCCGGTGGATGGCGGCGACCAGCGGCGCCACGCAGCATGATCAGGTTAATGAACAATTAAAGGCTCGCCATGCTCACGCACCGCAACGTCACCCTCGCCTCCGTGCTCGCTCTCCTGCTTGGCCTTGCGGCCTGTGGCCAGCCGGCGACCCCGCATGGAGCGTCCGCGCCGCCGGCCGCTCAAGCTGCACCGGCGCCGCAGCCGGCCGCCGCGCCGTCCGTGGCAGACCTGCGGGGCGCGCGTGCCTCCTCCGGCGAAAGCGAGATGCAGACGCGCGGCTTCACGGTCGCGCGCCAGCGGGGGCTGACTGCCTACTGGCTCCATGCGCCGTCCGGCAGCTGCGTGCGCACGGTGACCTCGGGCGGCCGCTACACGACGGTCGACAGTGTCCCCGCGTCGAATTGCGGGCGCTGAGGGCACCGTCGATGGCGCCGCCGCCACGACGCCGCATGCCGCCCGTGTCTTCGACGCCGGCAGCATCGGCGCGCCGCGCCGTTCCATGACGGGCGCGGCGATGGCGCGCGCCTGAATGGGCGCGTTCCGCGTCCTGGTCTGGGTCATCGTCGGCGCCGCCGTCGGCCGGCTCGCCACCATGCTGGTGCGTCGCGGGCCACTCGGGATGGTCGGCAGCATGGTGGTCGGCGCCCTCGGCGCGGTCGCTGCAGGGGGGGCTGCTGCCGGCGCTGGGCGTGAGCCTCGCGGCGGGCCTGCCTGGTGCCGCGCTGGCGGCGGCGCTGGGCGCGGTGCTGGTGCTGGCGACTATCCGGCTGGCAGCATCATGACCCACCCGGCGCCGAGGCCCGCCCTCCGAACCGCGCCGCCCGGCACCGCGGCGGGGCAGCAGGATGCCCGCCACGTCCGGTTCATCCGATGCGGAGAGTCGCCATGACGATCACCAGCATCCTGCTCATCCTGGATGAGCCGATCGACGTCACCGCGTCCGAGACGGCGACACTCGAGATCACCGACTGGCACGTCGAACGGCCCGATCACGGCGTGCTGGTGGCCGAGGGCATGCCGGCGGAATGCTGTTTCGACGACGGGAACCGCAACCTGTTCGACCATGGCGGCGCCGTGGCGCTGTTCAAGCCGCCGGCACTGGCCCGCAACACCCGTCGGTCTGAAACGCTGGCGTGCCATCATGTGCTGCTCGGGCCGATGCTCGACGCCCTTCGGTCGCGTCACGCACGGCGCCGCGGCAATGGCATCAGCCGTCGCGCGCGCGCCGGCTGACGAATGCCCACGCCGGCGCAGTGAACCTTCGCGCGGTGATCACGGACCTGATCACGACTGTCAGTGAGACGACGGCGTCGCTAACCGCCGGCGAGATGTGTCGTGGTGCGTCGATCGTGATCGGCTTCGTCGTGGCCCTGGCCGCCATGCGCTGGTGGTTGCAGTGGGCACGGTGGTGGCGGGGCGACGACCTGGATGACGTCGCGCAATGGACGCGCCGCGATCGGCGGCCACCCTGGGCAGGGCGCGCCGATCGCGACCAGTGACCTGCGGCCGCCGGGGGGCGGCCGCAAGCCCCTCTCAGAGCTTGCCGAACAGCGCGACCGTGTCGCTCATGCGGTTCGAAAAGCCCCACTCGTTGTCGTACCACGACAGCACGCGCACCAGCCCGCCATCGACCACCTGGGTCTGCGTCGCGTCGAAGGTGGACGACATCGGGTTGTGGTTGAAGTCGATGCTGACCAGCGGCTCGGTATTGTAGCCGAGGATGCCCTTGAGTGGCCCGGACTCCGACGCTGCCTTCATCGCCGCATTCACCGCTTCCTTCGTGACACCTTCCTTGGCGGGCACGAAGTCGAGGCTGACCAGCGAGACATTCGGCGTCGGGATGCGGATGGCGGTGCCGTCCAGCTTGCCCTTGAGTTCCGGCATCACGAGACCCACCGCCTTCGCGGCACCCGTGCTGGTCGGGATCGCGCTGACCGCCGCCGCACGCGCGCGGTGCAGGTCCTTGTGCAGCGTATCGACCGTGTTCTGGTCGCCGGTATAGGCGTGGATGGTCACCATGTAGCCGCGCACAATGCCGAAATTGTCGTGCAGCACCTTCGCGATGGGTGCGAGGCAGTTGGTGGTGCAGGACGCGTTGGAGATGACCGTCATCTCCTTGGTCAGCGTCTTCTCGTTCACGCCATAGACGATGGTCGCGTCCGCATTGTCGCCGGGTGCGGAGATGACGACCTTGCGCGCGCCGGCCGTCAGCAGCGCCGAGGCCTTCTCCTTGCTGGTGAAGATGCCGGTGCATTCCATCGCGACGTCGATGCCGGCCAGCGGCAGCTTGGACGGATCGCGCTCCGCGGTGATCTTGATCGGGCCCCAGGTCTTGCCCGCGTTCTTGATCGTGATGGTGTCGCCCTCGACGATCACCTCGCCCGGGAAACGCCCATGCACGCTGTCGTAGCGGAACAGGTGGGCATTCGCTTCGACCGAACCGAGGTCGTTGATGGTGACGAATTCGAGGTCCTGCCGGCCGGCCTCGCAGGCGGCGCGCAGCACCAGGCGACCGATGCGCCCGAACCCGTTGATGGAAACCTTCACCGCCATGGTGTTGTCCTTCCCGTCCTGAACTACGCGACGCGCTTCTTCACCGCCGCCGTGACCGCATCCGTCGTGATGCCGAAATGCCGGTACAGGTCCTCGGCCGGCGCCGAGGCACCGAAGCCGCCCATGCCGATGAAGATGCCATCCGCGCCGAGCCAGCGTTCCCAGCCGAAGCCGATCGCGGCCTCGATGCCGACGCGCAGCGCGGAACCGAGCACCTGGTCGCGGTACGACGCATCCTGTGCCGCGAAGATTTCCCAGCAGGGCAGGGAGACCACGGCGGTCGGGATCCCGTCGGCTTCCAGCGCGGCGCGCGCCTCCATCGCGAGGGACAGTTCCGACCCGGTCGCGATCAGCGTCGCCTTGCGCGGTCCGGACGCCTCGGCCAGGACGTAGCCGCCGCGCGCGCAGCGGTTCTCGCCCGTGTCGGTGCGCAGCGCGGGCAGGTTCTGCCGCGACAGCGCCAGCAGCGACGGGCCATCGGCGCGCTTCACCGCCAGTTCCCAGCACTCCGCCGTCTCCATGGCATCCGCGGGGCGGAACACGAAGACGTTCGGCATGGCACGGAACGATGCCAGGTGCTCGACCGGCTGGTGGGTCGGGCCGTCCTCGCCCAGGCCGATGCTGTCATGCGTCAGCACGTGGATGACGCGGGTGTGCATCAGCGCGGCCAGGCGCACGGCCGGGCGCAGGTAGTCGGAGAACACCAGGAAGGTGCCGGAATACGGGATGATGCCGCCATGCAGCGCCATGCCGTTCATGGCCGCCGCCATGCCGTGTTCGCGCACGCCCCAATGGACGAAGCGGCCGGCGAAATTGCCCGGCGCGATGGCCGGGATGCCCTTCACGTTGGTGTTGTTCGACCCCGTCAGGTCGGCCGAACCGCCGACCATTTCCGGCACGCTCGGCACCAGCGCTTCCAGCGCGCGCTGCGACGACACGCGCGTGGCGAGCTTGGGCTTTTCCTCTGCGTGCTTGGCGCGCAGCGCAGCCAGCGCCTCGTGCCAGGATTCCGGCAGGCGGCCGGCAATGGCACGGTCGAATTCGCCCTGCTGCGGGTGCTTGGCCAGGCGCTTCAACCAGGACCGGCGCGTGCCCGCGCTGCGGCGCCCGGCGGCCTCCCAGCCGGCCTTGATGTCGTCCGGCACCGTGAAGGGCGCGGCGGTCCAGCCCAGGGCTTCCTTCGCCGCGGCGGCCTCGGCCGCACCCAATGGCGACCCGTGCGACCCGGCCGTGCCCGCCTTGGTCGGCGCGCCGAGCCCGATGATGGTGCGGCAGGCGATCAGCACCGGCTTGCGGCTGCGTGTCGCCCAGGCCATCGCCGCGGCCAGCGCGTCGGGGTCGTGCCCGTCCACGCGGCGCGTCGCCCAGCCATAGGCCTGGAAGCGCTTCAGCGTGTCGTCGGTGAAGGACAGCGCGGTGTCGCCGTCGATCGAGATGTGGTTGTCGTCCCACAGCACGCACAGCTTCGACAGGCCGTAATGGCCCGCCAGCGACGCCGCCTCGTGGCTGACGCCTTCCTGCAGGTCGCCATCCGACGCGATGACCCAGGTGCGGTGGTCGACCAGCGACACGCCGAAGCGCGCCGCCATCATCCGTTCCGCCAGCGCCATGCCGACCGCGGTGGCGATGCCCTGGCCGAGCGGACCGGTGGTAGTCTCGATGCCCGGGTGCTCGCCGTATTCGGGGTGGCCCGCGGCGGGGGAATGCAGCTGGCGGAAGCGCTTCAGTTCGTCCGTGCCCATGCCGGCATGGCCGGTCAGGTGCAGCAGGGCGTACAGCAGCATGGACCCGTGGCCGGCGGACAGCACGAAGCGGTCGCGGTCGGCCCAGCGCGGGTCGGCGGCGTCATATTTCAGGAACTTCGTGAACAGCACGGTCGCGACATCGGCCATGCCCATGGGCATGCCGGGATGGCCAGACTTCGCCGCTTCGACCGCGTCGATCGCCAGCGCGCGGATGGCGTCGGCCATGCGCCGCGCCTCGCTCGCCGGCCGGGCGAGGATCGCCGCCTGGGCGGCCAGGGCCGGGTTGGCGGAAGCGTCGGGCGTCGGGGCAATGCTGGCCAAAGGGGCACCTGGGGCTGCGTCGGGGGGCGGCGCCGCTATAGAGGCGGGGGGCGCCGTGAGCAACCGGGCGGGGCGGGTGGCGCCCATGCGCCAGGCGGTCGTACGGTGCGCGGCCGCCAACAAGAACGGATCTCGCAGCAATCCGGGAGCGCGACTGCGCGACCGCGCGCAGACCACCAGCGGTCCCCGGCGCACCAGTCCACGGCGCGAAGGCAAGCCGGCCGGACGGCCGGCGCCCGCCGTCCGAGGGATCAAGAATGACTCTTGAACCCGTGCGCCCCGCAGAGCGCCCGGGTTCAAGGTGCGAATACCGAGAAGATGTAGGTCGCGAGCAGCACCAGGTGCACGATGCCCGACAGTAGGTTGGTCCGCCCGGTGCCATAGGTGATGATCGCCACCGTGAACCCGAGCGCCATCAGCACGCTGGCCCCGGGCGATATGCCGAGTTCGAGAGGCTGGCCGATCCACCAGGCCACCACCGCGACCGAGGGCACGGTCAGCCCGATGCAGGCCACCGCGCTGCCCAGCGAGAGGTTGATGCTGGATTGAAGCCGGTTGGCCGCCGCTGCGCGCACCGCCGCCGTGGTCTCCGGCAGCAGCACGATCGCCGCGATCATCACGCCCACGATCGCCAGCGGCGCGCCAACCGCCTGAACCCCCGCCTGCAGCGCCGGCGCGAGCGCCTTCGCGAGCACCACGACCGCGAACAAGGCCACGGACATCAGCCCGAATGATGCCAGCGCCATCCGCCCGCTCGGCCGAGCGTGCCCGGCATCCGCCATGGCGCCGACCGGCATGAAGTAATCCCGGTGCCAATTGGTCTGGATGAACAGGAAGGCGATATAGAGCGCGATGCAGGCCAGCGAGACGAACACGATCTGCACCGGCGAATAGAACGGCCCCGGCGCCGAGACCACGTGGTTCGGCACCACCAGCACCAGCACCGCCATCGGGATCAGCACCGCCAGGAAGGCGCTGGCCCCCTCGACGCGGAACTCGGTGGTGCGGTGGCGGATGGCGCCCACCACGATGCACAGCCCCGCCAGGCCGTGCAGCACCAGCATCACCACCGCATGGACGGAATCGCGCATCAGCGCCGGGTTGGGTTCGCCGGTCAGCATGATGGAGATGATCAGCCCGACCTCGATCACCGTGACCGCCAGCGCCAGCACAAGCGTGCCGAAGGGCTCGCCCACCCGCAGCGCGATCACCTCGGCATGGTGGACGGCGGCCATGACATTGCCGAGCAGCACCGCAGCCAGCAGCAGTGCGACCAGACCCGCGCCGGCCTTGCCCAGCAGCAGCCAGGCCGCCACGCCCAGCACCGGCAACAGGATGGTATGGGGTGGGATGCGGTCGGTCGGCGCGCCTGACATGAACTTTACGTAATGTGAGCGCGTGGCCGCGGCAACCGCGACCGCGGCGTCAGCCGCCGCGCCGGCGCTTGCCCGGCGGTGCCTCGCGCATCAGCCCGTGCCGCTGCATCCAGCCCTTGATGTGCCGCACGCCTCGGCCGAACCATCGCCTCGGGCGCGCCGAAGACCATGCAGGGCACGACCATCGCGATCCGCAGCATCGCCGTTTCCGCCTGCCGCCGTCGGGTCGTGAGGAGTTGCGAACAAGTCGCGGCCGCCGCGTTGCGATAGCCTTGTGCGCATGGACACCCCGCCGCAAACCCCCGCCGCAGACCTGGTCAACCGCGACGGCCTCTGGCCGATGCCGCCGGGCCCGCCGCACGAGGAAAAGCACTTCACCCAGAACGAGGTGGTGCGCGACCTCGTGATCGGCACCGCCGACGGCCTGACGGTGCCCTTCGCGCTGGCGGCCGGGCTGTCGGGCGCGATCGCCGCCAACCCGCTGATCGTCACCGCGGGCCTGGCCGAGATCGCCGCGGGGTGCATCGCCATGGGCCTGGGCGGCTACCTGGCCGCGCGCAGCGAGGCCGACCACTACGCCGCCGAGCGCCGGCGCGAGGAGGAGGAGACGGTCGAATACGCCGACCGCGAGCGGTGGGAGGTCGCCGCCATCCTGCACCGCTACGGCGTGCGCGGCGACGCGCTGCGCATGGCGGTCGATTCGATCTGCGCCGACAAGCGCCGCTGGGTCGACTTCATGATGCGCTTCGAACTCGACCTGAAGGAACCCGAGCCCCAGCGCGCCGCGAAATCCGCCATCGCGATCGGCGGCGCCTATGTGGTGGGCGGCATGATTCCACTGTCGCCCTACATGATGTTCGCGACCACGCCACCGGCCTTGGCGCTGTCATCCGCGCTGACCGCCTGCGCGCTGTTCGGATTCGGCTGGCTGAAGGCCCGCGCGACAGGACTGCCGCCCGCGCGCGGGGCCTTGCAGACGCTGGCGATCGGCGGTGCGGCCGCGGCGGTGGCCTTCATCGTGGCGCGTGCGGTGGGCGGCTGACGCGCCGCGCCCGGCGGGGCAGGATGGGCGCATGACCTCCTCCCCCTTCGTCCCCGGCACTTCCGTCCGCATCGATGGCGCCCCCGGCGGCCAGCTCGCGGGCCTCACCTTCGCCGCCAAGGACCTGTTCGACGTCGCCGGCCACCCGACCGGGGGCAGCAACCCTGACTGGGCCCGGCAGAACCCCATCCCGACGCGCCACGCCTGGGCCGTGCAGGCGCTGCTCGATGCCGGTTGCACGCTGGTCGGCAAGACCATCACGGACGAGGTCTCGCTCGGCATCCTCGGCGAGAACGCCTTCGAGGGCACGCCAGAGAACCCGGCAGCGCCGGGCTACGTGCCGGGCGGGTCGTCCTCCGGTTCGGCGAGCGCGGTCGCGGCGGGGATCTGCGACACCGCGCTCGGCACAGATACCGGCGGGAGCGTGCGCGTGCCGGCCTCCTTCTGCGGGCTGTTCGGCATCCGGCCCACGCATGGACGGCTCGACCTGTCGGGCATGCTGCCGCAGGCGCCGACCTCGGACACCACGGGCTGGTTCGCGCGCGATGCCGCGACCTTCGCGCGGGTTTCGGCGGTGCTGCTGCAGGAGCCCATCGCCCCCGCGCTGCCCACGCGCCTGGTGGTGGCGACCGACGCGTTCGGCTTCGCCGACCCGGCGACTCGCGACGTGCTTCAGCCGATGCTGGATCGCCTGAAGCGCATCATTCCCGACTGGCGGGAGGACATCCTGGCCCCGCCCGGCCTGACCACCTGGTCGCGCGCCCAGCGCACGCTGCAGCCGGTCGAGGCCTGGGAGACCTTCCGCCCCTGGGTCGAGCGCGACAATCCGCGCTTCGCCTTCAATGTGGCGCGCGGCCTGGTGCTGGGGGCCACGATGCCCGAGGCCGAGCGCGGCAGGGCTGCGCTGGTGCGGCGCGAGGCCCGCGGGCGCATGGCGCATCTGCTGCCGCCGGGCACCGTGCTGGCGCTGCCGACCACGCCGTTTCCCGCGCCGCGCACCGGCCTGCCGCTGCCCGAGCTCGAAGCCATCCGTGCCGCGATCAACGTGTTGTGTGCCTTCGGCGGGCTGGCGGGGCATCCGCAGGTCAGCATGCCGGGCGCGGTCTGCGATGGCCGCCCGGTCGGTCTTTCCCTGCTGGCCGCGCGGGGTGCCGATGCGCTGCTGGTCGCTACCGCCGTTGCCCTTGCGAACGAAAGTGAGACTGCCTGATGGAGATCAACAACCCCGAGGTCGTGGAGGAGGTCCGCGCCCTGTTCGAACGCTACGAACAGGCGCTGATCGACAAGGATGTCGATGTGCTCGACGCGACCTTCTGGAATTCGCCGCTGACGATCCGTTCGGCCATCCACGAGAACGGCTTCGGCTTCGACGAGATCCACGCCCATCGCGTCCGTCGCCCGCCCGGCCCCGGCATCAAGCTGAACCGCCGGCGCCTGGTGATCACCACGCTCGGCCGCGACATCGCCACCGTCCACCTGGAATTCGACATGCGCGGCCGCGACATGCCCGCGCGCCAATCCCAGACCTGGGTGCGCCTGCCGGATGTCGGCTGGAAGGTGGTCCTGGCGCATGTCTCGGTGACGGAGTCGAGCCCGGCCTATTGAGCGCGCCGGCTCCTGACGGCCCGCGGCCGCGAGCGCCGGCGCATCCGTCACCTCATGCCGGCAGGCCAAGCGCGGTCAGTCCCTCCAGGAGCCGGCCCTGAGTATCGTCGCAGCGTGAGTCGCCGATGCCTGGAAGCGCGGCTTCGACCCGCGCGAGCGTGATGCCCGGATAGGCCCGACGGAGCAGGTCAAGCGAGCGGGCGGCAGACTGTTGTTCACCGAATGCGAGGTAACACGGCGCAAGCACCCGGTTGAGCCAGACTGCCGCGGGGTTCTCCGACAGCGCCCGATTCATCCAGCGCGCCGCTTCCTCGAAGCGTCCGGCGACGAAATGCGCCTTGCCGATACCCGCGAGGCAGTTCGCGATGGGTGCCCGCGGCCCCTTGAGCTGCATCGCGCGGCGAAAGCACGCGAGCGCGGCCTCGGGTTCTCCATGGATCGCCCGTAGCCACCCTTTGCGCTCCCACACCCAGCCGAAGCCCGGGTCGACGGCTCCCGCGCGTGCGAGCAGCGCGTCGACCTGATCGCATCGGTTTGCGGCAATGGCGCCGCCGCTGCGCGCCGTCAGCACCAACGGATCGCCGCATGGATCGAGTGCCGCTGCGCGGTCGGCGAGCTGCCGCGCCAATACCCTTTCGGCGTCCGGATGCGCGGTCCCGTCGTAGAGGAGAAGCTGGGCCCGGCACCACGATGCCAGCGCGACAGGCCGCGGGTCGTCCGGGTCGAGTCCCATCGCCTGCTCGAGCGGCCCGAGCGCCGCGCGGGCGCTGGTCGGGTCGGCTGCCAGGATGAACGGCAGCGCACGCAACACGAGATCGTGCGCGCGCAAGCTGCCTGGCGGCTTGCGACGGGCGGAGTCCATCTCCGCGGCGTCGATGCTCTGCCGCGTCGCGCGAACGACCTGATGAGCGATACGGTCCTGAAGCTGCGGCAGCTGCTCGACCGTCCCGTCGTGCGCGTCGCCCCAAAGATGCCGCGACCCGTCCGCGAGGTCGCGCAGGGCGGTCAGGACGCGGACAGTGCCGCCGGGCAGGCGCACGACCCGTCCGGTGAGACCATAGCGCGCATCGGATGGCTGCACGCCCCGACCATCCGGTGCTGGCCGGACGAGGCGAACAGCGAAGCCATGGTTGCGGGCCAGCGCGCCCGAAATCTGCTCGGAGACAGCTTCCGCAAGCCGCCGCAGTTCGAAGCAGCCGCCTTCGGTCTGGAAGCTGTGAACGGCAATCACCGGCGCGTCACGCCGGCGCGATAGGTGGGGTACAGCAAGGTGGTCGACGGTGCGTGCGTCTGCCGTGATGCCGCGGCCTCGCGCGAGCGTTGCGGATGGTGCCTCGCCGAAACGGCGCCGATACTCCGCGGCGAAGCGCCCGAGGTGGGCAAAACCGAACCGTGTGGCGATGTCAGTGGTCGACGTGTCGGGTCTCGGTGCCAGCAGCGCCTCGCGCGCCGCGGCAAGACGCATACCGCGAAAATGCGCGAGCGGCGGATGACCGACGAAGGCAACGAAATGGCGATGCAACGTGCGTTCTGGCACGTCGCAGAAGCGGGCAAGGTCCGTCACGGACAGCGGGTGCGACAGCGCCCTGCGCATATACGCCAGCGCACGCCCGACATCGCGCGGGACCGCAGCACACGCGGCCGATCCGGGGAACGCACGGGAGCCATCTGGCACCATGGCATGCTCCAGGCAGCGGCACCGCCCGGCGTTCCTTCTTGGACCCTCGGCCACACCGCGGCGTGAGCATAGGCTGCCCACCGATCCCCCGGACGTAGATTCTGGCATTTCCCGGACAGGAGTGGCCGAAACTGGATAGTGCCTCCATCCGTGCTTCCGCAGTTTCGATGCGCCGCGCATTTGCCGCGCATTTGAACGGAGGATCGCATGCGTCGACGCGTCCTGCTGGGCCTTCCAGCCGCGCTTCTCCCGATCGCCTTGCCGCGCGCCCATGGGCAGGGCCCATCCTGGCCTGCCGCCCGCCCCATCCGATTCATCGTCCCGGTCACGCCCGGCGGCAGCCAGGACATCGTCGCGCGGTTGCTGGCCCGCCCGCTCACGGACGCGCTCGGGCAATCCGTGCTGGTGGAGAACATGCCCGGCGCGGGCAGCAACATCGGCTACGAGTTCGTCGCCCGCTCCAGGCCCGACGGCTACACTCTGCTCGCCGGGTCGGACAGCCTGTCGATCAATCCGGGACTCTACGCCCGCGTCGGCTACGACCCCGTCGCCGACTTCGCCCCGGTCGCGCGGGCGGTGCGCGTCCCGCAGATCCTGGTCGTGCGTGCCGATGGCGGTGCGCGGGACTTCGCGGCCTTCATCGCCGCTGCACGATCCCAGCCGGTCTCCTTTGGCAGCGCCGGCAACGGCATGCTGGCGCACCTGGTCGCGGAGCAGGTCCAGGCGGCGACCGGGACACGCTGGACGCATGTGCCCTATCGCGGCGGTGCCCCGGCGATGAACGACCTTCTTGCCGGCGTGCTGCAGTGCGTCGCGATCAACGTGACGCCCGTCGCGGACCTGGTTCGCAGCGGGCGGCTGCGCGGGTTGTTCGTCTCGACAGCCGAGCGTCTCGCGATCCTGCCGGAGGTCCCGACCCTGTTGGAGGCGGGCGTGACCGGCGTGCCACCTGCCGTGGGATGGCAGGGCGTGTTGGCGCCGGCGGGCACCGACGCGACAATCGTTGCACGCCTGAACGTTGCGATTCGCGAGTCCGTCCAGAGACCTGAGGTGGTCGAGCGTCTTCTTGCCCTCGGCGCCCAGCCACTGGACGAGCCGCCCGAGGCGATGGCCACCGTCATTCGGGCCGATGCCGAGCGTTGGGCGGGAGTTATTCGCCGCGCTGGGATCCGACCGGATTGACGACCCCCCGGCGTCACACGACGCGGTTTGCGCGCGCCACAACCGCCTCGAACAACACCTGGCATCCTGCCTCCGCTTCCTCCGGCAGGATGCTCTCCGCTTCGTTGTGCGACAGCCCGTCCTTGCAGGGCGTGAAGATCATCGCGGTCGGGATGCTGCGTGCGACGTATACCGCGTCGTGCCCCGCGCCCGAGATGATCTCGCGCGAGGTGAACCCCAGCCGCTGCGCCGCCTGGCGCACCAGGTCGACGCAGGATGGGTCGAAGGGCTGGGCCGGGATGCGGAAGAGTTCCGACAGGTCGAGCCGGCAGCCGGTCTCGGCGACCAGCCGCGCCGCCTCGGCCGGGAAGGATTCCGCCAGGCCGGTGATCTGCGCGTCGTCGGGGTGGCGGAATTCGACGCTGAAGCGGACCTCGCCGGGCACCACGTTGCGGCTCGCCTGCGGGATGGTCAGCCAGCCGACGGTGCCGCGGCCATCTTCGCCGCGCTCGCGCATCAGGCGATCGACCAGCGTGACCACGCGCGCGGCCGCCACCAGCGCGTCGCGCCGCGCGGAGGGCGGCGTTGTGCCGGCATGGCTGTCCTGGCCGATGATGACCGCGTCGTACCAGACCTGTGCTTGTGCACCCGTGACGATGCCGACCTGCTTGCCCTCGCGCTCCAGGATCGGCCCCTGTTCGATGTGCAGTTCGAAATAGGCGTCGGCCGGGAAGGGCTTGGCGTCGTGCGGGCCCTTGTAGCCGATGGCGTCCAACGCCTCGCCGACCGACACGCCATCGACGTCGCGCAGGCCGTAGGTCTTCTCGAGGCTGTAGATGCCGGCCCAGGTGCCCGACCCCATCAGCGAATGGCCGAAGCGCGAGCCTTCCTCGTCGGTCCAGTTGATGAGTTCGATCGGCGCTTCGGTCGTGATGTTGAGGTCGGCCAGCGTGCGCATCACCTCGAGCCCGGCGATGACGCCCAGCGCGCCGTCGAACTTGCCGCCGGTGGGCTGGCTATCGAGGTGGCTGCCCAGCAGCACCGGCAGGCGCCTGGGGTCGCGCCCCTCGCGCCTGGCGAACATGTTGCCGATGGCATCCACGCGGACCGTGAGCCCCAGCGCCTCGCACCAGCCCTTGAAGGTGTCGCGGCCCTGCTTGTCCACGTCGGACAGCGTGAGGCGCCTGACGCCGCCCTTGGGCGTGGCGCCGATCTGCGCCATGGCCATCAGGCTGTCCCACAATCGCTTGCCGTCGATGCGCTGGTTGGTGCCGCTCATGGTGCGTCGGGTCCGTGCCGGGGGAGACGGGCGCGTGTACTGGACCGGCCGCGCGGCGCCAATCCCCTGCCGCCCGGCCGCGCGTCGCTTGCGGTCCGGCGAATACAATAACGAGAGCGGTGAATTCAATGGACGCGCAGGGCAATCCAAATAGAAATTACAGCACAATACTTTACAGACGCGGCAAGTCACGCCGCCCCTATACCGGGGCGTTCCTTGCCCATGTGCTGGCACATCATGGCAGGGGTATTGCGTGCCCCCGGGAATTGCTGCAAGGAAGGGGACGTTGCCAAGCCCCCCGCCTGCGAATTCAGGCAACCACGGGCGCGCGCCGGCCATCGCCAGCGCCCGTGCCGCCAGAACCGCCGAGGAGTGTGCCCCCCATGGCGTTCCGCCGTCGCCCAGCCTTCCGCGCCCCAGCGCTGCGTGCCGCCACCTGCGGCGCCGCGCTCGGCCTGTCGCTGATGACCATGGGCTGCGCCCAATCCGCCGAGGGCGATGCCCAGCCCAATGCCGCGGCGCCCACCGTCGAGCATCGTCCCGCCGGCGCGCCGCAGGTCGGCGTCGCATCCTACTACGCGCGCCACTTCACCGGCCGGCGCATGGCCAATGGCCGGCCCTTCGACCCGCAGTCGGACACCATCGCGCACCGCACGCTGCCGTTCGGGACGATCGTGCGCGTGACCAACCTGCACAACGGCCGCAGCGTGACCGGCGTGGTGCAGGACCGCGGGCCCTGGACGCGCGGGCGCATCGTGGATCTCAGCCCGCGCATTGCCCACAACCTCGACATGATCCGCAGCGGCGTCGCGCGGGTCGAGGTGGTGCCGGTCATCGAGGTGGCCGAGGCGCGGGACTGACGCGCTTTTTTTGCCCTCAGGCGCCGGGCGCGGCCTCCGGCCGCTTGGCTTACGCGCCACGGACTGATCCGCCAGGCGGGACGGAAGGTTTGGGCGCGGTCGCGCTGTGCGCTCGCGGATCGCTGCACGATCCGTTGTCTTTCCCCTGAACGCCGGGCAGCGGCATGCGCCAACTTGGCTGCGCGCCGCGTGCTGGTGCGCCGAGCGCGAGGGGTGGTCTCGGCGCGGTCGCTTCTTCCGCTTCCGGATCGCTGCGCGGTCCGTTTGTCAGACCTCAGGCGCTCTTCAACGCCGCCTCGACCCGCTCTGCCAGCGTGCGGATCACCTTGACCCGGGCATGCAGCTTGTTGTCCGCCTCGACCAGGGTCCACGGCGCGATGCGCGTCGAGGTCCGCTGCACCATCTCACAGACCGCTTCCTCGTAGGCGTCCCATTTCTCGCGGTTGCGCCAGTCCTCGGCGGTGATCTTGTGCTGCTTGAAGGGCGTGGCCTCGCGTTCCTTGAAGCGGCGATGCTGCTCGTCCTTGCTGATCGCGAGCCAGAACTTCGCCACCACCGCGCCGCGTGCCGCCAGCTGCTCCTCGAAATCGTTGATCTCGCCATAGGCGCGCCGCCAGTCGTGCTCGGGCGCGAATCCCTCGACGCGCTCGACCAGCACGCGCCCGTACCAGGACCGGTCGAACACCACGAAGCGCCCCGGCCGCGGCATGTGGCGCCAGAAGCGCCAGAGATAGGGCTGCGCGCGTTCCTCCTCGGTCGGCGCCGCGACCGGCACGATCCGATACGCGCGCGGGTCGAGTGCCGCACCTAGCCGGCGGATCGCGCCGCCCTTGCCGGCGGCGTCGTTGCCCTCGAACACCGCCACGACGCTGATCCGCCCGAAGTGCCGGTGCCGGGTGGCCCGCGCGAGCCGCCCCTGCGCCTCGGCCAATTGCTCCTCGTAGTCCTCGCGCGACAGCTCCTGGTCGAGGTCCAGCGCGCGGATGACGTTGACGCGGTCGGGCGGCGGGGATGCCGCGACACTCACGGCCGCCGGCACCGAGGCGGGCGCGTCGAGCCTGGCGCGCATCGCCCCCAGCAGGTGCCGCCCGACGAACAGCGCGCGATACCGTTCATCGGCCGCCGGCACGACGGTCCAGGGCGCCTCACCGGTCGAGGTCTCGCGCAGGAAGGGCTCGCAGACCTCGATGAACTCGTCGTAGCGCTCGAACAGCACGCGGTCGTAGCGCGTGACCTTCCAGGACGTCTCGCGGTCCTTCTCCAGCCCCTTGATGCGCTGCTTCTGCTGCGCCTTGGACAGGTGGAACCAGTACTTCACCAGAAGCACGCCCTCGGCGGCGAGCATCCGCTCGAGCCGCAGGATCTCCTCCGTGCGGCGCGCGAAGCCGCCGGCGCCGAGCTTGCCCAGCACCCGCTCCAGGATCGGCAGGGTCTGCCAGGCGCCGAAGAACACGCCGATGCGCCCCTTGCGCGGCAGGGCCTTCCAGAAGCGCCACATCGGCGGATGCGCCGCCTCCTCCTCGGTGGGCAGGGCGAAGCCGGTCACCTCGATGAAGCGCGGGTCCATCCATTCGTTCAGCAGGTGGACCGTCTCGCTCTTGCCCGCACCCTCGACGCCGGCGATCAGCACCAGCACCGGGAAGCGCTGCTGCTCGGCCAGGTCGCGCTGCGCCTGCAGCAGCGCGCGGCGGAGTTCCGCCTCCTCGCGCTTGTAGTCCGCCTTCGTCACCTTGTGGTCGAGCTCGGCCGCTTCGAACATGGCGCGTCGTTCCCTGCGGCGCGCCGCGTACCGGGCGCGTCCTGCCCGACGATCATGCAGGCTCGCGCAGGGATGCGATAGCAGCGCGTCGTGCCGCGGCGGCACGCCCTGGCTTCCGCCACGCCAATCCTGCGCGCATATGGGTGCCTGCTCGGGTCACCCCGCGCGCGGATGCGCCTTCTTCCAGGTCGCCAGCAGCCCCGCCGCATCCACCGCGGTGTAGCGCTGCGTGGTCGACAGGCTGGCATGGCCCAGCAGGTCCTGGATGGCGCGCAGATCCGCTCCCGCGCCCAGCAGGTGCGTTGCGAAGGAATGGCGCAGCGCGTGCGGCGTGGCGTGTTCCGGCAGCCCCGCCAGGCGGCGGAATTCGCGCAGCGACCTCTGCGCCACCGCGGCATCGAGCCGCCCGCCCCGCGCGCCGAGGAACAGCGGATCATCCGCGGCTCCCGGCCCGCGATGCTTCAGGTAGTCGGCCATCGCCACGCGCACCGCCGGCAGAACCGGCACCAGGCGTTCCTTGGCCCCCTTGCCCACCACGCGCAGCGCCGCGCTGCCGCCGGGCAGCGGCGCATCGCCCAGGTTCAGCGCCAGCGCCTCGGCGATCCGCAGCCCAGCGCCATACAGCAGCGTGAACAGCGCGACGTCCCGCGCCGCCTGCAATGGCGCGCGTTCGTGCCGGGCGGGGTCGTAGTGCTCGCCGACGTCGCGCGCGACGGCGCGGGCATCCGCGGTCGTCAGGGCGCGCGGGATGGGTGGCTTCGGGCGAGGCCCGCGCAGCGCGCCGACCGGCAACGCCGCCATGGCATGCCGGCGCGTCAGGTAGCGCAGGAAGCCGCGCACCGCCGCCAACCGCCGAGCGCGTGTCGCGGTGCCATCGCCCGCGCCCGCGCGCGCCGCCAGGAAACCGCGCAGGTCCGCCGGGCGCAGCGCGCCCAACGCCGCGATATCGGGCTCCCCGCCCAGGTGGCGCGTGAGGAAGCCCAGGAATTCCGCGATGTCGTGGCCATAGGCCTCGAGCGTATTCGGGCTGGCACGGCGTTCCCCGGCCAGCCAGGCGAGCCAGGCCGCGCGCGCCTGTTCGCCGGTCATCTCACCGCGACAGCGCGGCCGCCACGGCGCGGCCCAGGAAGGCCAGCACCGCGACCGACTGGCGCACCGGCAGGGCGGCGGCCTCGCGCGCGCCGACCGCGATCAGCATGGGGGGGCCATCGACCAGCGGCACGCGTGCCAGCGCGTCGCGCAACACCAGGCCCGCGGCCTCGGCATGCAGCAGCGCGGTTTCGGTGGGCTGGGCGCGCACCACGGCGTCGCGCCCGCGCCCGATCAGGCGCGCCACGGCGCCGCCCGGCAGCATCCGCACCCCGTGCGGCAGGGCCGGGATGGCGCGCGGCACGGGTTCGGCCGCCAGCGAGCAGGTCTCGACACCCAGCAGCGCGGGCACTTCCTGCGTCACGGCTTCCATCACGTCGGGGGCACGCATCAGCGCCAGCACGGCCAGGCGGATGCGCACGGTCAGCCCGGCGCCGGCGCGCCCGGCCTCGACCGCGGCGCGCACCTCGGCCTCCATGGCGCGCGCCCGGGCGCGTTCGGCCGCCAGCATGGCCGCCATGTGGTCGGCCAGGCGTTCGCCATGCAGTCGCCGGGGCGGCACCAGCACGCGGTAGATCTCCGGGCGTTCGGCCAGGAAATGCGGGTGGGCGCGCAGGAAGGCCTCGACCTCCTCCGCCCGGAGATCCGGCTGGACGTCCGCGACGGGGAGGGATGTGCTCACAGGATGGATTGCCCCGTCTTCTTCCAGTCGGCCAGGAAGGCCTCCAGCCCGCGGTCGGTCAGCGGGTGCTTCAGCAACATACGGATCACCGATGGAGGAAGGGTTGCCACGTGTGCGCCCATTTTCGCCGCTTCGACCAGGTGGATCGGGTGGCGGACCGACGCCACCAGGACTTCGGTCGTGAGCGCGGGATAGTTACGGTAGATCTGCACGATGTCAGCGATCAGCCGCATCCCGTCCGTCGCGATGTCGTCCAGCCGGCCCACGAAGGGGGAGATGAAGGCCGCCCCCGCCTTGGCCGCCAGCAGCGCCTGCGCGGGGGAGAAGCACAGCGTGACATTGACCATCGCGCCGTTGTCCGCCAGGCGGCGGCAGGCGACCAGCCCGGCTTCCGTCAGGGGCACCTTCACCGCCACGTTCGGCGCGATGGCCCGCAGCACCTGGCCCTCGGCGACCATGCCGGCGGCGTCGGTGGCGGTGACCTCGGCGCTGACGGGGCCGGTGGTGATGGCACAGATCTCCGCGATCACCTCCTTGAAGTCGCGGCCGGATTTCGCGATCAGGGAGGGGTTGGTGGTGACGCCATCGACCAGGCCGGCCTCGGCGAGCGAACGTATGTCGGCCACCTCGGCGGTATCGACGAAGAACTTCATATCCGGAGACCTTCCTGCGGCAGTCTGGGGCGCGCCGCGCGCGCCGGCGGTGTCGGGGGTCACAGTGTAACCGATGGCTGGCGCGGCGAACACGCGCGGTCCCGTGACGGCGCAGGCTGTTGCGGCCACGACACGGGTGCGGGTGCTGCTGCCCCTGCCCCTGGGCGCGGCCTATGACTACCGCGTGCCCTCCGGCATGGCGGTGGCGCCGGGCTGCTTCGTCGTGGTGCCCCTGGGCGGACGTGAAGTCGCTGGCGTGGTGTGGGACGGCGCGGCCGATCCTGCGCTGCAGGATGCTCGCCTGCGCGACATCCGCGGCGTTCTCGACGCCCCGCCCATGACCGAAACGCTGCGCCGATTCGTGGACTGGGTCGCGGCCTATACGCTCAGCCCGCCCGGCGCGGTGCTGCGCATGGCCATGAGCACGCCCTCGGCTCTCGAAGCCCGCGCGCCACAAGCCGGCTGGCGCAGCACCGCCGCCCGGCCCGAGGGTCCGCGCATCACACCGCCCCGCGCACGCGTCCTGGCGTTGCTGGCCGACGGCGCGCCGCGCGCGGGCGGCGAGATCGCGCGGGAGGCCGGCGTGGCGCCCGCGGTGCTGCGCGGCATGGCCGATGCGGGGCTGCTGGAACCCGCGCTGCTGCCCCGCCCCGCGCACTTCACGCGGCCCGACGCGGCGCACCCCGGCCCGGTGCTGGGTGCGGAGCAGGACAATGCCGCGGCCGCGCTGCGCCTGGCCGCCGGCCGGCGGGCCTTCGGCGTGACGCTGCTGACCGGCGTGACCGGCTCGGGCAAGACCGAGGTATATTTCGAAGCCATCGCCGCGACCCTGGCGCAGGGCCGCCAGGCGCTGGTGCTGCTGCCCGAGATCGCGCTGTCGACGCAATGGCTCGACCGCTTCGCCGCGCGCTTCGGCGCCGCCCCTGCGCTGTGGCATTCCGAACTGACGTCGCGCACGCGGCGCGAGACCTGGCGCGCGGTGGCCGAGGGCGAGGCCCCGGTACTGGTCGGCGCACGCTCCGCGCTGTTCCTGCCCTTCCCCGACCTTGGCCTGATCGTGGTCGATGAGGAACACGAGACCGCCTTCAAGCAGGAGGAGGGCGTGGTCTACCACGCGCGCGACATGGCGGTGGTGCGCGCGCGGCTGTGTTCGGCCGCCTGCGTCCTGGCCAGCGCCACGCCCTCGCTGGAATCGAGCGTGAATGCGCAGACCGGGCGCTACGCCGCGCTGCATCTGCCCGCGCGGCACGGCGGCGCGGCGCTGCCCAGCGTCTCGTTGGTGGACATGCGCGCAACGCCGCCCGAGCGCGGCCGGTTCATCAGCCCGCCGCTGGTGCAGGCGGTGACCGACACGCTGGCGCGCGGCGAGCAGGCGATGCTGTTCCTCAACCGCCGTGGCTACGCGCCCATGACGCTGTGCCGCAGCTGCGGCCACCGGCTGCGCTGCCCCAACTGCACCGCCTGGCTGGTCGAACACCGCGCTGCGCGCCGCCTGCAATGCCACCATTGCGGCCATGTCGAGGGCATTCCCGAGGCCTGCCCCGAATGCGGCACGCCCCATTCCACCGTGCCGATCGGCCCGGGTGTCGAGCGCGTGCTCGAGGAAGCAAGCGCGATCTGGCCCGATGCGCGCCGGCTGGTCATGGCGTCGGACACCATCCCCGGCCCGGCGGCAGCGGCGGCGGCGGCGAAATCCATCCAGGACCGCGCGGTGGACCTGGTGATCGGCACGCAGATCGTCGCCAAAGGCTGGCACTTCCCGCACCTGACGCTGGTCGGCGTGGTCGATGCGGATCTCGGCCTCGCGGGCGGGGACCTGCGCGCGGCGGAGCGCACCTTCCAGCTGCTGCACCAAGTGGCCGGGCGGGCCGGGCGGGAGGAACGGCCCGGGCGCGTGCTGCTGCAATCCTTCGCGCCCGAACACCCGGTGATGCAGGCGCTGGTGGCCGACGACCTCGAGGCCTTCATGGCGGCCGAGGCCGATGCGCGCCGCCCGGGCCACTGGCCGCCTTTCGGGCGCCTGGCGGCGCTGATCGTGAGTGCCGAGGAGGAGCGCGCGGCCGACCGCATCGCGCGCGACCTCGGCCTGGCGGCGCCGGGGGGCGATGGCGTGGAGGTGTTGGGGCCGGCCCCCGCGCCGCTCGCGATCCTGCGCGGGCGGCACCGGCGGCGACTGCTGCTCAAGACGCGGCGCGACATCGCGGTGCAGCCGCTGCTCGAAGCCTGGCTGGCCAAGGTGAGCGTCCCGGGCAATGTCAGGGTCCAGGTGGATGTGGACCCGGTGGGCTTCCTGTAGTTCGGGTGACGGGACAGCCCGATACGGTACGGTCCGACCGGGCAGCGTGGGATGGCGGGGCCATGGTGAAGCAGGGCGCGCAGGCGCGATGGCGGGTTCGGTGCGGCGCGATGGCGCTGGCCGCGCTGCTGGTGCCGGCGACGCCGCGCGCGGAGGATACGCCGCGCGCCGCCATGCCGCGGCTCGACCTGTTCGACGGACGGTTCACCCTGGCGCCGGCCGGGCGGCTCGACCTCGATGCCGGGTCATTCGCCGGTCAGGAGGTGCGGCCGGGCTTCCAGAGCAATGTCGCGGTCCGGCGGGCGGAGGTCGGTGTGCGGGGCCAGATCCTGCCCGGGCTCGACTATGTGGTCCTGTGGGAATTCGCCCCGCGCGCGCCGGGCGGGCAGCCGGATGGCGGGCAGCTCTACGAGGCGCAGCTCGCCTGGTCGGGCCTCGACTGGATGACCGCGCGGGCGGGGGTCTTCACGCCGCTGCACACGCTGGAGGTGTCGGGCGGGTCGTTCTCCCAACTGTTCATGGAACGCGCTTCGATCATCGAGATCGCCACCAGCCTGGCCTCGGGCAGCAGCCGGCTGGCGGCCGGCGTCGAACTGCGCGGCGAGACTTGGTTCGCCTCCGCCTATGCCACCGGCGGCGTCACCACCACCGCCGATGACGGGCAGCAGCGCGGCGTCGCCGGCCGCGCCGTCGTGCAGCCCTTCGCGGGATGGTTGCGCGTGGCGCTGGGCGCCAATGCTGCGCTGCAGACCGAGCCGGGCACGCGCGGCGACGCGTCGGTGCGGCTGCGCGACTATCCCGAACTGCGCATCTCGCCCAACAGGTTCCTCGACACGCGGAGCATCGCCGCCGGCCAGGCCTGGGCGGCGGGGCCGGAACTCTCCGGCATGGTCGGGCCGCTGCACCTGGCCGCCGAGGCCCAGGCGATCGGCGTCGATGCCGACGCAGGCGGCGCGCGGCGCTTCGGCGGCTGGTACGGCGCGGCATCCTGGCCGCTGCTGGGGGCGCCGCGACGTTGGGACCCACGCCTGGGTGCCTGGACGCGGCCGGGCGGCGCGCTGCTCGATCCCGCCGCGGGCGAATGGGGCTGGCTGGAACTCGCCGGCCGCTACAGCCGGGCCGACCTGAATGACGGGCCGACGCGCGGCGGCATCCAGTCGATCTGGACGCTGGCGTTCAACTGGTACCCCGAGGACCGCATCCGCGTGACGATGCAGGCCGAGGCCGGGCGGATCACCGGCAACGGGCCCGACCGTCCCTTCCAGGCGGTCGGGTGGCGCGTGTCACTGGCGCCGTGACCGGCACGGCACGGGGCCCCGTGCCAAGGCCGCGTCCCGCCCGCCCTTCGCGACGTGGCGGGGCCGCGTGGCCGCGGGCATCAGGCTACCGTGCCGCGCGCACGCCCATCGCGATGGTGCGCTCGTCCATCCGCGGGTCATGCACCAGGCCGCGACGCGCCGCCCAGGTGTTGATGTACTGCACCAGCTGGATCACCGGTTCCTCCTGGGCGAACAGCTCGACCGCTTCCTGCCAGATCGCCTCGCGCCGTTCGTCGTCGAGCGTGGCCGAACCGCGTGCCGCCAGAGCATCGAAGGCGGGCGAGGAGAAGCGCGCATTGTTGTTCGCCCCGGTCAGCAGCTGCCGGTTGTTGGTGGCGATGGTGTTGACCAGGAAGTTCGAGCCCTCGCCGGTCGAAGACCCCCAGGCCGCCATCTGCATGGCGTATTCCAGGCGTGCGCGGCGCGGCACGAAGGCGGTCCAGGGCGCGGCATCGACCGTCACGCGCACGCCCACGCGCGTCCACATCTGGGCGATCGCCTGGGTCAGGCGCGCATCGTTCGGCCAGCGGTCGTTGGGCGTGTTGACGGTGACGCGGAAGCCGTTCGGGTAGCCGGCCTCGGCCAGCAGCCGGCGCGCACCGTCGGGGTCGTAGGCGCGCGGGCGGACGCGCGGGTTGTAGCCGAAGGCGCCCTCGGGCAGCCATTGCGCGGTGGCGGTGGCGGCACCCTCCATCACCTGGTCCACCAGCGCCTGGCGGTTGATGGCCATGGACAGGGCGCGGCGCACGCGCACGTCCTTGAACGGGTTGACCGGCAGCGGCGTGCCGTTGTTGTCGGTCACCAGCGGCGTGTTGCCGTCGCGCGTGTAGTCGGGCGCCATGTAGACGGTGCGCAGCGACGGGATCTCGGTGATGGTCACGCGGTTGTCGCGGCGCAGCCGCGCGAGGTCCGAGGTCGGCACCTGTTCGATCAGGTCGAGGTCGCCGGCCAGCAGCGCAGCGGTGCGCGCCGCGTCGTTGTTGACGATGCGGTACGACACGCGCGCCCAGGGCTCCGCCCCGCCGAAATACGCCTCGTTGCGTGCCATCTCGATCCGGTCGCCGGAGCGGTAGGACACTAGCCGATAGGGCCCGGTGCCGATCGCCGCGCGGCCGGTGTTGAAGTCCTCGGTCGCCGCCCCTTCCGCCGCGTGCCGCGCAATGATCGACACGGATGCGAGGTCGAGCGGCATCAGCGGATGCGGCGCGCGGGTGTGCAGGCGGATGGTGTGCGGGTCCACCACCTCCACCCGTTCGATCGCGCGCAGGAAGCCCTGGAAGCCGCCCGGGCTGTTCGGCACGTTCGGCACGCGGCCGAAGGTGAAGACCACATCGTCCGCCGTGAAGGGCCGCCCATCATGCCACGTCACGCCCTGGCGCAGCTTGAACTCCCATACCGTGTCCGACACCACGCGCCAGGATTCCGCGAGCGAAGGGCGCGGGCGGGCCCGCCCGTCGCGTTCCACCAGCCGGTCGAAGATGTGCATCGTCAGCGCGTTGTTCGGCCCGACATTGTGGAAATGCGGGTCGATGGTGGTGACCGGCGCGGCCGACCCGAGCGTCAGCGTCTGAGCCGCAGCAGGTGCTGCGAAGCCGAAGGCGAGGGCGGCGAGGCCTGCGGCCGCGGCCAGGGCCCGGCGATGCGTGGCACGAGGTTCCATGGGTCGGTTCTCCCGTTGCGTGCCGTCCCGCGGTCGCGCGGCCGGCCTTCAGGGGGATGCTGGCACAGTTGGCGCCGGATGCCAGTCCCCGTTCGGCCACGACCGGTCGCGCAGCAACACCAGCCCCGCCAGCGCCCCGCCCGCCCCGCTGCCGCCCAGCGCGACCTCGATCGCCGGCGCACCGTCGGGCAGGTCGAAGAACACCTCGGCGCGCAGGCGCCCGTCCAGGACCGGCGCCGCGCCGCCCGCCTGCTGCACGCGCAGCGCACAATCCGGCAGGGGCTCCTCCGGCACCGGGACCGCGCGCAGCTGCCAGCGCCCCGGCGCCAGCCCATCGAGGCGCGCGACCGCCGGCCAATCCGGCGCGTTGGTCGCGGCAGCCTCGATCCAGATCGCTGCCACGCCATTCGGCATCACGCGGGCGAAGCCGCGCGGGGCCGTGACCGCGATCTCGTCCGGGTCGATCACGCGCGCCTCCTGCCCGGCGATGCGCGCGGCCTGGGCCACCATGTGCGGCAGGCGCAGGCCGCGCCCGGTGATGGGCTGCCGCGTCCAGACCACGCCGCGCGGGAAGTCCTGGCGGCGCCAGCCGAAGCGGCGGCGCTGCGTGGCCTTGGGCGCGCCGGCGGTGTGCAGCATCCAGCCGCAGCGCCAATCCGTGAGGTGCCGGCCGGTGGCGATCAGGTTGAACTCCGGATCGAGCCGGTGCAGCGGGAAGCCGAGCCGGCGCAGTTCGGCGTTGATCGTGTCCTGTTCGGGATGGGTGCCGCCAACGAGGCCCTCGCCGACCGCGCGCACCAGGTCGAGGTGCGACCGCGAGAGCACGATCAGCCCGGCATTGAAGTAGTCCTCGGGCGGGAAGGGGGGCACGCCGTGCATGGCCGCCGCCTCGGCCGCGATCTCGGCGCGCGGGAAGTGCCGCGCTTCGGGATAGGCGCCGACTTTCTCCGGCGGCACCAACCCGAACAGGTCGGGCGCGTGCGGGCGGACCAGGATGTCGGCATCCATCATGATCACGCGGTCAAAGGCCTCGGCCAGCGGGATGGACAACGCCTTCAGCGTGGGGCCGGGCAGGCCGGCGCCGTCGCGCGCCACCACGAGCTCGGCGTCGATCGCGGCGGCATAGGCGCGCACGGACGGGCCGGTGATCTCCCATTCCGCCTCGGTCTGGGCGCCGACCACGGTGACGATGATGGCGTGGCGGCCGGGCGGGCGTGGTGCTGCGGGCGGGGCGCCGCGGCGCGGGCGCAGCGCGGTCAGGCCCGGCAGCCGTGCCAGCACGGTAAAGCCACGCGCAATCGCGTCTTCCTGCTCGGCGGTCAGCGGCGGGGCGAGCAGAAGCCCGTCCGTCCGTAGCAGCCGCGTGGCGCCGAGCGCGCCACGCACCGCGTCCTCGGCACCGACCAGCACCACGTCGGGGCGCAGCCCGTGCTGCGCGCGCACCAGCAGGGGGTGCGCCTGGCCCGGCGGCGGCGGTTCGATCGGCGGCAGGCCGCGCAGGTGCAGGCAGGGGTCGTGCGGCAGCGTCGCGAGCAGCGGCGCGAGGTCCGCCTCGCGCGCCTCCATGCCCATCACCCAGTCGGGTTGGCCGCGCCGGGCCGCCGTGAGCAGCGCCGGCAGCGCGGCGGCGGCGCGCCAGGCCAGGAAACGGCGCGCCCCAGGCGCATGGCGGGCGACCAGGCCGGCAATGGCGCCAGGATCGGGCGGAGGTTCGCTCAAGGGGCGGGGTCTCGCGGCGCCGGGTGGCGCCGGGCCTGGGCGTTGCCCGCCCAGCTGCGCGCGCGTGCCGCTCCCGGCATTGCGCCGGGGCTCAGCCCTGGCGTTCGACCATCAGCTTCTTGATCTCGCCGATCGCCTGCGCCGGGTTCAGCCCCTTGGGGCAGGTGCGGGTGCAATTCATGATGGTATGGCAGCGATAGAGCTTGAACGGGTCCTCGAGCGCATCGAGCCGTTCGCCGGTGGCTTCGTCGCGGCTGTCGGCGATCCAGCGGTAAGCCTGCAGCAGCACGGCCGGGCCGAGGTAGCGGTCGCCATTCCACCAGTAGGACGGGCAGGCGGTGGAGCAGCAGAAGCACAGGATGCATTCCCACAGCCCGTCGAGCTTCGCCCGTTCCTCCTTGGACTGCAGGCGCTCGCCATCCGGCGGCGGCGGCGTGTCGGCCTTCAGCCAGGGTTCGACGCTGCGCAGCTGTGCGTAGATCTGGCTGAGGTCCGGCACCAGGTCCTTCACCACCGGCATGTGCGGCAGCGGGGAAATGCGGACATCGCCCTTCACCTCCTCGATCGGCTTGAGGCAGGCCAGCGTGTTCAGCCCGTCGATGTTCATCGAGCACGACCCGCAGATGCCCTCGCGACAGGACCGGCGGAAGGTCAGCGTGGAGTCGACCTCGTTCTTGATCTTGATCAGCGCGTCGAGAACCATCGGCCCGCACTGGTCGAGGTCGATCTCATACGTGTCGGTGCGCGGATTGGCGCCGCCATCCGGGTCCCAGCGGTAGATGCGGAAGGACCGCACGTTCTTCGCACCCGACGGCGCGGCATAGGTGCGGCCCTCGCCGACGGTGGAGTTCTTGGGAAGCGTAAAGGTGGCCATCTTGCTGTCCTTTGCGCCGCCCGGGCCGCGCGCCGGGGCCGGTGCCCCCGCGGCGGCCGGACGGCCCGGGTCCTAGTAAACGCGCGCCTTGGGCGGAAACACCTGCACTTCGTTCGTCAGCGTGCGCATCTTCACGTCGCGGTAGTCGAGCTTCACCGCATACTTGTCGTCCACGCGCGCCAGCGTGTGCTTCATCCAGTTCTGGTCGTCGCGGTCCGGATGGTCCTCGTGCGAATGCGCCCCACGGCTCTCGTGGCGGGCATCGGCGCCGTGGATGGTGGTCAGCGCATTGCCGATCAGGTTGTCGAGTTCCAGCGCCTCGACCAGGTCGGAATTCCAGATCAGCGAGCGGTCGGCGATCTTGATGTCCGAATAGCCCGCGGCGACCTTGTCCATCTTCTCCACGCCCTCGCGCAGCAGTTCCGTGGTGCGGAACACCGCGGCGTGGGTCTGCATGGTGCGCTGCATGTTGAGGCGCAGCTCGGACACGCTGGTGCTGCCCTTGGCGTTGCGCACGCGGTCGAAGCGGTCGAGCGAGGCCTCGCCCGCCTTGGCCGGCAGCGGCGGCTGGCTCGCGCCCGGGCGGATCGTCTCCGCCGCGCGATGCGCCGCCGCGCGGCCGAACACCACCAGGTCGAGCAGCGAATTGGTGCCGAGCCGGTTCGCGCCATGCACCGACACGCAGGCGGCCTCGCCCACCGCCATCAGGCCGGGGACGACCTTGTCCTGGTCCTTGCCGGTCGCGGCCAACACCTCGCAGTGAATATTCGTGGGGATGCCGCCCATGTTGTAGTGGACGGTCGGGAGCATCGGGATCGGCTCCTTGGTCACGTCCACGCCGGCGAAGATTTTTGCCGTCTCGGAAATACCGGGCAGGCGTTCGTGCAGGATGTCGGCGCCGAGGTGCTCGAGGTGCAGATGGATGTGGTCCTTGTGCGGACCCACCCCGCGGCCTTCGCGGATTTCCATCGACATGGCGCGGGAGACGACGTCGCGCGACGCCAGGTCCTTCGCGGTCGGCGCATAGCGCTCCATGAAGCGCTCGCCTTCGGAATTGGTCAGGTAGCCGCCTTCGCCGCGCGCGCCTTCCGTTACGAGGCACCCCGATCCGTAGATGCCGGTCGGGTGGAACTGCACGAACTCGTTGTCCTGCAGCGGCAGGCCGGCGCGCAGCACCATCCCGCCGCCATCGCCCGTGCAGGTATGCGCCGAGGTGCAGGAGAAATACGCGCGCCCATAGCCGCCGGTGGCCAGCACCACCGTCTGCGCGCGGAAGCGGTGCATGGAGCCGTCTTCGAGGCACCAGGCGGTCACGCCGCGGCACACGCCCTCGTCATCCATGATGAGGTCGAGGGCGAAATACTCCACGAAGAACTCGCAATTGTGCTTCAGCGACTGCTGGTACAGCGTGTGCAGGATCGCGTGGCCGGTGCGGTCTGCCGCGGCGCAGGCCCGCATGGCGGGCTCCTTGCCGTAATGCGTCATGTGGCCGCCGAAGGGGCGCTGGTAGATCTTGCCGTCCTCGGTGCGGGAGAACGGCACGCCGTAGTGCTCGAGCTCGATGATCGCGGGCACCGCCTCGCGGCACATGTATTCGATGGCGTCCTGGTCGCCCAGCCAGTCCGACCCCTTCACGGTGTCGTACATGTGCCAGCGCCAGTCATCCTCGCCCATGTTGCCGAGCGCGGCACCGACGCCGCCCTGCGCCGCCACGGTGTGGCTGCGGGTCGGGAACACCTTGGTGATGCAGGCGGTCTTGAGCCCCGCCGCACCCATGCCGAAGGTGGCGCGCAGCCCGGCGCCGCCGGCCCCCACCACCACAACGTCATAGGTGTGGTCCACGATGCGGTAGGCGCCGCTGGAAGGCTTGCTGATCGCGTTCATCGATCCCGTCTCATCCGTTCCGCGCGGCGGGGAAGAAGCCCTCCGGCCCGCGTCATGTGTCGTCTAGCCACTTGGGCGTTCCCCGGCATCCTGCCAGGGGTTTCAGACCGCGATCCGCAGTACCGCCAGCGTGGCCACCAGCCACAGCAGCGCACACAGGCCCTTCACCGCCAGCACTGCGCCCATGCGCGGCAGCTCGCCGCGTACGTAATCCTCGATCACCACTTGCAGCCCGGCCGCGGTATGGTGGAAGGCGGCGGCCAGGAAGGCCAGCAGCAGCACCGCGTTGAACGGCCGACCGATCCACGACACCGCCTGCTGCCAGGTGCTGTCGGGCATCCGCGCCAGCGAGAACACCAGCCACAGCGTCAGCGGCAGCAGCGCGACCGAGGTGACGCGCTGCATCCACCAGTGATGCGTGCCGGTCTTGGCCGCCCCCATGCCGCGCGCGCGGCCGAGCGGGGAACGAAGCGTGCGGAGCGTGGGCTGGGACATCGCGCTCAGATCCAGGTGATCAGCAGGACGAGCCAGGTGAGCGCGGTGAGGCCCGCGGTCCCCATCAGCACCATCCGCCCTGTGGCATAGGTGGTCGGCAGGTCGTAGCCGCGCCCGCTGTCCCAATACAGGTGCCGCAGCCCCGCCAGCGTGTGGTACCAGGCCACCGCGGTCAGGGCCATCAGCCCCAGGATCCCGAAGAAGGATCCGAAGAACCACTGCACGCCGTTGAACGATGCCTCGCCGGCGGCGGCGGCCGCCAGCCACCACACCAGGAAGACCATGCCGATCGACCACACGATGCCGGTGATGCGGTGCGTGATCGACAGCACGCTGGTCATCTGCATCATGTCGTAGGCTTGCAAGTGCGGCGACAGCGGACGGCGCACAAGCGTGCCGTCCGAACGGCGGCCGACCATCACGGCCTCCCGCACATCGGTGGTCTTGGACATGGGTCCGGTACTCCAGGCGGCCGCTTGTCCCGTTCCCGTGCGGAAGATGCGGCCTTGATCTCGCGCATTTGTATGGTGCGGCGCGGCAGAGCGTCAAATCGCGCGGGTTCCGCGCGGCGCCCGTTTCGGGCACGGCGCAAGCCGGGGCTTCTCCACGAGCGTTCGGGACGGCGCCGTCCGGCAAAGTCCGCAGTTCGGCACGGCAATCTCGAACGGTCGATCAGCCCAACATGCTTCGGCGCAGCCGTGGCGCGAGCGCCGTGATCCGCGGCCGCTCCTGCGCCAGGAGAGCGGCGAACTCAGCCGGCGGCATCACTGGCGTCTCGGCGTACCAGCCCGCCACTGCCTGGCGCACCGCGGGCAGGGCGCAGGCGCGCGCGATGTCGCGGTGCAGGCCGTCGCAGGTCTCGGGCGTGGTGCCTGGCGGGGCGAAGACCCCCCACCAGCCGATCGCCTCGAAGCCCGGTTGGCCGAGCTCGGTGAAGCTGGGCACAGTCGGCAGCCGCGCGACGCGCCGCGGCGTCGTGACCGCGATGGGGCGCAGCGCGGGTCCCCCCGGTGGCCGGGGCGTGGCGGCCGAAGGCGACTCGACGGCCAGGTCCCAGCGCGGCGGCGAGCCGCGCCCGCGGACGCCGAAATCGACCAGGGAAAAGCGCACGCCCGCCGCGCTTTCGACCAGCGCCATGGCCACGCCCTCCGAGCGCAGCGTGGGACCGACCCGGACCGCGACGCTGTCCGGCTCCCGCCCTGCCAGCCGGAGCAGCGCCGCGAGGTCCGACACGCCGAGCTCCACCTTCGCCAGCAGCACGCTGGGAAAGCGGAAGACCATCGTGACCGGCACCAGATCGTGCATCCGGTCGGGCAGGATCGCGCGCGTGGTGGGCCGGAAGAAGGTGGCGATGTCATCGGTCAGAAGCAGGGTGCTGCCGTCGGGCGGTGCCGCGATGGTGTCGGGGATCGCCCGCCCGTCCGCGCGCAACGCCACGCGCCCGCGGCGCACCTGGCCCAGCGCCTGGCACAGGGCTTCGTCGAGCACACCGGCGCCGGCCGCCGGGCCACCCCGGCCGATCAGAAGGTCCAGTGTCGGTACGGGCTGGGCGTGCGCCGCAGCCGGTAGGGATGCCAGGGCGAGCGCGGCCAGGCTGCGGCGGTGGATGGAATTCATCATGCGCCGATGCTCGCGCTGCACCGCCGGGAGAGCAACGAAAGCCTTCGCGATTCGCGGCGCGGGCCGGCCCGGACCGTGTAGCGCGGCGGTCGGGAGGACGGCGGGGGGGCACCGCGCCGGCGTGATGATCGACGCCGGTCCCAAGGATGGAGGGATTGTCACGAAGGCCCGGCGTTGACGCGACAGCACCTTGCGCCCAGCGTTGAGGGACATCTGACACGAGCGCCGCATGCCTGCCGCCGACACGCCCGCTACCGGCCAGGACGCCCGGATCATCGCCCTGATCGGCACCGGGCATTTCCTGTCGCATTTCTATGTGCTGACGCTGCCGCCGCTGTTCCTGCTCTGGCGCGCCGAATTCGACGTGTCCTTTGCCGAACTCGGCCTGGCGATGGCGCTGATGTCGGGCACCACGGCGCTGCTGCAGACCCCCGTGGGCTTCCTGGTCGACAAGCACGGCGCGCGCCCCTTCCTGGTCGGCGGCACGCTGCTGATGGCGCTGTCGATCTCGGCGATGGCCTTCGCACCGGGCATCTGGGCGATCTGGCTGCTGGCGATCCTGTCGGGCGTGGGGAATTCCGTCATCCACCCGGCGGACTACGCCATCCTGGCGGGGTCCATCGGCAAGGAACGGATGGGCCGCGCCTTTGCGTTGCACACCTTCACCGGCAACCTGGGCTTCGCGCTGGCGCCGCCGGTGGTGGCGGTGCTGGCGGAAGTGATGGGCTGGCGCGGGGCGCTGCTGTTGGTAGGCTTGCTCGGCGTGCCGGTGGTGGTCGCCATCCTGGTGCAGTCGCGCATCCTGCGCGACCAGGCCAAGCCGGCCCGAACCGGCGACGAACCGAGCGGGCGGGAGGTGCTGCTCTCGCGCCCCATCCTGCTGTTCTTCGGGTTCTTCATGCTGTCCTCGATGGCGGGGTCTGGCGTCCAGGCCTTCGTTATCACGGTGCTGGGCAAGTTGTGGGGCACCCCGGTCGCGGTCGCCTCGATGGTGCTGACCGGCTACATGGTGGGGGCCACGGCCGGCACGCTGGTGGGGGGCTGGGTGGTGGACCGCACCAAGCGCAACCTGATCGGCTTCGTGGTGGTGCTGACCAGTGTGGCGATCGCCATGATCCTCGCCCTTGGCCTGCTGCCGATCCCGGAATTGCTGTTGCCGGTGGTTGGCCTGGTGGGCGGGCTCGCGCTTGGCGCCTCGCGCACGCCGCGCGACGTGATGCTGAAGGACGCCGCGCCACCGGGGCAGATCGGCAAGGTGTTCGGCTTCGTCTCCTCCGGGCTGCCGCTGGGTGGGGCGATCACGCCGGTGCCGCTCGGCTTCGTCATCGACATGGGCTACCCGCAGCTGGTGCTGCCGGTGGTGGCGGCGCTGCTGGCCTTGTCGCTGCTCTGCGCCGGGTCCGCCCAGGCCGAGGCCCGCAGCCGCCGCACCGCGCCCGCGCCGGCCGAATAAGGCGGGCGTGAGCTATTTCGACGACCTGCTGCTGGTCCTGACCTGGGCGGCGGTGGCCGTGCTGGCGGTCGCCGGCGCGCTGTCGGCGTCGCGCAAGCAGCTCGACCCGGTGGGCTTCATGCTGATCGCGTGCCTGTGCGCCTTCGGTGGCGGCACCGTGCGTGACCTGATCCTGGGCGCGCCGGTCTTCTGGCTGGCGGTTCCCGGCATGGTGGGGCTGGCGGCGGCCCTGGCGGTGGCGGTCTTCTTCACCGCGCACCTGGTCGAACGCCGCTTCGTGGTGCTGTTGTGGGCGGATGCCGTGGGCCTCGGCCTGTTCGCCGTGCTGGGGGCGGAGGCCGCGCTGCGCGCCGGAGCCTCCCCCTGGGTGGCGGTGCTGATGGGCGTGGTGACCGCCACCTTCGGCGGCGTGCTGCGCGACATCGTCTGCGCCGAGGTGCCGCTGATCCTCCGGCGGGAAATCTATGCCACCGCCGCCGCCCTCGGCGCCGCGGTCTTCGTGCTGTTGAACGAAGCCGGCGTCGGGCGCGTCGCCGCCATCTCGGCCGGCGGGCTGATCGCCTTCGGCGCGCGCGCCGCCGCGATCGCCACCGGCTGGTCGCTGCCCTCCTATCGCGCGCGCCCGGGCCGCGACTACCCGGACCGGCGATGAGCCAACCCACGCTTGCGGTGCTGCTCACGCTGGCGGCGGGGCTGCTCTACACGCTGGGTTATGCGCTGGCGAAGATCCTGTCGGATGCGCTGGATCCGGTGCAGATCACCTTCCTGCGCTCCGCCATCGTGCTGGCGGGGTGGGGCGCGTGGCTGGTCGTCACGGCCGATGCCGGCGCTGCGGTGCGCCGGCTGCTGGCACCGCCGCGCGCCATGGACCAGCGCCTGGCCGCCGCGATGCTGATCTTCTCCACCACGCTCGCCGTGCTCGGCTATTCGCTGGTGCCGGTGACCGAGGCCTCCGCCCTGGGATTCACCGCGCCCATCATCCTGGTGGTGCTGGGTGCGCTGGTGCTGCACGAACGCGTCACGCCGCGGCGCTGGGTGGCGGTCGCACTTGGCTTCGCCGGCATGCTGGTGGTGGTGCGCCCGGGCGGGGAATTGTTCACCTGTGCCGCCGCGGTGCCTGTCGCGGCCGCGCTCACCTACGCGCTCTACCAGGTGATGACACGGCGCATTCGCGGCGCGGCCGATGAATGGGACGCGACGCTGCAGGGCGCGCTGGCCGGCGTGGTGCTGCTGGCCCCCGCCATGCCCTGGCTGTGGCGCGCGCCGGCCATGGCCGATGTTGCGCTTGTGGTGCTCTATGCGGCGGTGCAGACGGCGGCGCTGCTGTGCATTGCGGGTGCCGTGCGCCGCGCCGAGGTCTCGGGCCTGGCCCCCTGGCACTATTCGCGCATCGTGTTTGCGCTCGGCTTCGATGCGCTGCTGTTTGCGCGCCTGCCGGGCGCCTGGGCGATCGCCGGCTGCGCGCTGATCGCCGCCGGCGGGCTGGTGCTGGCGTGGCCGCGCCGGCGCTAGGGTCGTTTCCGTTCGCTATGGCTCGCGGAAACGTCCCCAGGGGCCGAATCCCATCATCTGTCGCGCGCTTGGCCGGTCTCGCGCGGCACCCGGGCGTCAGGCCGCTTGCCGATGCCATCAGCATCGGCAGCGCGTCCTTGCTGGCGGCCTGCTGCGCGATCCTCGGCCATCCGCCTCGGGTCTGATTGGCTTTGGACCCTAGCTCGTTCTCGCGCGAGCATCTTCACCCGACGAGGTGACTCCACCTGGTCGGGATCTCGTCTAGGCCGCGAACAGCCCGTTGCGCAGCGCCAGTTCCGCGATCTGCACGGCGTTCAGCGCCGCGCCCTTGCGCAGGTTGTCGCCCACGCACCAGAAGGACAGGCCGTGCGGGACGGTCGGGTCGCGCCGGATGCGCGAGACGAAGACGCTGTCCTCGCCCGCGATCTCGATCGGCGTCGCGTAGCCGCCATCCTCGCGATGATCCATCACGGTGATGCCCGGCGCTTCGCGCAAAGCATCGCGCGCCTGCTTTTCGGTGATCGGGCGTTCGAATTCGACGTGCACCGCCTCGCCATGGCCGATCATTACCGGCACGCGCACGCAGGTCGCGACCACCTGGATGTCGGGGTCGAGGATCTTGCGGGTTTCGACCGCCATCTTCCACTCCTCCTTGGTCGATCCGTCGTCCATGAAGGCGTCGATGTGGGGAATGACGTTGAAGGCGATCGGCTTGGTGAACTGCTCGGCCAGCGGCGGGTCGTTCACGAAGATTCCGCGGGTCTGCGACCACAGCTCGTCCATCGCCTCCTTTCCCGCGCCCGAGACCGACTGGTAGGTCGCGACCACCACGCGCTTCACCTTCGCGATGTCGTGCAGCGGCTTGAGCGCCAGCACCATCTGGATGGTCGAGCAGTTCGGGTTGGCGATGATCCCCTTCTTCGGCCGGGTCGCGAGCAGCGCGCCGTTCACCTCAGGCACCACCAGCGGCACGCCGAGTTCCATCCGGAACTGGGAGGTATTGTCGATGACGAGGCACCCCGCCGCCGCCGCCCGCGGCGCATGCACGGCGGACACCGTCGCCCCCGGCGAGAACAGCGCCAGCGCCGTGCCCGCGAAGTCGTAGCGATCCAGGTCGCGCACTTTCAGCACGGTCTTCTCGCCGAACGAGATCTCCTGCCCCGCCGACCGGCCCGAGGCCAGCGCCACCGCCTCGTCCACCGGGAAGGCGCGTTCGGCCAGCGTCTTGATCATTTCGCGGCCCACCGCCCCGGTGGCGCCCACGATCGCGACCTTCATGCCCATGCGGCTCTCCCGTCTCCTGCGGGCCAGGCGGCCCGGGGCGGGGGGTCTAGCGCGTTTCGGCCCGGTCGGCACGCGTCCCCGGCCGGAGAACCCGCCATGATCGACACAACCCACGCTTGACCTGACGCCCCGGGCACACGACCTTCCACCTAGGCGCAATGTCGCGTCGCTGCCACAGGAGAACGTCATGGCCTGGAAGAAGCCCCGCGTGACCGAAGTGTCCGTCGCGATGGAGATCAACTGCTACGCCTGCGCCGAAGCCTGATCCCAGGCGGCGGCGCGCCCCGCGCCGCCGAACGGCCCGCACGGACCCCGGCCTCCGGGGCCGTGCCTCGGCCATGCGTCACGCTGGCCCGCGGCGCTGAGCGCCCGGACGCAACCCGAGGACACCAGCTTCTTGCTCCGCGCAATCGTCCTTGGCGCGGCGGCCGGCGGCGGCTTCCCGCAATGGAACTCGGCCGGCCCCGGCTGCCTGCGTGCCCGCGCCGGCGACCCGGCGGCCCCCGCGCGCAGCCAGGCCTCACTCGCGGTCAGCGCCGATGGCGTCCGCTGGGTGGTGCTGAATGCCTCGCCCGACCTGCGCGCCCAGATCGCCGCCACCCCCGCCCTGCATCCCGTGCCCGCACCCGGGCGCATCCGCCATTCGCCGATCGCCGCGGTGGTGCTGACCGGCGCCGAGGTCGACACCATCGCCGGCCTTCTGACGCTGCGCGAACGCCAGGCCTTCGCGCTGTACGGCGGCCCGGCGGCGCTCGCCACGCTGGATGCCAACCCGATCTTCAACGTGCTCGACCGCGCCATCGTGCCACGCCGCGCGCTGCCGCTGGGCGATGCCGTCGCGCTGGCCGACGCGGCGGGCGATCCGCTCGGCCTCACGCTCGAGGCCTTCGCCGTGCCCGGAAAGGTCCCGCTGTTCGAGGAAGCCGGCGCCGATCCCGGTCGCGCGGATGATGGCGCGACCATCGGCGTGTCGGTGCGCGCCGGCGGCGGCGCGCTGCTGTTCATCCCTGGCTGCGCCGCCATGACGCCCGCACTCGCCGCGCGCATCGCCGGCGCCGACACCCTGCTGTTCGACGGCACGCTGTTCACCGATGACGAGATGATCCGCGCCGGCGCCGGCCCCAAGACCGGCGCGCGCATGGGCCACATGTCGATCGACGGCACCATCGCCGCCTTCCGCGACATTCCCGTGCGCCGCCGCGTCTTCATCCACATCAACAACACCAACCCCGTGCTGCTGGCCGACAGCCCCGAGCGCGCGCAGGCTGCGGCCGCCGGCTGGGACATCGCCGAAGACGGGATGGAGCTGCACATCGCATGACCGACATGCTTTCGCCTGATGAGTTGCACGCGCGCCTGCAGGCGATCGGCGACGAGCGCTACCATATCCACCACCCGTTCCACCGGCTGCTGCATGGCGGGAAGCTGACCAAGCCGCAGGTCCAGGCCTGGGCGCTCAACCGCTACTACTACCAGGCGTCCATCCCCCGGAAGGATGCGACCGTGCTGGCGCGCCTGCCCACCGCCGAACTGCGCCGCGAATGGCGCCGCCGCCTGGTGGACCATGACGGCGACGGCACCGCGCCGGGCGGGATCGAACGCTGGCTCGCGCTGACCGACGGGCTGGGGCTGGATCGCGACTACGTCGTCTCGCTGGAAGGCCTGCTGCCCGGCACGCGCTTCGCCGTCGATGCCTATGTCGCCTTCGTGCGCGACCGCACGCTGCTGGAAGCCGTGGCGTCGTCACTGACAGAAATGTTCTCGCCCAACATCATCAGCCAGCGCGTCGCCGGCATGCTGAAGAACTACGATTTCGTGTCGGAGACGACGCTCGCCTATTTCACGCCGCGGCTGACGCAGGCGCCGGTCGATGTCGCCTTCGCGCTGGACTACGTGAAGCGCGTGCCGCGCACGCGCGCCGAACAGGAGCAGGTCCTGGGCGCGCTGCGCTTCAAATGCGACCTGCTCTGGGCGCAGCTCGACGCACTGCATTTCGCCTATGTGGAACCGGGCCTGCCGCCGCCCGGCGCCTTCCGCCCGTGATGGACGAAGCCGCCATCCCGCGCCTTCAACGCGGCGTGAAGCTGCGCGAGGACACGGTGCGCGGCCGTTGGATCGTGCTCGCCCCCGAACGCATGTTCGTGCCCGACGAGATTGCGCTGGAAATCCTGCGCCTGGTCGATGGCGCGCGCAGCGTGGGCGCCATCGCCGATGACCTGGCGGCCCGCTTTGCCGCCCCGCGCGCCGACATCCTGGCCGACGTGACCGAGATGCTGGCGGACCTGGCCGCGAAGGGCGTGGTGACGGCATGACCATCGCGCCCCCGCTCGGCCTGCTCGCGGAAGTGACGCATCGCTGCCCGCTGCGCTGCCCCTATTGCTCGAACCCCGTGGAACTGACGCGCGCGGCCCAGGAACTGGACACCGCCACCTGGGCGCGGGTGTTCCGCGAAGCCGCCGCGCTCGGCGTGCTGCAGCTGCACCTGTCGGGCGGGGAGCCAACCGCGCGGCGCGACATTGTCGAACTGGTTGCCGCCGCCGCGCAGGCCGGCCTCTACACCAACCTGATCACCGCCGGCGTCACGCTGGATGCCGCGCGTGTCGCGGCGCTGGCCGCGGCGGGGCTGGATCACGTGCAGCTTTCGGTGCAGGACACCGAGTCGACGGGGGCTGAGCGCATCGGCGGCATGCCCGGCGCCCATGCGCGCAAGCTCGCCGCGGCGCGGCACGTGACCGAGGCTGGGCTGCCGCTCACGCTCAACGCCGTGGTGCATCGGCAGAACCTGGATCGCCTGCCGGCGCTGATCGACCTCGCGCTGGCGCTCGGCGCGGGGCGGCTGGAGGTCGCGCATGTGCAGTATTACGGCTGGGCGCTGGCCAATCGCGCGGCATTGCTGCCCACGCGCGCGCAGCTCGATGCCGCGACGGCCACGGTCGATGCCGCGCGCATCGCGCTGAAGGGGCGCCTGGTGATCGACTACGTGGTGCCTGACTACCACGCGCATCGCCCCAAGGCCTGCATGGGCGGCTGGGGCAGCCGCGTCATGGCGGTCTCGCCCGCCGGTCGCGCGCTGCCGTGCCATGCCGCCGAGAGCCTGCCCGGCTTCGACTTCCCCGATGTCCGCGCGATGTCGCTGCGCGACATCTGGGAAACCTCCGAAGCCTTCGCCCGCTACCGCGGCACTGCCTGGATGGCCGAACCCTGCCGGTCCTGCGACCGGCGGGAGGTCGACTGGGGTGGCTGCCGCTGCCAGGCCTTCGCCCTAACCGGCGATGCCGGCGCCACGGACCCGGCCTGCGCGCTGTCGCCCCACCATGCGCTGCTGGACCTGGCGGTGCAGGATGCCGCCGCCGACGACGGCACCTTCATTTATCGGGAGATGGCGCGGGGCTGACCGCGCCATCCGTCACGCCGCGCGCACCGCGCGCAGGAAGTTCTCCGCCCGGCTGCGCAGTGTCTCGGCATCGCCGGCCAGCGCGCCGGAGGCTTCCAGCACGCCGCTCGCCGAACCGCCGGTCGATTCCGCGGCGGACCGGATGCCCTCGATCTTCTGTGCCACCGTGCCGGTCGCCTGCGCCACCTGCGCCGCGGACCGCGCGATCTCGCGCGTGGTCGCACCCTGTTCCTCGACCGCGGCGGCGATCGCGGTGGCGATGTCGCTGGTGCGGTCCACGGTGGTGCCGATGGCGCGGATGGCGTCCACCGCCTGGGTGGTCGCGCCCTGCATCTCGGCGATCTGGCGGCCGATCTCCTCGGTCGCCTTGGCGGTCTGGCCGGCCAGGTTCTTCACCTCGCTCGCCACCACCGCGAAGCCCTTGCCGGCCTCGCCCGCACGCGCCGCCTCGATGGTTGCGTTCAGCGCCAGCAGGTTGGTCTGCCCCGCGATCTCGCCGATCAGCCGCACCACGTCGCCGATACGCGACGCGGCCTCGGACAGGCCGCGCACGGTCGTGTCGGTCGCCTTTGCCTCGGACACCGCCTTGCGCGCCACGTCGGCGGCCTCCGCCACGCGGCGCGTGATCTCCTCGACGGAGGCGGCCATCTCCTCGGCGGCGGCGGCCACCGCCTGCACGTCGGCATTGGCCTGCGCGCCGGCCTCGCTGACCGCCAGCGCCTCGCGCCCGCTCTCGGCTGCCGCTTCGGTCAGGCTGCGGGCGGAGGTCTGCATCCGGGCGGCGGCGGCGGCCACGGAATTCACCACCGCGCCGATATCGGCCTCGAAGGTGTCGGCCAGGCGGGCCTGCTCGGTCACGCGGTGCCAGGCCAGCATCGCGCCCACGTAGTTGCCCTGCGAGTCACGCAGCGCGGAGACATTCAGGTCCAGCGCCTCCGGCCCCATCTTCACGCGCGCCTTGTGCGGCAGGTTCGCGGGGTCGGCCAGCATGGTGCGGATGCGCCCGGGCACCTTGTGGAAGATGTCGATGGTCTGGCCGATCATGGCCTCGGGCTTGACCGGCATGTGGGCCTCGATCGAGCGGACCAGTTCCATCGAATAGGCATTGGCGTAGTTGATGCGGAATTCGTTGTGCGGGTCCGCGACCAGCACGCCGATCGGCATCTGCTCGATCATCTGGCTGCGTGCGAAGGCGGTCGCGACATTGCCGCGCAGGCCCTCCACGGCGTCGGCGATGCGGCCGATCTCGTCGCGCCGGCCGCGGTCGGGCACGCTGATGTCGGCGCGCCCCTCCGCGATCTGCACGATGGCGCCGGCCAGGCGGCGCAGCGGCGCGCCGATCGCCCGCGTCATGACCCAGGCCGACAGCAGCAGCAGCAGCACGATCGCCCCCGCCACCGCCAGCACGATGCGTTCCTGCTGCGCGACCGACACGGTCACCGCGGCCGAGGTCGACGCCAGCATCTCGTTCAGCCGGTCATTCGCGGCGGCGACGGCGGTGGCCAGTCCCTCGCGGGCGGGGGCGGCCTGCTCGGTCGTGAAGCGGGCCAGGGTCGCGGCCGTCTCGATCGCGGCGATGGCGCTCTCGTAGGCCTGTTCGGCGCTGCGGCCGATGCGTTCCAGCTCCTCGCGCACACGGTCCTGGCCGGCGGCGGCAGAGATCGCGCCGCGCATGTGCACGCGGGCCTGAGCCCCCGCGCGGCGCGTACGCTGCGACTGGCGGTCATCCGCGGTCGCGAAGAAGCGCAGGGCCGATGCGCGCATGTCGTTCACGCCCTGGTGGAAGGCGACGAAGCGCGTGCGCACGTCGTCCTGCTGCGCGCCGGTCAGGTCGAATTCGATCGCCGCATTCGCCCCTTCGAAGCCCTGGTCGTATTCGGCGGCGCGCTGCAGGAAGCCGTCGTCGCGCGCGGCCAGCACCGCCAGGCGCAGCCGCGCCTGTTCCGCTGTCGCGGCGGCATAGACGGCGGCACGTTCGGCCACGGCGCCCAGCAGGTCCTTCGCGGTCCGGTCGTCGAACTGGGATGCCGCCTGGCGCGCCATCTCGCCCGCGCGCTCCAGCGCGCCCAGGGCGGCGTCGCGCGCGGCCTCGACATCCGCCGGGCGCTGCGCGGCGAGCAGCGACTGAGCGTGCAGCGGCACGTCGCGCGCGGTGGCCGTCGTGGCGGTGAGCCGCTCCGCACCCTCGGCGATGCGGTTCTGCTCGCGGATCCGCTCGTTCATCTTCGTGCCGGTCACGTAGACCGTGCCGACCACGCCACCAAGCATGAGGACCGTGAGCAGGCTCGATGCGCCAAGCTTCAGACCCACCGGCATGTTGAGGAAGGCGCGCATGACATCTCCGGACAAATCCCGAAGCGCATTTGCGCACGCCTCCCTTAAGCCGCCGTGAAGCGCGGCCCTGCGCGGTCGCCCCACAAGCGCCCGAACACCAGGAACACCAGCACGACCAGCAGCGTCGTGCCGCCGTGCCAGACCAGCACCATCGCCGCCGCATCCAGGTGATGGAACAGCGACAGCCCGACCGACGCGATCGCCGCCCCCGCCAGCCCGCCCAGTGCCGCCACCGGCACCGGCCGGATCGGCCCGGCATGGCGCAGCATCCACACCAGCGAGAGCGTCAGCGGCACGCCCATCAGCACGATGAAGCGGAAGCACCCCCAGGACGTGCCCAGCACCAGCGCCTGCGGCCCCTCCCGCGCGACATCCGCGAGGCACCCCATGCCCAGGCTGCCCAGCCAGGCGACCGCGGCCGGCAGCGGCAGCAACGCCCAGTGCCGCGACCGGTCGGGCAGCGCGAGTTCGAAGGCGGCGATCGCGGCCAGCACGCCGGTCGCCAGGGCGAAGACCAGCTGCGCCATCTCATGCGGGCGCGACAGCCGGTCCATCAGGTCGTGGCGCGGCCCGAAGGCCAGCACGCAGGCCGCCACCAACAGCACCGCCAGGCCGATCCAGATCGCCGCGCGCAGCAGCGGCGGCGCCAGGCGCTTCACGGGCCGCAGGTCGGCCGACAGGCGATCGATCAGGTCATCGGTCTTCATCGTTCGTCCTCGACGCCGAGCTTGCGGCGCAGGGTCTTCAAGGCACGGTGGGTCGCGACCTTCAGCGCGCCGACCGACAGGCCCGAACGGGCCGAGGCCTCGGCCAGCGGCAGGTCCTCGAGCTTCGCCAGGCGCAACGCGGTGCGCTGGCTTTCCGGCAGCTCCGCCACCGCATCGCGCAGCTGGCGGTTCGCCACGCGGTCCTCGCCGGTCACACCGGCCGGTGCGGCGAGCGTCTCGGCATGGTCGTCGATCGGGTTCTCGCGGCCCGAGGTGCGGCCGCGCCGGCGCAGCCGGTCGATGCAGCGCCGTTCCGCGATGGCGGCGATCCAGGGCCGCGCCGGGCGCGCCGGATCATATGTGGCGAGCATGCGATGGATGGTCAGCAGCGTATCCTGCACCGCGTCCTCAGCCTCGGCATGGTCGGCGACGCGCCGGCGCGCGATGGCGCGCAGCAGCGGCAGGCAATCGCGCAGCAGCCGGTCATACGCGCGCGCATCGCCGGCCTGCGCCGCCGCCAGCCATCCATCCCACGCCCCATCCGCGTCCCGCGTCACCGACCACCCGTTGCGTTGAGCCCGCAGTCTAGCTGGTCGTGGTGCGGG